>JBFHJC010000007.1:0-38550 GCA_041596155.1 Ilumatobacter sp. | reverse complement strand
GTCGTCAAGGGCGCGTGACCGCCCCTGCGTGGCCCAACGCGTGAACCAATGGGTCGGTGACCGACCCATTGGTTCACGCGTTGCGGCAGGGACGGGCTTGTAGCCTGCGATAACCGTGGCACTGATCGTCCAGAAGTACGGCGGCACGTCGGTCGCCGATCCCGATCGCATTCGTGCCTGCGCCGACAACGTCGCGATCACCCGCCGTCACGGCAACGACGTCGTCGTGGTCGTGTCGGCGATGGGCAAAGCGACCGACAACCTGATCTCGCTGGCCGATTCCGTGTCGCCCACACAGCCCGGACGCGAGATGGACATGCTGCTCACCACCGGCGAGCGGGTCACCGCAGCGCTGATGACGATGGCGCTCCACGACCGCGGTATCGACGCGATCAGTTTCACGGGCAGCCAGGTCGGCATCATCACCGACACCGTCCACCGCAAGGCGAAGATCCTCGAGGTCAAGGGCGACCGGGTCCGTCGCGCGCTGTCGGAGGGCAAGGTGTGCGTCATCGCCGGCTTCCAGGGCGTGTCGACCGCCAAGGAGATCACGACGATGGGTCGCGGCGCCTCCGACCTCACGGCATCCGCGCTGGCGAAGGCGCTCGACGCCCAGTCGTGCGAGATCTACACCGACGTGACCGGCGTGTTCTCGGCCGACCCGCGCATCGTGCCGCAGGCCCGCAAGCTGCAGAAGATCAACTTCGACGAGATGCTCGAGATGGCCGGCGCAGGATCGAAGGTGCTCGCGCTGCGCTCCGTCGAGTTCGCCCGCAACCACAACGTCCCGCTCCACGTCCGCTCCGCGTTCACCTGGGAGTCCGGCACGTGGGTCACCACGGAGGAACCGACGATGGAAGACCCGATCATCCGCGGCGTCGTGACCGACATCACGGAAGCCAAGGTCACCGTGTTGGGCGTCCCCGACCGGCCCGGCGTCTCGGCGGCACTGTTCGAGCCCCTGGCCGAGGCGAACGTCAACGTCGACATGATCGTGCAGAACACATCGACCGACGGACTCACCGACATCAGCTTCACGGTCCCGCTCGCCGACATGAAGGTCGCAGAGCAGATCGTGCAACGCGTCGCCGGCGAGATCGGCGCCAAGGGTGTCACGCACGACAGCGACATCGCCAAGGTGTCGATCGTCGGTGCCGGCATGAAGTCGTCACCGGGCATCGCCGCCAAGATGTTCCGGATCCTCGCCGATCACGACGTCAACATCGAGATGATCTCGACGTCCACGATCCGGATCTCGGTGGTCACCGCGACCAAGGATCTCGAGACCGCGGCGCGGGCCTTGCACACGGCGTTCGAGCTCGACTCCGGCGAGGGCTACGCCGGACCGTTGCCAGAGCGTCGCTGAGGCCGGTCGCGGGTCGATCGGCGCGTTGCCCGAAAGGCGGCCCGGTCTGGCAGAATTCGGCGATGCGTCGCCGATCCCAGCTGATCCCGTGGAAGTCGGCTGGTCGCGTCTCGGAGCGGATGGCGAGCGGCGACGACGTCGTCCGGGCGACCGGGTGGGTGTTCAACAACGTCGCCGGTGACGAGCTGACGCTCGCCGAGTTCGTCGCCACGGGCGACGACGAGGTGCCGGCGTACCTCGAGACGTTCGGGCTCCGCGAGCCCGCGAACCAGGAGCGCACGCTCGTCGAGATCGGCTCCGGCATCGGCCGGATGACCTGTGCGTTCACGCGCGAGTTCGGCGCCGTCGTGGCGTGCGACCTCGACCAGGGCTTCCTCGAGCGGTGCTACGAGACGGTCGGGCGGTTCGGCAAGGTGGAGCGCCTCCGTACCCTCGAGGTCCCCGACGGCCGGACCCTGTCGCTGCGGCCCAACTCGGCCGACGTCGCGTTCAGCTATCTGACGTTCCAGCACTGCGACGAGAACGATGCGCTCGAGCTGGCATCCGAAGCGGTGCGGGTGGTCCGTCCCGGCGGCAAGGTCGCGCTCAACTTCCGAGCGCCGTCGGCGTCCGACCCGATCGTCGTTCCCATCGGTGCGCTGGCGCGGGCGTCGTTCCGCCTGCCGGGCGTCGGTCGCTGGCTGTCTCGCCGGCGCTTCGTGACCCGTTTCGCATGGCAGGTCTCGCGCCTCCACCCCGACCAGGTGACCGCTCCCTTCAGCCCGCAGCTGACCGACATCCAGATCTGGGTGAACCCGGGGAGCCATCTCAAGCCGTACGGCGCCGAGACGCGCACCTTCGAGGGCGTCAACCGCCACCACTGGTGGCTCGTCGCGACCGTCACCTGACGCTCGGGGCTTCGCCGGTCGGCTGCGTCGGTCGAGCTCGCCGGCTCCGCCACCGCGTCGCCGCTCGCGCGGCCTCGGTGATGCGACGCGGTCTCGTCGGGGCTCCAGAACACGACGGTCGTGGCCGTCGTCGTGCCGTTAGCCTGTGCGCCATGCGCGTTGGAGTGGTCGGTGCAACCGGGCAGGTCGGCGGCGTGATGCGCCGCCTGCTCGACGAACGGAACTTCCCGGTCGACGAGGTCAGGTTCTTCGCCTCGGCCCGATCGGCCGGCACGACGCTGCCGTGGCGAGGCGCCGACATCGTCGTCGAGGACGCTGACGTGGCCGACCCGACCGGCCTCGACATCGCCCTGTTCTCGGCCGGCGCGACGGGTGCGCGCACGCTGGCGCCGAAGTTCGCCGCCGCCGGCGCGACCGTGATCGACAACTCGTCGGCGTGGCGCATGGACCCCGACGTCCCGCTCGTCGTGAGCGAGGTCAACGGCCACCTCGCCCGCCAGGCCCCGAAGGGCATCATCGCCAATCCGAACTGCACGACGATGGCGTTCATGCCGGTGCTCAAGCCGCTCCACGACGAGGCGCGGCTCGTCCGCATCGTCGCCGCGACGTACCAGGCGGTCTCCGGTGGCGGTCTGGCCGGCGTCGACGAGCTCGACAAGCAGGTTCGCCAGGTCGTCGACCGCGCCGCCGACCTGACCCACGACGGCGAGGCCGTCGAGTTCCCGACTCCCGAGAAGTTCGTCAAGCCGATCGCGTTCAACGTGCTGCCGATGGCGGGCAAGGTCGTCGACGATGGCTCGTTCGAGACCGACGAGGAGCAGAAGCTCCGCAACGAGAGCCGCAAGATCCTCGACATCCCGGGGTTGTTGGTGTCGGGTACGTGCGTGCGCGTCCCGGTGTTCACCGGTCACTCGCTGTCGATCAACGCCGAGTTCGAGCGGCCGCTGTCGGTCGAACGGGCGTCCGAGCTGCTCGACGCCGCGCCCGGCGTCGCTCTGACTGACGTGCCGACCCCGCTCGACGCCGCCGGCAAGGACCCCGCTTACGTCGGCCGGCTCCGCACCGATCCGGGCGTGCCCGACGGCCGCGGCCTGGCCCTGTTCGTCAGCAACGACAACCTCCGCAAGGGCGCCGCTCTCAACGCGATCCAGATCGCCGAGCTGCTGCTCTGATCCGATCGCTCCGTTCGCGTCGCGCTGACCCACCGCATGGCGTGGTGAGCGCGACATGAACGGGGAGGGCCGAGACGGTCGTCCGTTCGTGTCGCGCTGACCCACCGCATGGCGTGGTGAGCGCGACATGAACGGGGAGGGCCGAGACGGTCGTCTGTTCGCGTCGGGACCGGTCTGTGCCGTCTCGGTAGCATCGAGCGGCCATGTCCCGGTCCGCCATCGTCCTGGTCGTCGCGCTCGCGGGTGTGCTCGGCGCAGCGGGCGCGGCTCGGCTGCTGTCGGGGGGTCCGACCGGTCCGGTCGCCGTGATCGAGATCGCTGCGCCCTCCGCGCTCGTCGACGTCGGCGCGCTCGATCCCACCGTCGACGTCGGCCCCGACTGCACCCTGTCGAAGCGACTGCAGGAGGGATCGACCGACGCCGAGGTGGCATGCCTCGAAGCTCGCCTCGCCGCAGCCGGCCTGCTGGTCGGCTCGTCACCCGATGAGGAGTTCGACGCCGAGACCGACGCGGCGGTCCGGCGGTTCCAGGCGTACCACGGGCTGGTCATCGACGGTGTCATCGGCCCCGAGACCGCGACGGCGCTGGGCGCGTGGTCGGGTCCGCCGGTGATGCCGCCCGACCCGTCGAGCTGTCCGGCTTCGGGACGAGCAGCGGTCGTCGATCGCGACCTGCAGCGCACCTGGCTGTGCGAGGGCGGGGCGATCACCGCACTGATGCCGATGACGTCCGCGGTCTCGCAACCCGACGTCGGCACCTACGAGGTCTACGCCAAGGACCTCGAGGCGTCGTCGACACTCACGGGTGAGTACTCGACGATGACGCACTTCGTGGCGTTCACCTACGGGAAGTACCAAGGGGCGCGGATCGCGTTCCACAGCATCCCGAAGTACCGCGACGGGTCGTGGGTGCAACCCCTCGAGAGCATCGGCTCGCCGGATCTGTTCGGTGATTCGTCCGGATGCATCCGTTTGCTCCCGGACGACGCCGAGCTGTTGTGGGACCGGCTCGACGTCGGCGACGTCGTCGAGGTCGTGAGCTGACCGCCGTCCGCGCTGGCGCGTCGATCGGCGGCTGGCCACACTGCGGGAACACGTCGTCCCCGTTTGAGCCCATCAAGGAGAGCATCATGATCGTCGTTCGTTACCGCCCGAAGGCCGACCGCGCCGACGAGAACCAACGATTCGTCGAAGCCGTGTTCGCCGAGCTCGCGGCGACCGATCCCGGCGGGTTGCGCTACGCGACGCTGCGCCTCGCCGACGGCACGTTCGTGCACATCGCCGACGTGGGGGGTGACCACAACCCGCTCGGAGACGTCGCGGCGTTCGCCGAGTTCCAGCGCGACCTGCTCGACCGTTGTGAGGACGGCGAGGGCCCGAACCCCCAGGAGGCGACCGTCGTCGGCTCGTACGGCTTCGCCTGCTGACGGCACGATCTCACCGCCCGTCGTCGGCTCGTACGGCTTCGCCTGCTGACGGCACGATCTCACCGCCCGTCGTCTCCGTCCCTTCAGCCCTCTTCGGGCCACCCCGATCGCGCCAGTGCGGCGTTCGTGTAGCGCCCGTCGTCGGTGACCTCGCGTCCGAACCAGGTCGGAGGTTCGAACGCGATCGCGGTCGCGTCGTCGGCGAACTCGACCTCCACGAGGCGCCGCCCGGCGAGTGCGCCGTCGAAGATGTCGAGCTCGGCCACCGAACCGTCCTCGACCGGGACGAGATGGCGTGTCTTGACGATGCGCAGCTCGGTCGCCACGGCCCAGAGGACAGCGAACTCGTCGGCGTCGAGCGAACGCTCTATCTCGGTGCGGCGCATGCCCGAACCGGTCTTGATCGTGAGCGTGTGCACGTCGCCCTGGCGGCGCACGCGCACCGATACGAGACCGGTGGTGAGGTAGGCCTGCTCGATGTGGCTGCCCGGCGGCAACGGATCGGGCAGCTCGGCGACCAGGAACCGCCGCTCGCGCTCGATCACGTCGCCCCTCGACGGTGCTCGGCCTCCAGCGCCAGCTCGACGGCCAGCTCGGCGACTCGGTCGCCCCACCTCGTCTCGAAGATCTCCCGGACATCCCAGCGGGCACGTCGCAGGGCGAGGTGTCGCTCGACGTGGGCTGCTGCGCCGTCGGGGTGCAGCCCGACGACGATCCCCAGCGCACGATCGCCGTCGCCGATCACCAGATCGATCGTGTGCGTGCCCACGGGGTAACCGAGATGCGTCGCCACCCCGGACCGGGCGAGGTCGGCCGCGAGCGTGTGCGCCAGGCGGTGGGCTTCGCCGGCGGACGGTCGCGCCGGCGGTTGCTCGCCGTAGCGCAGGTAGTCCCCGAGCAGCCCGGGCGCACCGTCCTCGAGACTCGTCACGACGACGATCTCGTCGCGAGCGCGGGTGATCATGACGTTGAACAGGTTCGGATCCGCGACGAACGATCTCGTTCCCGGGGCGGCGGCGTCGTCGAGCCCGAGCGAGATGATCATCACGTCGCGCTCGCAGCCCTGGAACCCGTGCACGGTGCCGACTCGCAAGGCCAGCTCGTCGATCTCGGAGAGGCTGAACTCGTCCAGCACCGCCGACTCGATCGCGTCGGCGTGCTTTCGGAACGGGGTGATGAGGCCGATCGATCGCGCTACGCCGCTCGCGTCGCGCCCGCCGCGGGTGCGCACGAGGTGGAGCACGCGCCCGAGCTCCGACTCGTTGACTCCGTCTCGGTCGCGCCCGTCCACGCGGTGCACGGAGATGCAGTCGCGGCGATCGTTGCGCGGGTGCCGGGTCGCGATCGTCAACGCGCCGCCGTAGAACCGCCGCGCCGAGAAGTCGATCAGATGAGGTGCGCTTCGGTAATGCTCGTCGAGGAAGTGCGTCGCGACGGTCGCCGCGCCGAGGTCGAAGGCGCTCAGCCGCCGGACGTCGAGCCGGTCGGACACGGCCGGGTCGGTGATGCCGTGTGAGACGACGGCTCCGCGAACCCGCTCGTCGGCAAGGAACGAGACATGTCGCAGTTGCCTGGGGTCTCCGACGATGACCGCGCGCCGGGCGCGTAACAGCGCTGGCGCCGCGCTGATCTGATCGACCTGCGACCCCTCGTCGATGATGACGAGATCGAACATCGCCGGCGTACGTGGGAGAAGGTCGTCGATGTCGCGCAGCGTCCCGACCCAGAGCGGGAGGGCGTGCGTCATGGTTCGGCCGTCGAGCTCGCCGAGACGGCGGCGGCGATTCGCTCGCCCGCTGCGCAGCGTGCCCGCCACGGCGGCCATCGTCGCGCGCGCCCGCCGGTCGACCCGATCGGCGGCATGGGTGCTTGCGCTCAGCCAGTCGCCTTTGAGTCGGCGCCGCTCGGCGTCCGCACGGACGAGCCGGTCCCACACCGCGGTGAGGTCGAGCCCTCCCTCGGCGTGGAGCCGGTGCGCGGCACGACGGGCGCGCGCGTGGTGGAGCGCGCGGTTCAGTGCTGCCATGTCGTCGGTGCGGGCACCGGCGTGGAGTCGTGTGGCTCGAATCCGCCGCCGTCGGCGCCAACCGGCGAACACCCCGTCGACAGCGCCGGCACGCTGGACCAGCCGGCTGGCTCGCTCGAGGTCGGCGTCGGAATCGAACCATGCGGGGGCGATGTCGCGCGACCGAACGTCGAGCAGCGGGTCGACACCGGCGGCGAGACGTTCCGCATCGAGGAGCTCGAACGTCAGGTCGCGCAGCTCGTGGTATCGATCGCGAGCAGTACCGTGCTGGGCTGCGGCGCGCTCGACCGCCGAGCGACCGACGAGCTGCCCGCCGCCCTGGCCGAGACGATCGGCGACCTCGGTGCGCCGCTCGCTCGATCCGAACACGACGGGGTCGGGTCCGGGCGTCACCGTCAGCAGGTCGACGAGCGCGTCGACGGCTGCCACGCTCGGGGCGGCGACGAGGACCGAGCGGCCGGCCTCGACGTGGTCGAGGGCAATCGCGGTGATCGTTTGCGTCTTGCCGGTGCCCGGCGGGCCGGACACGACGGTGACGGTGGCGTCGCGACTGTGATCGACGACGGCCGCCTGTGCCGGGCTGAGGACGATCGAGCTCTCGACCGGTCGCGCCTCGCGCTCGGAGTGCGGGCTCGGTTCGGCGGTGTACAGCGCTTCGAACGCCGTGTCCATGACGTGCCGACGCCCCCAAGTGCGCAGGGTCGCGGCGATCGTGGTCGAGCCCTGGACCGGAGCCGTGAGGTAGATCGCCACCTGTGCGACGACGTGGAGCTCGTCGCTCTCGAGTCGCTGCGCGGTGAGCCGCTCCGTCGCGTGCCCGGCGGCGGAGGCCGCCGCGGTGGCGAATCGGTGGAGCCTGGTCAGCCGACCGAGCAGGGCGGGATCGAGGTGATCGTCGCCACGCCCGTCGACGGCGCCGCCTCCGAACTCGACGTCAGCCTCCAGCCGCTCGCGGTCCGCCGGGTCGGTGATCAGATCGGTCAGCTCGACGTCGCCGAGCCGCAGCGTCCCGCTGGCGGCGAACAGCACGCCCGGCGTGCCCACCGACGCTGACACCAGCGGGAACCGCACCCGCTCACCATCGGCCCGGCCGGTCACCCACAACCAGCCGACGCGCAGGATCTCTTCGCCCTCGTGCAGCTTGGCCTGCGCCAGGAACGGTGTGATCGCGCGCCGCATCCGCCGGACGTATCCCGCGACGTCGCGCTCCCCGCCGACGTAGAGCGCGCCCGACTCGAACATCGAGACGGAGTCGTACGGAAGCACGGCCCGGTCGCCGTCGTCGATGAACCGCGGCACGGTCGCCCGGGCGTCGGGAGCGAGGTCGGCGAGCACCGCCAGCACGTCGTGCGGGTGGGTGGGGTTCACCGCCGACTCAGCAGTCGCACGGGAGGGCGCCGCACTTCGGGCAGCCGTCGCGGAAGCGTTCGATCGACGCCGCGAGGTCGACGTCGAGCTGGTTGGCGAGCGTCGCCAGCCAGGCGAGCACGTCGCTGAACTCGTGCTCGAGCTGATCGCGCGAACCCTTGCGAACCGCCTGGGCGAGCTCGCCGAGCTCCTCGGTGAGCCACGCCACCGTGGCCGGCACACCGCGCGGCCGGTCGCGCTCGCCGTAGGTTCGCTCGATCACGTCCTGCAGCTCGGCCAGGTCCACGTGCGCCGACGGTACTCTCGCGGTCGGTCATCCAGGCTCATCGTCGGCGACGACCACTCGGTCGGCCCGGCCCCGGGTGCCGCGGATCAGGCGGGCGTTCGGTTCGTCGACGTCGCGAACCCACGCCGCCGCCTCGGCGTCCGAGCGGCCGTGCTCGACGTGGCGAGCGACGAGTCGGGAGATGCGCACCACGTCGTCGACGTCCACGAACCAGCATTCGTCGAGCAGCGGTCGAATGCGTTCCCAGCCGTCGCGGTCGTGCAACAGGTAGTTGCCCTCGGTCACGACCGTCGTATGGTGCGGGTCGATCGCGATCGCCCCCGCGATCGGTTCCTCGAGGTGGCGGTCGAAGGCCGGAGCGAAGATGGTGTGCTCGCGCTCCGAACGGATCCGCTCGAGCAGGGCGACGTAGCCGTGGACGTCGAACGTGTCGGGCGCACCCTTGCGCTCGGCCCGGCCCAGGCGGACGAGCTCGGCCTGGGCGAGGTGGAAGCCGTCCATCGGGACGACGACGTACGTGTCCGGGTCGGCGGCGAGCCGCGCCGCCACGGTCGACTTGCCCGCACCCGGGCAGCCCGTGATACCGATGATGCGGCGCGCGTCCACCGATTCATCATGGCGGTCCAGGCGTGATCGTCGCCGAATCGGGTACGGGTCACACGTGAAGGTCTCACGGCCGGTCTCCCGACGCGTCCCCATCGCCGATGTCTCTGTCGGAATCGTCGTCAACCCGGAGCGTGCGGGCGCGGCCGACGAGATCGTCGAGCGGCTGACCGCTGTGGGCGTGAGCGCGACCGTGCGCCGCCCGGCCAGGGCGGACGAGGTGGGCCCCGCCGCGGCGGAGCTCGTCGACGCCGGGGTGACCATCGTCGCCGCGGTCGGCGGCGACGGGACGCAGCGTGCCGTCGCGAGCGCCATCACCGGAACCGACGCCGCACTGGCGGTCGTGCCGGCGGGCACGGTGAACCTCCTCGGACGGGTGCTCGGCGTCACCGACCTGGACACCGCCGCTGCCGCCCTCGCACACGGCGAGGCTCGCTCGATCGACGTCGGCGAGCTGTCGGACGAGCGCGGGCGGTCGACCGGGTTCGTCCTCAACGCCAGTACCGGGTGGGATGCCTCGGTGATCGATCGTGTCGGCGACGGCTACAAGCGCTTCGGTCGCCTCGGATACACGGCGGCGGGGATCCGGCAGTGGTTCGCCGAGCGCCCTCGCGCGGTGCGCGTCGAGCTCGGCGGTCGGCCCTGGTTCGACGGCCCGGCGATGACGGTGCTGGTGCTCAATGTGGTGCAGCGCGGATCGGCGGCGTTCGACCTCGCCCCGTCGTCGAGCCACGACGAGGGTCGGCTCGACATCGTCGTCGTCCGCCGCCACTCGGTCGCGGGCCTGGCGCGGGCGGTCTGGGCGATCCTGCGCGGCCGTGCGCCGCGGCCCGCCGACGTCGTCCGCGCCACCGCCGAACGGGCGTCGGTCACCTGGGAGACCGCCGTCGCCGCCCAGGTCGACGGGGACGAGATCGAGCCGGGTCGCGCCTTCGCATACGCGGCGCGGCCGGGGGCGCTCCGCGTCGTCGTGCCGGGAGGCGATCACACGGCCACGGGATGAGCTCGGCCAACTGCGGCTACCCTCGGCCGGCATGTCATCGATCTACGACCTCCAGATGACGAGCATCACCGGCGAGCAGGTCGACTTCGACCGGTTCCGCGACCAGGTGCTCCTCATCGTCAACGTCGCCAGCCGTTGAGGCCTCACCCCCCAGTACGCAGGTCTGCGTGCGCTCCACCACCAGTTCGACGGCTTGCAGGTGCTCGGCTTCCCGTGCAACCAGTTCGCCGGCCAGGAACCCGGCACCGAGGAGGAGATCCTCGACTTCGTGACGTCGAAGTTCGACGTCGACTTTCCGATGTTCGCCAAGATCGAGGTCAACGGCGAGGGCACCGCCCCGCTGTACCGGCTGCTGAAGGAGGCCCAGCCGGGCGACGGTGACAGCCCCGACATCACCTGGAACTTCGAGAAGTTCCTCGTCGATCGGTCGGGCAACGTCGTACGGCGGTTCCCGCCGCCGACGACGCCCGAGCAGGTGGCCGAGGTCGTCCCCGAGCTGCTCTGAAGGCGATGGACCCGACCGGCGACTCGCGATGGGGATCGTCGCGTCACGTTCAGCGCGGCGCGGACTACGACCGTCGCTGGGCCGAGCTGGAGGCGGCCGGCCGGTCGATCCACGGCGAGGCCGACTTCATCGCCGCCTACACGCCGTCGTCGGTGCTCGACGCCGGCTGTGGCACCGGGCGCGTCGCGATCGAGCTCGCCCGGCGCGGCGTCGACGTCGTCGGTCTCGATCTCGATCCGGCGATGCTCGCAGCGGCGCGCGAGAAGGCGCCCGAGCTGACGTGGATCGAGTCCGACCTGTGCGACATGCGACTCGGCCGCCGGTTCGACGTCGTCGCGACGGTGGGCAACGTGATGATCTTCCTCCGACCCGGTTCGGAGTGTTCCGTCGTCGCCAACCTGGCATCGCACCTCGGTCCGGACGGGCGGCTCGTCGCCGGATTCCAGCTGAACACGAGCTATACGCTCGAGCGCTACGACGCCGACTGCCGCGACGCCGGCCTCGAGCTCGCCGAGCGGTTCGCGACCTGGGAGCGCGCACCGTACGACGGCGGCGACTATGCCGTCAGCGTGCACCGGCCCGTCCGAGTTTGACCCGTCGGTGTGACACACGGCGGCGCCGCCGACCGAATCGCCACCGCATGCCGTTGCCAGAATGACCCGCATGGCGCACTCCCCTCGAACCACCAAGTTCCGCGCCGCCGGGGTCGACCTCGCGGCCGACGTGTACGGCGACGACGGGGCACCCCCGGCGCTCTTGCTGCACGGTGGCGGGCAGACCCGTCACGCGTGGGGGACCGCCGCCGCCGAGCTGGCCGACGCCGGCCTGCTGGCGATCTCGTTCGACCTGCGCGGCCACGGTCACAGCGATTGGTCGCCAGACGGGGTCTACGGCATCGAGCGCTTCGCCGACGACGTCCGGGCGCTTTCGGCCGGGTTCGAGCGACCGCCCGCCCTCGTCGGAGCGTCACTCGGCGGTCTGGCGGCGATGGTGGCGGTCGGGGACTCTGCCGAGCCCGTTGCCTCGTGCGTCGTCCTCGTCGACGTGGCGCCTCGGATCGAGCCGGAGGGGCGCACCAAGATCCAGGGGTTCATGCGCGCCGGCATGCGCGGCTTCGACACCCTGGAGGACGCGGCCGACTCGATCAGCGCATTCATCCCACATCGCCCCCGTCCGAAGGACCTGTCGGGTCTGCGCAAGAACCTCCGCCAGCGCGGCGACGGGCGCTGGTACTGGCACTGGGACCCGCGGTGGATCACCAACGAGGACGGCGTCGACGGCCAGCGCGGGATCGTGCATCACGAGCGACTGTGCGAGGCGGCGCGAGGGATGCGCGTGCCGACGCTGCTCGTGCGGGGCCGCATGAGCGACATCGTCAGCGACGAGAGCGTGCGCGAGCTGCGCGAGCTCGTACCGCACGCCGAGGTGGTCGACGTCGCGGGGGCGGGTCACATGGTCGCCGGCGATCGCAACGACGCGTTCAACTCAGCGGTCGTCGAGTTCGTGACACGTCACGTCGGCGTCGCACGTCAGCCATCGTCTGGCTGAGTCGTGGACGTGGTCGGGAACACCGCGACGGTCGTGTAGCGGGCGCCGTCCGGCAGGAGATCGCTGCGGACGAGCGCCACCTCGGTCACGGCGAACTCGCCGCTCACGTCGGCGCCGAGGAGGGCCGAGCGGGCGTTCGGCTTCGTGCGCGCCACGGTCAGGTGGCCACGGAACCGGTACAGGTCGCGCTCGCCGAGTCCGGAGGTCGCCGAGCGCACCGCTGACGCGAGGTGGTCCGCGCCGTCGGCCGGGACGACGAGTTGGCGGGGCCCGAGGCGCTCGACGCGCGGCCCGAGCCGGATGTGGGCGGTCGGCAGTGACGAGTGCGCCAGTGCCGTCGCGGCCGGATCGACGTCGATGTCGCCGAGGAAGCGCAGCGTGACGTGCCAGTTGTCGGCCGGGACCCAGCGCACGCCGGGCTCGTCGGCACGGGGCAGCTCGTGCAGGGTCGCCATGACCTTCTCGTCGGGCCAGGCGGCGACGAAGAGGCGCGGCACGGGGGCTCCGGTCAGCCGGCGAGCGCCGGACGGGGGCAGCCGCCGGCCACGGCGACCACGTGCCGGGCGACCTGCAGGGTCGTGCGGTCGTGCAAGTACGGCCCGACGATCTGGACGCCGATCGGAAGGCCGTCGTCGTCGGCGCCGACCGGCACCACGGTCGCCGGGAGCATGCCGGCCCCGGCGGGTCCGGTCCAGCCGAACAGGTCGAGGTACGGGCGGTCGAGGCCGCCGATCTCGACGCGCCGGGCCCACTGCGGCTCGGAATGATCGTGGGGGATCGCGGCGCGCGGCTGCACCGGCAACAGGATCGCGTCGAAGTCGGTGAAGAACTCGCGCCAGCGCTCGCGGATCTGGAGTCGGCGTTCGTTGTGAGCGAGCCACTCACGGTGGCGCATGGCGGTCGAACGGCGCATGCGGTCGATCGGATCGTCCCCGGTCGCGTCGGCCATGCGCTCGAGTGCCGACGGTCGCGAGCCGCCCGACAGCGCCGCGAACAGGAGGTTGCGGAAGACGGTGTCGGCCTTCTCGAGCGTGAACCCGGGCCTGGCGTCAGCGTCGATGGTGGCACCGGCATCCTCGAGCGCGCCGACGAGGCCCTCGAGGGCGCGTCCCGTCGGGGCGTCGACCGGGCAATGCTCGTCGTCGAGCCATGCGGCGAGCCGCAGCTCGGCGAGATCGCGACGTCGGGCCGCGGGCAGTTCGAGACGCCAGCCGGGCGACATCCAACGGTCCGGCCCTGCGAGCACGTCGAGCTCGAGCTCGAGATCGTCGACGTCGCGCGCCATCGGCCCGCACACGGCGAGGTCGGCCTGGGTGAGCGTGCCGGGCATGCCGGGGATCTGTCCGTGGGCGGGGACGATGCCGTAGCTGGGCTTGTGACCGGCGACGCCCGAGTAGTGCGCCGGGACCCGGATCGAGCCGCCGATGTCGGAGCCGAGCTCGATGGGGGTGAAGCCCATGGCGAGCGCCGCCGCCGAACCGCCGGACGAGCCGCCGGCGGTGCGCGACAGGTCGTGCGGGTTGTTCGTGGTGCCGTGGACCTCGTTGTGGGTCTGGATGTCGCCGGCCCAGATCGGCAGATTGGTCTTGGCGAACGGGATCGCGCCGGCGGCGCGGAGGCGGGCCACTGGCCACGCGTCGGCCGTCGGCACGTGATCGGCGAGCTCGGGCGCGCCCGACGTCGTGACGCACCCTTCGGTCTGGAACGAGTCCTTGATCGTCATCGGGACCCCGTGCAGCGGGCCGACCTCGTCGCCGCGCGCGATCGCGTCGTCGGCCGCCGCCGCCGCAGCGCGCGCCCGGTCGAGATCGAACCGGACGACGGCGTTCACCGGCCCGTCGAGCGCCTCGGCGCGACCGGCCAGGTGCTCGAGGGCCTCGGTGGCGGAGACCTCGCGATCGCGGATCGCCGTCGCCAGCCGGTGGGCCGACCACCAGTGCAGATCGGTCATCGACCCAGTCAACTACAGCGCCGACGAGGTCCCCGAGGCCGGCTGTTGGCCGGCTACTGGTATGTGATCAAGTCGGGCACCGGCACGACCGCACCGCCGAGCACGTCGGCGGGCTGGAACATGTTGATGTCCTCGTCGTAGAAGAGCTTGAAGCCGTTGTTCCAGGGCGGGTCGACGTGCACCCATCGGTACGTGTCGAGCTTCTGGGACCGCGTGCCGAACCCGTCCATGTGGATCGTCAGCGCGATCCCCTCCGGCTCGCGCAGGAGGTGCTTGTCGGTGATCATGCGGACCTGGAACTGATGCACGACCAGCAGCTTCTCCGGCAGGCCCTCCGCGGCGACGAGCTGCGCCAACCAGTCGGCGACGGCGTTGACCTCGGACGCGTCGACCTTGCCGACGTACCCGCCGCCCGGGCGGTTCGGGTACTCCGTGCGCCACTCGGGATCGAGGGCGAGCCCGACGTCGGGCTCGCGCAGGAACTTCTCGTACGCCTTGGCCTCCGTCAGGAAGTCGGAGCGTCCTGGCTGCAGGTCGAGCAGCAGGTAGACGCCGTGCCGGCGGGCCGCGTCGAGATAGCGCTGGACGAACTCGTCCGACGAGCGCGCTCGGTAGAGGCCGCTCGACCCGGCCGATGCCTGCGCCACCGTCGCGATCAGCTCGAACGTCGGCAGGATCGGACGATCGCTCAGCGCGGCCCATGGCGCGATCACCCGGTCGAGCCGTCGCGCCGCCGCGTCGGGGTCCTGCTCGCCGAGCACGCCGAGGACGCGGGCGCTGTCGTTGCCGTACATCGCGACCATCCGCCAGTGCGGGAACAGCCGCTGGGCGGGGCATTCGGCCGACGACGCGGCCACTGGGGTGCCGGGCAGGTAGGCGACGACGTCGACGATCACGTGTGACCGGGCGTGCGAGAGCAGACACACGTTGCCGCTCGTGTCGAGGGGGACGACCGCGAGGTTGGCGACCGTCTGTCCGGCGCGGAAGTTGACGTTCGACGCGAGCGGCGTGCCGGGCGTCGGTGGGTGCAAGGTCAGATAACCGATGTCGCGCGACTCGGTCGACACGATGTTGACGACGGCGGCGCCGGCGCTCGCGGGGACGCCGGCGCGACCGGACACGGGGAACTGCAGCGTCGAGCGTCCGGGTCGCAGCCCGATGCCCGCCGTCGTGCCGTCGGCGGTGGTCGCCCCGGCGCGGGAATCGACGAGGCGGTCGGCGTCCGGCAGGACGGTGATCGCGGTCGGGTCCATTCGCCCGAAGGCATCGACGACGACGTCGGCGTCGCCCCTCGCGAACACGCAGAGGCGGCCGTCGGCACCGATGTCGACCAGCGCGGTGTTGGCGACCGTCTGCCCGGCCGCATAGTTGAGGTTCGACGTCGGCGGTTGCGGACGATCGCACCGCCACGCCGTCAGGTAGCCGGTGGCGTACCCGATGGCCGTGAGCGTGAACGTGGTCGGCCCCGGCGTCGCGGGGATCGCCGCTCGCCCGGCGACGTCGAACGAGACGGTCTCGCCGTCGCGGACGACACCCCGACCGGAGAACAGCCCGTCGACCGTCGGGCTGCCGGGTCGGCTGTCGAAGAGGCGCGCCGACGGCGTCACCGGCGTAAACGCGTCGGGTGAGAACGAACCGGTCGCATCGACCACCAGATGCGCGCCGGCGCTCGAATAGAAGCAGACGCGACCGTCGGCCCCGACCGGAACGATCGTGAGCGCGGCCACGGTTCCACCCGCCGGGTGGTTGAGATTGGACGTTCCCGGCCGAGGAGCGTCGCACGGGTGCACCCTGACGTGGCCGTCATCGCGAGCCTGCACGGCCGTCACGTTGAGCACCACGGCTCCGAGGTCGGTGCCGAGGCCGGCACGGCCGGCGACGTCGAGCGCGTAGGTCGCTCCGGCGGCGAGCGCCCCGCCGCCGGAGTGCAGGCCGTCGAACGTCTCGGCGCCCGCCCTGGTGTCGGCGAGGCGGCGCGGCGACGGGAGGGGAGCGAACCCGGCGGCGGCGGACGCGGTGCCCGATCGATCGATCACTGCCGTGACGGCGACGAGCACGAGCGTCGCTGCGGCCAGGGCGACTCCGAGACGACGCGGGCGCCGCGCGTGCAGGCCACCGGTCGGTCGAGTCGCACCCATCTGCCGCTCCATCCCACCCCCGAGGTCGTCGTGCTCCCACGATGGCAGGTCGAACAGCCCGTCAGCGGGCACCACCCTCGAACGCTCCGACGGTGGCCGCCGCTCAGCCGCTGAGGAACGCCGTGACGTCGTCGCGCTGGAAGAGCTCGCTCGCCTCGTCGGGGGAGCACAGCTCGGCCGCGCCGGCCAACGCGTCGCCGAGCTCGCGCAGCTGCCTCACCGGGACGTCCTGCATCCCGTCGTACTCGTCCACGTAGCGCTCGACCACGGCCAGCGCGTCGGAGCAGTCGCCGTCGAACGTCATCTCGTCACCGAGTGGCTCGGGACCGAGGGAGTTGACGTACTCGAGCCACCCCACCGATCCGGGCGCCTCCGCGCGCGCCAGCTCGAGGAGCGCGGCGTACACCTCGGCGTCCGCGCTCGGGTCGTAGTCGTCGCAGCCGAGCGCGTCGGAGCGCTCGGCGAGCTCGATGCCGCTCTGCTCGAGCTCGTCGGTGACGACGCCGATCGAGCCGACCGTGGTCTGGTCCCAGTCGATCTCTGCGACGTACGGCTCGATCTCCTTGAGGAAGTCGACGAAGAGCTCGGCGCAGTCGTCCGAGAGCGCGGAGGCGGCACCGCGCGACACCGGCTCGGAGGTCGGCGCCGCGTCGTCACCGCCACAGCCGAACGCGGCGACCAGCGGCAGGATGAGCGCGGCCCAGCGTCGACGAGGCATCCGGCGATCGTATCGGTGGGCGGTCAGGGCAGGCCGGCGCGCGGGTGGTCGACCGGCATCGCGTAGATCGCCCCGCCCGCGACCCCCTCCACCTGGTCGGGGTGCGATCCAGGGGAGCACAAGGCGTACAGCGTGCGACCGTCGTCGCCGCCGAGCATGCAGGCGAACGTCGGCTGCGGGGTGGGCACGCGCCGGGTCACCTCGCCGCCCTCCTTCACACGGACCACCTGCGACCCGAGCGCATCCGAGAACCAGATCGCGCCGTCGGCGTCGAGGGTGCACCCGTCGGGCGCCGTCCCGGGGATCTCGGCCCACTGCCGACGATCGTGGAGCGTGCCGTCGTCGCCGATCGTGAACGCCACGTAGTCGCCACCGAACGACTGGCCGACGATCAGCGTCGAGCCGTCGGGCGTGATCACCGAGCCGTTCGGGAAAGCGAGCCCGGCCGCCGCCACTTCGGTGCTGCCGTCGGGACGTACGAGGGCGAGGTCGGCGGGCGCGAACTCGGCTCGGCCCTCGAGGTCGAAGCCGAAATTCCCCACGTATGCGGTGCCGTCGTCGGCGACGACCATGTCGTTGCAGTGCCATCCCGCGATGTCGGACAGGTCGGCGTGGAGCGCGAGCTGCCCGGCGCCGTCGTCGCGCATGACCGCACGTTGCGTCATGAACACGGCGAGCAGCGTGCCGTCGGGCATCCAACCGAGCCCCGACGGGCGGTCGGGGAGGTCGCCGAACTCGACCTGCCGGTCACCCGACTGGCCGACCGAGTAGATGGCCCGCTGGTAGAAGTCCGAGTACCACAGCCGACCGTCGTGCCACCGCGGCCCCTCGCCGAAATCGATGCCGTCGATGAACCGCTCGAACGAGCCCGTCATGCCGGGCAACGTAGCCGTCACCGACCTCGATCGGCGGCTCGGCGAGGCTCCGGCATCGGTCGCGCCGGACGTGCGCCCGCGGCGAGCCGCCGCGTAGGGTCGGTCGGCATGTGGGGAATCCAGATCGAGCGAACCGGTGGACCCGAGGTCCTGCAATGGCGCGAGCTGCCCGAGCCGGAGCCGGGTGACGGCCAGGTCGTCGTCGACCTGGCGGCCGCCGGGCTCAACTACATCGACACGTACCACCGCACGGGTCTGTACCCGCTGGAGCTCCCCGCCGTGATCGGTCTCGAGGGCGCCGGGACGGTTCGATCGGTCGGTGCCGGCGTCGACCGTTTCGCGGTGGGCGATCGTGTGGCGTGGGCGTCGGCGCCCGGCTCCTACGCCGAGCAGGTCGCCGTGCCGGCGGCGGTCGCGATGCGGGTGCCCGACGGCATCGACTGGGACGTCGCGGCAGCCGTGCCGCTCCAGGGCATGACCGCCCACTACCTCGTCACGGACACGTTCCCGTTGCAGTCGGGTCACCGTTGCCTGATCCACGCCGGTGCGGGCGGAGTCGGCCTGCTCCTGATCCAGCTCGCCAAGCTGAAGGGCGCCGAGGTGTTCACCACGGTCGGCACCGCTGAGAAGGTCGACATCGCGAAGGCGGCCGGTGCCGACCACGTGATCAATTACCGGGACGTCGACTTCGCGGCGGCGATCACCGACATCGCCGGCGATCGCCCACTCGACGTCGTCTACGACGGTGTCGGCAAGTCGGTGTTCCAGGCCAGCCTCACCGTCCTGCGTCAGCGCGGGATGATGGTCACGTACGGCAACGCCTCGGGGCCGGTCGATCCGATCTCACCGCTCGAGCTGTCGGCCAACGGCTCGTTGTTCCTCACCCGACCGACGCTGTTCCACCACCTCGGTTCGCCGGCGATCGTCGACCGTCGCGCCGCCGAACTGTTCGGCTGGATCGCCGCGGGTGATCTCGACGTCCGCATCGGCGCCCGCTTCGCGTTGCGCGACGCCGCCGATGCCCACCGTGCCCTCGAGGGACGGCAGACGACGGGCAAGGTGGTGCTCGAACCCTGACGCGTTCGGTCGCGGTCAGAGGTCGCGCACGGCCGGCCGCCAACCGATCGCGCTGACCGCGATCGTGCAGATCACGCCGACGATGATCATCGTCGTCGCAACGGAGGTGAGCGCCACGAGCGCGACGAGGAGCGCGGCACCGACCGGGAAGGCGCCGTTCTGGGCCATCGCCGACAGGCCCATCACCCTGCCCATCAGCTCCGGTGGCGTGTTGAGCTGCATGAGCACTCGGAGCAGGGTCATCGCGATGCCGCCGCTGGCGCCCCATGCCAGTGCGACGAGCGCCGTCATCGCGTAGGCCCGGGTGGCGCCGAGTGCGATCAATCCGCCGCCGAGCGCGACGCTCGTCATGAACGCGAGGACGCGGCCGCGCCGCGCGGGCGTCCAGCGCGTGGCGAGCACCATGGACGTCGCGACCATGCCGAGGCTCATGATCGCGTTCAGCGCGCCGGCGGCCAGCGACTCCACCTCGAGCACGTCGCGCGCGAACTCGGGGAGCAGGAGCGTCGATGTCGCGATCGCCAGACCCATCACCGTCGTGATCGCGAGCAGCGAGCGCAGCGGCTCGGTGCCGAGCGCGATGCTCGCGGCATGGCGGATCGCGCCGCGCCGGGCGGCGCCGGCACCGGCCATCTGCTCGGGGAGCGGTGCGGTGGCGAACCGGAGGGCACCGAGCACGCTGGCGATCGCGAGGAGCCACACGCCGGCGGCGATGCCGAAGGCCTGGATGATCGCGCCGCCGACGAACGTGCCGCCGATCACCGAGACCATCATCGCCATGTTCTGGAGGGCGACGCCTTGCACGAGCCGATCGGTGGGCACCACGGCGGGGACGAGTGCCTGCAGGAGCGGGACGAGCATCGCCGGGGCGATGCTGGTCGCGAAGCCGAACACCATCGCCAGCTCGACCGTCATCAGGTCGGCGTGGATGACGATGGCGGTCAGCGCGAACAAGGCGGCGCTGACGGTGAACAGCACGGTGCCGAATCGGCGCGGGGCGAGGCGGTCGGCGAGCGAGCCGGCCCACGCCGACAGGAACAGGGGTGGGAGCCCGATGACGATGCCGAGGATCGCGGTCGCCGGGTTCCAGTCGGTCAGCTCGCCGACGAGCCACACGAAGACGAACCGGCTGCTGCCCCACGCGATCGCGGCGAGCACGTTGGCGACGACCACAGCCCGGAACGGCGGCATGTCGAGCAGGCGCGCCGGGTTCGGTGTCGCCGGTCGCGGCGTCGTGATGGCCGTCGCCGGTTCGGGCGACCTCGGGTCGGGCGGCACCCCGCGATCCTGACCGCAAGCCCGCCGTCCCAACGACTCGGGAGCGGGGCGGGAGCTGGCGACGAACGCGAGCTGGCGACGAACGCGGCCCGGTGGTCGGGGGCGAGCTCGGCAGGCGAAGCCGGACATCTCCCGGTCACGCTCGCGCAGTTGGGGATGCGAGGAGCGCGGCGCAGCGAGCACCGCAGCTCCGGGAGGGCGGGCGCTACATCAGCGCCGCCAGGTGCGGAGCACCAGACATCACGTCAACGGCAGGTCGCACTTCGCGGCGATGTCGAGGAACGCCTGGATGAACTCGGGCGTCGGTTCTTCGCTGCCACCCGTGAACTCGGAGCGCATCAGCTCCTTGACGAAGTCCTGGTCGAGCTCGTTCGCGACGCACTCCGCGCCGTCGGCGCCGAAGTCCTGCTCGAACGATTCGATGAACGACGCCCTGATGTCGATGCACCCGAACATGGCGTCGACGATCGTGTCGATCTCCTCGGGCCGGAAGTCGTAGTCGGTGACGTCGCCCACGTCTTCGGCGGTGACCCCGGCCTCGGTCAGTCGGTCTTCGCCGATGTCGTTGACGATGCGTCCGCTCAAGCAGCGCGCCTGCTCCTCGGTCTGGACGACGGTCTCCTCGTCGTCCTCGAGGAACTGGGCGGTCAGCGCCCGACCGATCGGGGTATCGGCGGCCTCCGCGACGTCGTCCCCGCCGCCGCCGGCGCCGCCGCCACCATCGTCGTCGCCCCCGCACGCCGTGGCCGCGAGCGCCAGTGCGGCGGTGGTGGCAAGGGCTCGAAGCGTCCGAGAGATCATGGGTGTCCTTTCGCCGGGGGTCCCGCAGGGGTCAACGTTGTCACACATCGGTCATCACAGGCCGGAATTCGGGTCGAGCGGCACGGTGCGGCGGCGTCAGCGGATTCCGGCGAGCCAGTCGCGGGCGTCGACCATCATCTCGATTCGCTGGCTGTGCGCCATGTCGTAGCCGCGGACGCTGACGTCCCACGCCGCCGCGTCGAGCGCCGCGGCGGCGGCGCGTCCGCGGTCGGGTGTGATGATCGCGTCGCGTTCGCCGACCTGCACGAGCGCCGGCCGCGCCGCCCCGCTGCCGGGCGACAGGTCGAGCTCGAGACCGTCGACGCTCGGCAACGCACAGCACATGGCCCACACGCCGCCGAAGCGAGGCGCGCCTTCACGCAACGCCAACGCCAACGCCAGGAAGCCGCCCTGGGAGAAGCCGCCGACGACGGTGCGTTCGGGGGCGATGCCCGCTCGCTGCATCTTGTCGTCGACGTACTCGTCGAGGGCGATGAGCGCGTCGTGGAACGACGACGCGACCGGTGTGCCGTCCTCACGGTCGTACCAGGATGCACCGTCGGTGCCCGGCACGTCGTGTGGCCCGCGTGGACAGAACGCGCTGAATCGCTCGTCGGGGTCGACGAGCGGGACGTAGGCGGCGAGGTGGTGCTGCTCGGCGCTCCAGCCGTGGAGGAGGATCAGGAGCCGCTCGGCGCCGGCGCGGATCATGGGGTAGGTGGTCAGCTTCACGCCGGTCCGTCCAGCCGGACGCCGACGCGCGGCAGCACCTCGGTGGCGGTCAGCTCGAGCTGCTCGTCCATCTGCTCCTGCGTCAGGCCGGGCAGATCGAAGAACATCACGAAGTGCTCGACGCCCACCTCGTCGCGGTAGCGACCGATCAGGTCCGCGCACTCCTCGGGCGACCCGATGATCATCATGTGCTGTTCGATCGACTCCTCGAGCGACGGCTTGTGGTCGAACGGCACCGGGCTGCCGTCGGGCATCCGGTAGGCCCGGAACCGGCCGTACGGCGCGAGGAAGCGGATCCACTCGTCGTGGGCGTTGCGTCCGGTCGCCTTGGCCTCCTGCGTCGTGCGACCGACGTGCATCGGGATCGCGAGGCACCGGGCGTCGCTGCGCCCGATGTCCCACCCCCCGGCGGCCGCCTTCGCCCCGAAGTCGTCCCACCAGGTCTTGGTGCCGGCGAGGCCGCGCGCCGGGAGGACGGCGTGGTGCCGCGCGCGCGCGCAGTAGTCGAGCGTCGGCGGGGAGGTGACCGCCTGCCAGACGTCGATCGGCGCGATCGGCTTGGGGATGAGGGTGAGGTCCTTCACCGTCGAGCCGCGGTCGGGGATGCCGGGCGGCGGGAGCGTGAAGTGCTTGCCGCTGAACGAGAAGCGTTCGTTCCACCACGCCGCCTTGATGATCTCCATCGACTCCTCGAAGATCTCGCGGTTGACGCGGTCGAGCTCGGCCGACATCTCGTTGTCGCCGGACGCCACGACGCCGCCGAGCGACTGCGCCTCGCGCGGGACGGTGCCACGGCCGACGCCGAACTGGATACGGTCGCCCGTGAGGATCTGCATCATGGCGACGTCCTCGGCCAGGCGCAGCGGGTGCCACTGCGGCACCACGTTGAACATCTGCCCGAGCCGCAGGCGCTGGGTCTCCTTGGCGAGGTGCAGGCCGAACAGGATCAGGTTCGGCGTGACCTCGTAGCCCTCGTACTGGAAGTGGTGCTCGGTGAGCCACATGGTGTCGTAGCCGAGACGATCCATCGTGGCCGCCCAGTGGGTGAGGTGGTCGTAGCAGGCGAGGAAGTCGTCCGAGCCGTAGCGGCGGTCGACCGGTTGGGGGCCGTCGTAGCCGGCGTCGGGCATCGGGACGGTGCCGTAGAAGTTGGCGTCGACGCGCATGTGCCCAGTCTCGCAGCCCCTCCGAGTCAGCGCGGCGTCCAGTCCCCCCGTTCATGTCGCGCTGAGCCACCGCATGGCGGGGTGAGCGCGACACGAACGGGAGGGGGCGTCGAAATCGGGGGCGACGACCGACGGGGCGCGCGAGGCTGGTGCCATGTCGCTGTTCGGAACGCTGCGATCGATCGGCGAGGCGTTCGGCGTGGTCGGGCGGCCCGACTCGACCGTCGGCTGCGCGCTCGGCCGGCTCGTCTACCGCGAGACGAAGCGCTCGGCACAGATCGCCAACGCCTTCAGGCCGCGGCGCGAGCTGCGCCCCGCGACCAAGCGGCTGCTGACCGCCGTCCTGCCCGACCTCGACGCCGACGCGATCCGGGTGCGGTCGCGGTGCCGACTCCCGGCCAACCGCTTCGACCGGTCGGGGTCGATCTACGCGATGACCTTCGGGTCGACGATCTACTGGCGTGACGAGCTCGACGAGGACGACCCGTCCGACCTGGTCAAGCTGATCCACGAGGCGGTGCACGTCGACCAGGTCCGCCGGTTGGGCGGCGAGGACCGCTTTGCGTGCGAGTACGGGAAGGGCTACGTCGCCGGCGGTGGCGATGTGCCCGCCCACATCGCTCGTCCGACGGCGTATCACCGCAACCCGCTCGAGGCGGAGGCCTACTCGGTCGACGCGCGCTTCCGCGACGAGCGCGGACGCGTCGTGGCCGATCGGCTCCCCACCGGTTGACGGAGGGTGTTTCGCCGGTGACGCCGGTCGCTTGGCGGGAGCGCGACCGGCGTCACCGGCAGAGCGTCACTCCGTGACGGGCTCGTGGTCGTCGTCGTGCAGGCCGCCCTGGCTGCCGCCCGGGTACCCGGCGGCGTTGGACGAGCCGGCCTGGATCGACGGCGAGCCGGGCACCTGCTTGCCCTTGACGCCGTTCACGGTCTGCGTCGAGTAGGCGTACGTCAGGGTCGCGTAGGCGACTGCATCGACGTTGACGTCGAACGCGTGCAGGTTGATGTTGGCGAAGGTGTCGCACGCCAGGTGGTAGCAGGGGTCGTACTGCTGGCCGGCGGTGCCGCCCCAGATCTCGACCTCGGCGGCGGTCTTGATGCCCTCGGCGCCGGTGAACAGGCCGCCCGACGGGATGCCGACCTCGATGAAGGGTCCGTAGTCGGAGCGCCCGGAGAAGTCCGTGCCCTTCCACGACTCGCCCTTGAGCCTGTAGTACGACTCGAACAACTGCTCGATCTGCGCCGAACCTTCCGGCCCCGGTCCCGCTCCGACGCCGTCCGAGTCGTCACCGTCGTAGACGAAGAAGACGTGGTTCGGCGAGCCGATCATGTCGAAGTTGAGGTACAGGGCGATCTTGTCCTGCTCCTCCTGCGACAGGTTGGCGACGTAGTACCTCGACCCGACGAGGCCCGACTCCTCGGCGCCCCACCACGCGAATCGGACCTTGTTGACCGGCTTCGTCTTGGCCATCGCCTCGGCGACCTCGAGGATCGCCGCCGACCCGGACCCGTTGTCCTGGATGCCCGGCCCGGCGTTGACCGAGTCGAGGTGGGCGCCGACCATCACGACGTTGTTCGGGTCGCCGCCGGGCGTCTCGGCGAAGACGTTGTACGTCGTCGCGGTGCCGCGGAACGTGTCGGCCTTCAACCGCATGACCAAGCCCGGCGTGGCGGCGAGCTGCTGCCCGAGGGCCTGGGTGACCGAGGTGACCGGGATGTCCAGCGTGAAGCCGTTGCCGAGGGTGCCGTTCAGCGTGCCCGGGATGTTGTTGTAGATGACGACCCCACTGGCGCCGGCGTTGAAGGCGTTGGTCGCCTTGAGCGCGAACGTGCAGGCGCCGCGCGAGATCAGCGCGATGTTGCCGACGGGGAACCCGGCGAAGTCTCCGGCCGCGCAGCCGCGGATGTCGCTCACGGTGCTGACCGGCGCCGTCACGTCGCCGGAGCCGGAGTACGCCATCACGTTGTTGACGAGCGGACCCGCCGGTGGCGGCGCCACCTGCTCGAGCACCGTCGGCGACAGCGTGATGAACGTCTGGAACGTGAACGGCTGAACGGTGACGTCGTAGCCGGCGGCGGTCGCCTTCTCGACCACGTAGTCGACCGATTCGTCGTACCCCGGCGTGCCGGACGTGCGGATGCCGTTGTTGGCGTCGGCGATCGCCTGGAACGCCGCCTGGTGGTCACGGGCGCCGTCGAGGGTGGTGCACTCGAGCAGCTTCTTGTAGGTGTTGTTGGTCCGTGTGTCGCAGCTCGACGCTTCGACACCGCCGAGCGTCGGCGCGAGCGTCGCCGTCGCGAACAGCGCAGCGCTGATGATGAGTCGCTTCATGGTCGTTGAGGTCTCCCAGCCTCGTGTGCGCCGGGCCCCAACCCGGATCGCAGGCGGCAAAGCTATTCCGTTGCGCCGGCGCCCTGATAGAGCCGTTCCGTCAAGTCTCGGTGAGGCGGAGGCGCCCTGTGTCAATTCTCGCGCTCTAGTCGCCCGGTTTGGTGACCGATATATCGGGCAAACGTCTCCACAGACACGACCACGGGAGGTGGAGGACGTGACCACACCGACCACCACACCGACCACAGCGATCGATGCATTGACCGCCGGGCTCCTGGCGCCGCGTCTGCCCCCGGCAGGTGCACGACGGCGGACCCGCCTGGCGAAGCCTCCTGCGCTGGTCGGTCGCGGCTCGCCCGACGAACTGCCGACGGTCGCCGTCTACGGCGGCGGCGGTGTGTTCGGGATCGCCTACAACCTCGGCATCGCCGAGGCGTTCTGCGACGCCGGCGTCGATCTCGGAGCGGTCGAGGCGATCGGCACGTCGGCCGGGTCGTGGGCGGCCGGGCTCGTCGCACTCGGGTTGCGCTTCGACGAGTCCTACGACGCCCTGAGCCACATCATCCCCGAGCTCCCCGACACGACCCCGGGCCTGCTCGCCGGCGTCGCCCGCGACGTGTTCGGTGCCGACGTGCGATGCCCGAGCGTCAACGTCGGCGTCGTCGGTTGGCCGAGGATGCGGCGCTATCTCCTGAACGGCGCCGACCACGAGCTCGCCGATCTCGTCGCCGCGTCGTCGGCGGTTCCCGGCGTCCTGGCCTCGCATCGCGTCGACGGCGCGCGGTACGTCGACGGCGGGCTGCGGGCGATGTCGACCGAGGAGCTGCCCGATCATCCGGCGCGGGTGCTCGTCGTGCTGCCGGTGTCCGGGCTCATGTTCGGCGTGGCCGGGCGGCTGATCGAGCGGCGGACCGTCCGGGTCGTCGACGACTGGCGTCGCAGCCATCCCGGGTCGGTCACGAGCATCGTGCGGCCCACGGCGGAGGTCGCGGCACTGGTGCGACGCCCCGATCACCTCTTCGACCCGACGAAGATGCGCCAGTGCTACGAGCTCGCGTACGCGCAGGGCGCGACCGTCGCCCGGAGTTGGGCGACCGCCCTCGCCGCTGCCTGAGCCTTCAGCGGTCGGTCGTTGCGGGGAGCCGCTGAGCGATCAGCCACTTGACCCGCGGCAGCGTTGCGAGGTAGTGACTCGCGACGGCGACGGCGAGCACACCGCCGAGCACCCACCCGCCGCCGGACCACAGCACGGCGACCGCGATCGCCGCGCCGAGCAGCACGTCGAGCTCGAGCGTCAAGCGAGCGATGCCCGGCACCGGCACCGCGGCCGCGCCGTTGGCGCTCTCGTCGCCCGGCACCCGGAACGTCCCCCACACGATCGCCGCCGCCAGCGGGAGGCCGATCGCGAGCGGCCAGCGCGCCGGACCGCCGGTGAGGTGCCACCCAGCGATGCCCCAGGCCGCGAGCGCTCCGAGTTCGATCAAGAAGCGCAGCGCGGATTGCGTCGGCGAGAGGCGCGACCTCGCGTCAGGCACAGCGCGACCGGAGGGTGTCGAGGCCGGGGCCGCTGCACTGATCGAGGCCGTCGGCCCGACCCGTCAGCGCCCTGATGAGCTCGGCACCCGGGCCGACGACCTCGGGGCCGTCACCGTGGCTCCACTCGGCGTCGGTGGCCCGCAGGGTCAGTCCGGCCGCTCGGCGCTTGCCGCCGATTGGCCCACCGGCGCGGGCGTACCGCGGCGCCAGCGCCTCCACGTGAGCTGCTCGATGATCGATCGGTCGGCCGATCGCGCGGCGGATGTCGCCGCCGTGCACCATCAGCTCGCCGAGCGACACGTACTGCGGACCGGGTGGTGTCCGCGGGTTGGCGAGCGTCGCGCGAAAGGCGGACAGCAGATCGTCGGTGGGGAGTGCATACCAACGCTGCAGGTCGCGGTCGACGAACCGGTCGAAGCTGAAACCGTTGCGGACGAGCCCGCCGAAGAAGTTCGGCGCGGTCTGGGTTCCCAGTGCGACGAGGTGGGCGGCGAGGTGCTTGACCGTCCACGTGCCGCACACGGTCGGCGACGCCCACTCGTCCGCGGTGAGTGACCGGAGGTCGTCGTACATCGCGTGGCGCTCGACCTCGGTCATCGCGTTGATGTCAGACATCGTGGAATCCCCGTGTTGCCCCGCTCGTCTCCTACGCGCAGTCTGGCCGAGCGGAGGCGCACGGGAAGAGCCCGGCGGCTCCCGGGCCGAAGTCGGTCGATCAGGTTGCGACGGCGCGACGGCCGCGAGATGATCGGTGGCGGACGGCGTCGACATCGACGAGCGACGCCGAGCGGAGACGACGCGGAGGAGCCATGGCGACCAGGGAGCGCGAGCAGCGGTTCGAGGAACGGATGTCCGATGCCGAGGCGCTGATGTGGAACATCGAGAAGGACCCGTGGCTGAACCCGAGCGGTGGCGCCCTGACGATCCTCGACAAGCCGGTCGACGCCGACCACTTCCGCGCCACGATGCGGGCCGCGGTCGCGAGCATGCCGCGCCTCTACGAACGGGTCGTCCCGGGCATCGGCCGCTTGGCGACGCCGGCGTGGGCGCCCGACCCCGAGTTCGACCTCGACTACCACGTGCGATTCCTCCGGCTCCCCAAGCCGGGCACCGAGCGTCAGCTCTTCGATCTCGCGGCCCAGCTCTACCTCGAGCCGTTCGACCGCACCCGTCCACTGTGGCGGTTCGTCGTCATCGAGGGCCTCAGGGGTGGACGGGCGGCGATCTACTCGATCCTCCATCACGTGGTCGCCGACGGCATCGGCCAGCTGCGGATGGCCGAGATGTACCAGCAACTGTCGCCCGATGATCCGCCCCCGCCCGACGTCGACCTCGACGCCGTCATCGACGAGGCGGTCGCCGCGTACCGGCCACTGCAGGTCGGCGGCGACTTCGGCGGCACGCTGATCGAATCGACCGTCGGGACGTTCAACCACCTGGCGCGCCGACAGCTCGGGATGGCGAAGCGACTCGCCGACGAGCTGCGCACGTGGCCGACCGATCCGGCGCGTGCCGCCGACGCGGTGGGTGGGGTGGCCGACGCGGTGCGCGCGACACTCGATGCCGCGCTCGGGCAGGAGGAGGGTGGCGTTCGCGGGGGGTCGCCGTTGTGGGAGCGCCGCTCGCGCCACCGTCATCTCGAGGCGGTCCACTCCTCGCTCGAGGACCTCAAGCTGGCGTCCAAGCGTGTCGAGGTCACCATCAACGACCTGTTCCTCGCCGCGATGATCGAGGGTGCGGTCCGCTATCACGCCGACCGTGGTGTGCAGGTCGATGCCTTCAACACGAGCTTCGTGCTGAGCACCCGCACCGACAAGGCGATCGGCGGCAACTCGTTCACGCCCGTGCCGGTGCAGGTGCCAGGCGCCGCGATCGACCTGCGCGAGCGGGTGCTCGACGTGAGCGCTCGCATCGCTGCCAAGCGCGCCGGTGCGTCGCGCGGCGGTGGTCTCGGGGCGCTGTCGGGGATCGCGAACCTGCTGCCGACGTCGGTCGTCACGCGGGCGGCGCGGGCGCGGGCGGCGCGGGTCGACTTCGCCACCTCGAACCTGCGCGGCGCGCCGATCCCGCTCTACGTGTCGGGCGCGCAGGTGACCGATCTGATCCCGATGGGGCCGGTCGCCGGCACCGCCTGCAACGCGACGGCGATGTCGTACGACGGTGGTTTCACGATCGGCCTGTTCCTCGACCCGGTCGCGATCGACGCTCCGGGCGACTTCCGCGACGCGGTCGACGGGGCGTTCCGCGACATCGTCGAGCTCTGACGGCACCGCCGTCGCAGCGTCGTCCGCTCAGCCGCCGCCGTACGGGCGGGTGATGATCTCGAGCAGGTGGCCGTCGGGGTCGGCGAAGTACACGCCGCGCCCGCCGTCGTGGTGGTTGATCTCCCCGGCCCGTCGGCGCCCGGGGTCGGCCCAGTGGTCGATGCCGCCTTCGACGATGCGCGCGTGGATCGCGGTGAACTCGTCCTCGCTCACCAAGAACGCATAGTGACCGGGCCGGACCGGTCCGTCGACCTCGTCGAAGTCGAGCGCCACCCCGCCGGCCAGGTCGACCTGCTTGAACACCGAGAAGTCGGTCGGCGGTGCGAGGTCGAACAGGTCGGTGAGGAACCGCGCCGAGCGCTCCTTGTCGGTGCAGTACACGATCAGGTGGTTGAGCACGATCGCCATCGGCTCCTCCTCGCTCGTCGGTGGCCATCGGTCGGTCGCCACCCAGTGTCGCGCGCCCGCGTCGAGCAGAGGTCTCAGCGGGACGTGACGGTGGCGTCGTCCGGCGGCGAGACCACGGACGGGTCGATCGGTCGGCCGCTGCGGAGCACCTCGTCGAGGAAACCGATCACGTAGGTGACCGTGAGCTCGGTGGCCCGGGCGATGTCCATGTCACCGGGCGAGCAGCCCTCGGCGGCGTAGGTCTCGATCGTCTCGACGATCGGTGCCGGGATCTCGGGGCGGTCGGCGAGCGCATCGCGGTACGCGCACACGTCGGTGAACGTCTGGTGGGCGGCGTCGATCAGGTCGACGCGGTACGACGGCCGGCCGGTGCTGAGCCCGAACACACGCGACGAGTTCGGTTCGACCGGTGTGCTGACGTCGCCGGTGCCGCCGACGACCAGGACCGGCACACCGACCGCTCCGAGTCGCTCGTCCGGAAGCAACGTCGGCGACGCGGCCGGCGCGAGGGCGACGATCGCGTCGATGCGGTCGTCGGGCTCGACCGTGCCACGCCCGTTCTCGAACCCGGCGACGGCGACGAGCGCGGTGAACGCGCCGAGCGAGTGGCCGACGACGGCGATCCGCTCGCCGGCGACCTGCGCTGCGAACGGGCTCGCGTCGGCGGTGACGGCGTCGATCACCCGACCGACGTCGGTGGGACGGTCGATGGCGATCACCTCGGGTTCGGCGATCGTGCCGAGCAGGAGGTCGACGGCGGTGTTGCCGGTGTGGTCGGGCGCCGCCACCACGTAGCCATGGCTGGCGATCGCCTCGGTGAGCGCGGAGTGGATGTAGCGCAGCCCGCCGCTGCCGTGCGAGTACACGACCAGGGGGGACTGGTCGGGTCGCGCCTGTTCGGCCACGGCGGCGAACGCGGCCGGCGACTCGTAGTACACCTCCGGCAGCAGGGTGTACCGCTGTGGTGCTAGCGCCGCGACGTCGACGCCGTCGGCGAGCGGGAACCAGACGTCGACCGAGAGCGGACGTTCTCCGTCCGGGTCGTCGACGATCATCGTCATGACGCCGACCTCGAACGGGCCGCGCCCGATCGGCTCCCACGGGGTCGGCGACGGGCTGTTCGTGGTGGGCGCGCTGGTCGGCGGTGTGGTCACGGCATCGGTTCCGGTGGTCGTCGGCGTCGGTGCGCCGGTCGTCGTGGTCGGCGAGGTCGTGCCCGCCGCGGCGGCGGTCGTCGTCGTCCTCGACGTGGTGCCGGAGGCCTCGCGGGCGTCGTCCGTGTCACACGCCGCGACCGTCGCCAGCGCGAAGGCGAGCGCGACTCCGAGAGCGGCAGGTGTGGTCGACGGCATCGGGCAGCATGATGGCACCCGGCTGGCGGCTTCGCCGGGCCGTGCCCGACGCGGTGGCCCTGTCATGCTCTGGCGATGTCGTTCGACACCGAGATCAGGCTGACGGCCCCGGCTCGCCGGCCGCGGAACCTGCTCGTCGAGCAGCAGTACGACGGCCACGCCAGCGTCCACGACACCGACATCGCCGACAAGCTCGGCCTCGCCGGCGGACCGATCGAGGCGCCGACCCACTTCTCATCGTTCGAACCGCTGGCGTTCGCGCTGTGGGGGCGGCGATGGTACGAGACGGGCAGCATCAGCGCCCACTTCTCGACGATGGTCGTCGAGGGGGAGGAGGTCACCGCCTCGCTGACGGGAGTCCCGGCGCTGGGTACGGCGCGCATCGAAGCGGTCAAGAACGACGGATCGCGGGTGCTGAGCGGCACGGTGTCGGTCGATCCGGACGCGCCCACGGAGCTCTCGGAGCGACTCGAGCGGGCCCGCTCGACCGATCCGGGCGAGCTGTTCATCGTCGATCGGGTCGAGGTCGGCATGTCGGGCGGGCCGGCGGTCGGCGCCATGGTCGAGATGGACACGCCCAACGGGTCGCTCTATCCGTTCTCGTTGCGCGAGAAGCTCGACGCGATCACCGAGCGGTCGGCGTGGTTCGACGGCGACGACACGCCGTGGGGGCGTGCGATCCTGCCGTTCGAGATGGTCAGCGTGCTGGCCGCCAAGCCGGGCACCCGCCTGCCGGTGCGCGGTCCGGCCGTCGGGCTCTTCCTCGATCTCGAGGTGAAGCTGGTCGCCGGCCCGCTCTTCGTCGGCGAGGAGTACCTGATCGAACGAGAAGTGCTGGCGCTGGGGCAGAGCCGCCGGGTCGAGTCGCACTGGGTTCGCACGACGCTCAACGAGCGCGCGTCGGGCCGCCACGTCGCCGACGTGCTGCTGCACTCGGGTGTGTTCAAGGCGTCGTACGCCGAGTACCCACCCGACCGGTTGTGACGCACCGCCCGCGGTGGTCGGGTCACTCGCCCCAGAGCTCCGAGGACGACACGTGGAAGATCGTGGCCTCGGGCGCCTCAGCGAGGGCGTGCTCCATCACGCCGAGCGCCGTGGCGACCTCGGGCAGCTGCTCTTGACGATCGAGCGCGGCCCGGTCCGCGAACACCTCGGTTGCGACGAAGCAGTCGCCGTCGGTCAGATCACGGCCGATGTCGAAGTGGATCGCGCCGTCGAGCCCGCGACTGGCGACCGCGACGTCGCGGAGCAACGCCTCGACGTCACCGGCGCGGCCGGGCTGGCAGCGCACCTTGAAGCGCACGACGATCATGTCGTTTCCTCCTTCTCGCCGGTTTCGGGCGGCCGGGTGAACGCTGTTCGTCGCCCGGTCAGCGGTGGATCACCCGTCGCGTGACGTCACTCCACCACCGGCTCCGCCGTCGTTGCTGCGAAACCAGCGCATCGCGGCCCACCTCGATCGCCAGCCCGATCCCGAGCCGGTCGGCCGCACGATCGCCCGGATCAGCTCGTCGGTCGAGTAGTGGAGGTCCACGTGCCGGTCGCGACGAAGACGTCGGTGCGGTGGCCGGGTCTTCGTCGGCGGGGTCCGCGTCGGGAGGCGGCGACGAACCGGCTCACGCGGCGAGCGCGAGCGCTCCGGTCAGCAGCGCGCCGCGGTGGCTCGCCACCTCAGGTGATCCGGCGGTGGAACTCGCGGAACAGCTCGAGCACCTCGTCGAACGTGCGACGCTTCGGTCCCTCCGGATTCCCGAGGTCGGCGTCGGTGTAGCTGAAGACGCCGGCCACGTTGCCGTCGAGCACGTAGAACGTCGGCCCGAGCGACTCTTCCCAGAAGGCGACGTCGCCGAGGTCGTCGATCATGGTGACGTCGTCGAAGAAGGTCGGGTCGACGAAGTTGGCGGCGGGGATCGGGTCGCCGGTGAAGATCTGCGCGAACACGAACGAGAACGCGAGGTCGTCGGCGTCGTCGGGGTCTTCGACGGTTTCCCACGAGCACGTGATCTGACCGAGCGCAGGTTCGGAGCTGGCGACGAGCTCGATCGGCTCGCCGACGAAGTCGGTCATCTCGGCCACGGAGAACACGTCGTCGCAGGAGAGCCCGCCGACGGCATCACCGTCCGTGGCCTCCTGCGTCGGTTCTTCGGCCGGTTCTTCGGCCGGTCCTGCTGCGGGTTCGTCGGCCGGAGGCTCGTCGGCAGGCTCGACCGCGGCCGGCTCGTCGGCCGGCTCGACGGTGGTGTCCGCCGCAGTCGGTTCGGGCGAGGTCGACGCGCCGTCGCCGCCGCCACACCCGGCAAGCACCGCTGTCGCCAGCAACGCCGCGATCGCCACCCGTGGTCTCATGCGCGAAACGTAGGCGTTCGCCGGTCAGAGGGCGAGCGACATTCGCGTGACGATTTCGCAGGTCAGCTCGTCGCGGCGCCGCCGTCGACGTCGATCATCCAGCACACGCCGAAGCGGTCGCGGCAGCTGCCGTAGTAGTCGCCCCAGAACATGTCCTGCATCGGCATCAGGTCCGATCCGCCGTCGCTGATCTTCTCGAACAGCGCGTCGGCCTCCTCGCGGGTGTCGGGCTGGAGCATGATGCTGACGTTGTCGCCCATCGTCAGCGTGTGGCCCATGCTCTCCAGTGCGTCGGTGCCCATCAGCAGATGGCCGCCGAGGATCGGCAAGCCGACGTGCATGACCGCCGACTTCTCGTCGTCGCTGAGCGGCGCCATGCCCTCCGACGGCGGCACGTCACCCATCCGCATCGGCGGGGTGACGTACTCGGTGCCGAAGACGCCCTTGTAGAACTCGAACGCCTCCTCGGTGCGGCCCATGAAGTTGAGGTAGGTGGCGACGCTGGCCATGACGGCTCCTCCGTAGTCGGCGCAGGGGACGCGCGCACGTTACGTCGCCCGTCGGCGACGGGCCAGGGCGGACCGGACGTCTGCGGTTACGTTGGCCGGATGGGGTGGCGTCGGTGGCTCGCGATCGGCCTGGTCGCGGTCGTCACCCTGGTCTCGCTCGCGCTCGGCGCGTGGGCATGGGCGATCGGGCCCGACGCGATGTGGCGGGTGCTCACCCACGGCACGACGACGGTGTGGGATCACCTCGAGTACCCCGGACGATCCACGTCGGCCGCTCCCGAGCCCCGACCGTGGCCGGTCGGAGCGGCCGTCGAACCGACCGTGGCGGTCGAGGGTGTCGACCAGCCGATCGACGACGTGCTCGCCGAACGCGACGGGTTGGCGATGGTGATCGTGCGCGACGGTGAGATCGTCCACGAGTGGTACGCCCCCGGTCACGACCCGGCGAGTTCTTCGATGCTGTTCTCGGTGTCGAAGTCGATCACGTCGTTGCTGGTCGGCGCGGCGATCGAGGACGGGCTGATCGGCTCGGTCGACGATCCGGTGAGCGAGTACCTGCCCGAGATGGCTCGGCGAGGGTGGGACGCGGTCACGATCCGCGACGCACTGCGGATGGACACCGACTCGAACTACGTGGAGGACGACAACCCGTTCGGCATCCACGTCGAGTTCAACTACACGTCGCACCTCGAGTCCGACATCCTCGGCCTGTCGGTGCGCGGCGAGCCGCACGCCGAGTTCACCTACAAGTCGGGCGACAACGCGGTGCTGGGGCTGATCCTCGACCGCGTCCTCGCGCCCGAGTCGGTCACCGACTACCTCCAGCGACGATTCCTCGATCCGCTCGGTGCCGAGTCGGACGGGGTCTGGAGCCTCGACGACGACGGCGGGCTCGAGCGCACGTGGTGCTGCCTCGCGCTGACGGCACGCGATCTGGCCCGGTTCGGACAGCTGATCCTCGACGAGGGAGCGGTGGACGGGAGCCGCGTGGTGCCCGCGGCGTGGCTGGCCGAATCGTTCGAGGCGGCGTACGGGCCGGAGGAGTGGCCCGCCGACTACGACGGCACCGCGCTGACCAACTACGGGTACCAGTGGTGGCTCGCCGGCGACGACGCCGTCGTCGCGCTCGGCAAGGACGGTCAGTACCTGTACGTCGATCGCGCCCGCCACATGGTCATCGTCCGCACCGGCACGTCGCAGGGCGGCATCGGCTGGGTCGATCTCCTCGTCGAGATCGCCGATCAGGTCGGCGCGACCCCGGGCTGACCTCGTGACCGTCCCGTCGGAACCCTCGTTGGCCGACGAGCTCCCGGCGATCGTCGGTGAGCTCGCGGCCGCGGCCGACGGCGAACGGGCGCGCGCCATGGCGGCCTACATGCGTGACCAATTCGAGTTCTTCGGCGTCGGCGCGTCGGCGCGACGGGAGATTTCCAAGCGGGCGATGAGGACCGCGAAGCGTGCCGACGCCGCAGACCTGATCGCGTTCGCCGATGCGGCGTGGAGCGATCGACACCGCGAGCTCCAGTACGTCGCGTGCGACGCGCTGCGCGCCGGGGCAGGCGGACTGGGCGCCACCGATCTGCCGGCGGTTCGCCGCTACCTCACGACCAAGCCGTGGTGGGACACGGTCGACGCGCTGGCCGCCCATGTGGTCGGGCCGATGGCCGCCCGCTTCCCGACGCTGGTGGCTTCGATGGACGAATGGATCGACGGCGACGATCTCTGGCTCGCACGGACGGCGATCCTGCATCAGCTCCGCTACCGGGAGCGCACCGATGCGCGACGTCTCTTCGACTACTGCGACCGGCGGGCGGGTGACCGCGAGTTCTTCATCCGCAAAGCCATCGGGTGGGCGCTGCGCGAGCACGCCCGGGTCGACGCCGAGGCGGTGCGGGCGTACGTGGCGAGCCGAGGAGCGCGCCTCTCGCCGCTGACCCGCCGCGAGGCGACGAAGCACCTGTGAGCGATCACCTGGTCGGCGCGCGACGATGACCGGCGTGGCCCGTCTGCTCGTGATCCACCACACGCCGTCACCGGCGACGCACGCGATGTTCGAGTCCGTGCGCGACGGGACCCGCGCGGAGGGCATCGAGGGTGTCGAGGTCGTGTGTCGGGCGGCGCTCGCGGTCACCGTTCCCGACGTGCTGGGGGCGGATGGTTTCGTGCTCGGCACGCCGGCCAACCTCGGCACGATGAGCGGTGCGCTCAAGCACTGCTTCGACACGATCTACTACCCGTGCCTGAACGAGACCCGGGGCCGACCGTACGGGGTGTACGTCCACGGCAACAACGACGTCGACGGCGCGCTGCGTGACATCGACAAGATCACGACCGGTCTCGGCTGGCGCCAGGCCCATCGTCCGGTGCGGGTGATCGGCGACGCGGGTCGCGACGACCTCGCCGCGTGCTGGGAGCTCGGCGCCACGCTGGCAGCGACGATCGCCTGAGCGCGCGAGGCTGACCTGATGCGCTACTACGCCTTCTTGCGGGCGATCAACGTCGGGGCGCGCCGGATGACGAACGACGAGCTGCTGGCCCCGTTCCGATCGGCTGGCGTCGACGACGCGCAGGCGTACCAGGCGGCGGGGAACGTGACGTTCATGAGTCACGAAGCGCCGGATGTCGTCGCCGGTCGGCTCTCGGCCGGGATCCCGGCCGCCTACGGGTTCGACTCGGCGGTGTTCGTCCGCACGGCCGACGAGCTGCTCGCCGTCGTCGACGGTTGCCCGTTCGGCGAGGACCAGCTCGCAACCACCGAGGGCAGGGTGCAGGTGAGTTTCCTGCACCGGCGGCCCCCACGGGCCACGGTCGACGCGGTCGGCGAGCTGGTTCCCGACGACGACTCGGTCGTGTTCGCCACGACGCCGGAGTGGTGGTGGCTGCCGCGCGCCGGCGTCAGCACCTCGGCGCTGAAGGTCGGCGCCGTCGAGGCGCTCGTCGGACCGATGACGATGCGAACCCTCGCCACCCTGGAACGGATGCACGCCAAGTTCGACGCGACGCCCTGACCGTCGCGGTGCCTTGTCAGCAGCCCGTGACGACGAAGGGGGCGCTCACGGAACCGGTGTTGCCGCGTGCGTCGGTGGCGACCGCCTCCCAGGTCCACGTGCCGTTCACCGGGGCGGGCGCGAGCGAACCCGACCATCCTGTGCGGAGCAGCGTCATCGCCACCGATCCGGGCGCGCCCGGCCCCGACCACCGCAGCTCGACCCTGGCGAGCGCTGACTCGTCGGAGACGGACACGACGATCGGTGGTCCGGTCAACCGCGGGCAAGCGAGCGACGTGGTCGCGCTGACGATCGACACCACCGGGTCGTGCTCGACCGATGCGGTGACCGTCAGCGGGGCCGTTCCGGCCGCACTGCTGCGAACGGTCACGGTGCGGGCGATCGAGCCCTCGGGCAACGGGCCGCGGTCGATGGCGACGCGAACCTCGACCACCGCGCCGGGGGACAGGTCGCCACCCGTCGCCGACCACACGAACGGGGCGGCGTCGCCGTCGATCGTCCACGTCAGCGGCCGGCCGCCCGTGTTCGTCAGCAGCACGCGTCCCTGCCGTGCCGTCGCTCCGAGGTCGATCGTGGTGGCCGACAGAACGAGCGCACCCGGCGCGGGTGGTGGGGTGGTGGTGGTGGTCGTGGTCGTGGTGGTGGTGGTTGTGGTCGTCGTTGGCGGTGGCGACGTCGGCGGGAGGGTGACCACCACGATCGTCGTCGACGGTGGCGGCACCGCCGTGGTCGTGGGGCTCGTCGTCGTGGTGCTGGTCGTCGTGGTGGAGGTGGTCGTCGACGTCGGTTCGGCGGCGGTGCCGGCACTCGTGGCCGCCGATGGAGCCGTGGGCGCGCCCGCGACGGTCGTGTCGGATGCCGTGTCGTCGTCGTCGCCGACGACCGCCGCCGCATACCACGCACCGCCGAGCAGGAGCAGCAGGACGGTCGCGAAGATCGCGAGCAGCGCGACCCGCCGGGCGCGCCGCACGAGCAGCGGGAACCCGCCGGGTGCGTCGAACCGCACGTCCTCACCCGCCCCGTCCGCCGCTGCGACCGCCGGGCCGGCCGTCGCGACGAGCACACGGTCGCGCAACCCCGGCGGCGCGGCCAGGGCCGGCGCGGCGGCGAACAGCGGGATGACGGCCAGGCGACGGCTCGTCTCCTCGCAGACGTCGCAGGCGTCGACGTGGCCGGCGATCCGCTTGCGGATCCGACCGTCGAACGTCCCGTTCCAATCGCGCAGCAGCAGCTGGAGCTCCGGGCAGTCGCGCCGTCCGTAGCGGGCGACCGTCAGCGCGCCGATGCTGCGCTGCACGCGCTCGCGCATCCGGTGGACGAGCACGTGGCACTGCTGCGTCGTGACGCCCATGGCGGCGGCGAGGTCGGCGCCGTCCAGGCCCTGACGGACGCTCAGCTCGAGCAGGAGCTGGTCGCGATCGCCGAGTCCGGCTGCGGCGTCGCGGACGAACTGCGCCAGCTCATCACGCTCGACGGTGGCGCCGTCGGCGTGGGAATCGTACGGGGCGCTCATCTCAACGGCTCTCGTCGCGTGCAGATCGGTCGGTCGGATCCGAGCCCGTCGCTTCGAGCGGCGGTACACCTCGTGACGCAGGACGGCGAACAGCCAAGGCCGCAGCCGCTCGGGGTCGCGCAGCTGGTCGAGTCGGCGAGCCGCCACCACGAACACGTCGTGGGTGAGGTCCTCCGCGTCGTGCCGGTCGGCGAGCATGGCGGCCGCCGTGTCGTACAGCGGGTCGGCGTACCGGTCGTAGATCGCTGCCAGCGCGCTCGGGTCGCCGGCCAGGTGGGCGGCGACGAGCTCGCGGTCGGTGCGTTCGTTCCCCTGCGTCGGTCGGTCGGCCATCGCTCATCCTTCGCCTCGTT
>JBFHJC010000006.1:0-42476 GCA_041596155.1 Ilumatobacter sp. | reverse complement strand
TGGGCCTGCTCGAGCGCGGACGCAGCCCGCTCGAGGAACGCGTCGACCTCGTCGGGGTCGTAGCCCTTCCGAACGGTCTTGAACGAGGCGTTGGCGATCTGGGTCGGCGTGAGATCCATCGTCGGATCCGGTCAGTCGTCGTACTCGTCGTGGCGGCCTGACCGACCGGCAGGCGGCTTGAGCAGATACACCCCGTTGGCGACCTTCTCCATCGACCCGTCGAGGCCGTAGCAGAGCCCGCTCGCGAAGTCGATCAGCCGGCGGGCGACCTCGCGGTCGGACCCCTCGAGGTTCATGATGACGGGCTGACCTTCCTTGAACTTGTCGGCGACCTCCTGAGCCTGGTCGAACCGGCGCGGACGGACCGTCGCCGGCTCGGTGGACCCGTTGCCGCGCCCGGCGGTGCGTTGCGGACGCGGGTTGACGCCCGATTCGTCGCGATCGCGCTCGCGGTCGCGCCGCGCCTGACTCGGGTCGAAGTCGCGGGAGGGGAACGTCGGACGGCTCGGCAACGTGCGCACGACGGCGTCGCCGCCCTGGTCGTCACGGTGGCTGCGCCGCTGATCTGGCTCGACGGGGCGTCGGCCACGCGGTGCGGGCTCGTCGTACTCGTCGATGTCGTAGTCGTCGTAGGCGTCGTCGGGACCCAACCCCAGGTAGTCCATCGTACGCTTCCAGAAAGACATGCCCACTTCCTCCTTGCGGCCCGGAGCCTATCGCTCCTGGTCACCTGCGACGGGGACGGGGCGAGGCCCGAACAGGGCCGTGCCGACGCGGACCTCGGTACTCCCCTCGGCGACGGCGATCTCGAGGTCGGCCGTCATTCCCATCGAGCACACCGCGAGACCGAGCCGGTCGACCGCTGCGCGCACGGCTCGGAAGCCGGGCTGAGCCGCCTCGGGCCCGCCCTCGGTGGGACCCACCGTCATCAGCCCGCGCAGATCGAGGCCGAGTCGCTCGACCTCGGCCACGAGGCCGTCGAGGTCGGCGATCGGACACCCACCCTTGCCCGGCTCGCCGGACGTGTCGACCTGGACGAGCACGGCCGCCCCGGGGTCGCGTTTGGCGATCTCGGAGGCGAGCCGGCCGCGGTCGACCGTCTCGTACACGTCGACCAGACCGGCGATCTGGCGCACCTTGTTGGTCTGGAGCTGTCCGACGAAGTGCACGGCGAGCGCGCCGAGCGCATCCTGCTTGGCGAGCAGCTCCTGGGCGTAATTCTCGCCGATCGCGTCGCATCCGGCCGCCGCCGCGGCTCGCACGGCGTCGGGGCCGAATCCTTTGGTCACGGCGAGCACGCGGACGTCGCTGCCACCGCCGGCGGCTGCGATCCGGTCACGGACGGTCGCCAGCCGATCGGCGACGGTGGCCGGATCGATCGTCATCGGGCCTCCGTCCACACCGCCAGAACGTGCCGGTCCGGATCGCGGCGCACCCGGTGGGAGAAGCCGGGGTGGGCGCAGCCGGTGCAGCCGCCCCAGGTCGTGACGGCGATGTCGCGTCGACGACACGCCGCCGCGACCGCGGCCGCCATGTCGAGCGCCGGCGTGCCCGCCGATGTGCGGCCCGTCAGGTCGTGCGACCGGACCCCGACGCCGGCCGCGACGAGCGCCAGGTCGTCGCGGCCGAACTCGTAGCAGCACGGACCGATCGTCGGACCCAGCACCGCGACCGATGGCGGCACCCGGAACGCGTCGCACGCCGCGTCGACGACGCCGGCCGCCAGGCCGCGCCACCCAGCGTGCACCGCCGCGACCTCGCCGGCCTCGGAGGCGAGCACGATGGGGGCGCAGTCTGCCGTCCAGCAGCCGAGGACCGCGCCGGTCAGGTCGGTGATCGCGACGTCGCCGGGTGTCCCGTCGTGCTCGCCGGGTACGGTCACGCGCACCACGTCGGTGCCATGACGCTGGGCGAGCATCGTCCACGGCAGGTCGACGAGGGCCCGCCGGCGATCCGCGAGCACCTCGACCGGGACGCGATCGGGGTGGACGTCGCCGTCGGCCTGCGTCGAGACCAGCAGTTGGACGTCGACGGCGTCCAGTCGAACGGTGAGCCGGTCGCCGGACGACGGGCTACTTGAGGAACGACGGGACGTCGAAATCGTCGTCATCGTCGTCGACGGTGTCACCCTCGGCCTCGACTTCGGTCTCGGCGAAGAGCTCGGTGATCCGCGACGGCTGCCCGCCGGCGCCGAGCGTCAGGCCACCACCGGCGGACAAGGCGTCGAGGCGATCGAAGCCGGCGGCGATGACGGTGACCTTGACCTCGTCGCCCATCTCGTCGTCGATGACCGTGCCGAAGATGATGTTGGCGTCCTGATGGGCGACGCCGTGGATGACCTCGGCGGCGGCGTTCATCTCGAACAAGCCCATGCTCGACGGGCCGGTGATGTTGAGCAGGACGCCGCGGGCACCGTCGATCGCGGACTCGAGCAGCGGCGACGAGATCGCCTGCTTGGCGGCCGACACGGCGCGGTCGTCGCCGCTCGCCTGGCCGATCCCCATCAGCGCCGAGCCGGCGTTCGACAGGATCATCTTGACGTCGGCGAAGTCGGTGTTGATGAGGCCGGGCGTCGTGATCAGGTTGGTGATGCCCGACACGCCCTGGAGCAGCACCTCGTCGGCCATCTTGAACGCGTTGAGGACGCTCGTCTTCTCGTTGGCGACGGTGAGGAGCCGGTCGTTGGGGATCACGATGAGGGTGTCGACCTTCTCCTTGAGCCGCTGCACGCCGGCGTCGGCCTGGACGGCGCGCCGGCGTCCCTCGAAGCCGAACGGCCGTGTCACCACGCCGATCGTCAGCGCCCCGGCGTTGCGGGCGATCTCAGCGATCACGGGCGCCGCGCCGGTGCCGGTGCCGCCGCCCTCGCCGGCCGTGATGAACACCATGTCGGCGCCCTTCACCATCTCGTCGATCTCGTCGTCGTGGGATTCGGCGGCGGTGCGCCCGACGTCGGGGTCGCTGCCGGCGCCGAGGCCGCGGGTCAGGTCACGGCCGATGTCGAGCTTGACGTCGGCGTCGCTCATCAGCAGCGCCTGGGCGTCGGTGTTGACGGCGATGAACTCCACGCCCTTCAGGCCGGCATCGATCATGCGGTTGACGGCGTTGACGCCGCCTCCGCCGACACCGACGACCTTGATGACGGCGAGATAGTTCTGTGGCGCGCCCGGCATCAGTGGTACCTCCCTCGAAGGTGGCGCTCAGGAGCTGCGGGCATGTCGAACGAGTGATCCATGGGTTGTAGGAGCTCCTCCCAGCGCCATCCTGGCACGTCGGGCCCACATCGGGCGGTGATGCTAGCCGGACGTCGGCCGAGCCACGACGATCGAACGTGGGCGGGGCGATGGACCGATCGCGACGACGTGCTCACCGTGTCACCTCGGAGGTCGAGACGTCGATGATGCCCGATTCGCTCGGCTCGCCCGACGTCAACACCGTCTCGAGGCGCACCAGCTTCGCGAACAGGTCGCGCGCCTCCCCGAAACGTACCTCGATGCCGCCGTCGAGCCGCATGACGAGGCGCGAGCCGTCTGCCGTCACCTCGATCATCTCGATCCGCCCCCTGACCGAGGGCGTGAGGTTCTTGGCGAGCTCCGATGCAGCTGCGTACCCGCGGGGGGCGAACTCGCCGGCGTCGAGATCGACCGGGTCCGGTCCGCCGAGCAGCAGGTACGCCACGGGATAGCCGTCGATGACGTCGAGCACGCGCCCCTCGCGGTCGAGGACGCGATACCGCTGATCGGGGCCCTGGTAGGTGGTCATCGGCTCGCGCTCACGGATCTCGATCGTGACGGCGTGGGGGAAGTCCGTGCGGACCCGCGCCACTTCGACCCACGGGATCGCCTCGAGGTCGCGCTCGGCGCGGTCGGTGTCGGCCAAGAGCGCCGGGGTGCCGACCAGGTCGTCGATGACCGCCTGCAGCCGAGCGGGGTCGGTGTAGACCGCACCGGTCACGCTCACCTGGTCCTCCTTGATCGCGAACAGCCCCGAACCGAGCACGGCGAGCACACCGACGACGACCACGACCACGCCGCCGATGATGGCGACCCACTTGAGCCGTTTCCGGGCCTGGGTGCGCTTCACGGCGATCCGGCGCTCGCGCATCCGCGGCTCGATGCCGCGCCGGACGTCGCGTTCGTCGTCCGGCGCGAGCGTGTCCCCGGTGTCGTCATTCTCGATCAGCACGACCGAGTGACCGCCGTCGGCGTCGAGGCTGCCCTCGACGTACACCGGGTCGGGCAGGTCGTCGCCGACCTCGATCACGACGGTTCCGCCCTCCCCGACGCGATCGCCCGGATCGGCGCGGCCGGCGTCTTGGTGCGCGAACTGATCGTCGCGATCCACGTCGTCGTCGACGTTGTCGTCGTCGAGGTCGCCGATCACGACCCGGCCGCGCGCGTACGGGCCGTCGGTGGCGGCCAGGGCGTCGATCACGATCCGGCGCGGGGGTTCCGGCGCGACGTCAGGTTCGGCTTCGACCGGGGGCTCGTCGTCGGCGCGGTCGATGTCGGCGGCGGCCTCGTCGCCCGCAGCTCCTGCGCCCTCGCCGCCTGCGTCTCCTGCGCCCTCGCCGTCCGCGTCGTCGTCGATCCCTGGGTCGACCGCCGGCGCGAGCTGTTCGAACGGTGTCTGTTCGACGATCTCGAACTCGATCGGGCCGCTCGCCCCGGGAGCCGCGTCGCCGGCCTCGGCGTCGGCGTCGACGTCGGCGTCGACGTCGTCCGAGGCGTTCTCGGCGTCGACGGCGTCCTCGGCGTCCTCGGCGGCGACGTCGGCGGCGAACGCGCGGGAGAGCTCGTCGAGCGCGGCCGGGTCGGGCAGGCGATCGTGGTCGCGCGGATCGTTCACGAGCCACCGCCGGCGTGGTCGTCGAACGACAGTGGATCGGCGTCGTCGAAGCCGACGAGGCGCACCTCGCTGCGCAGCCGATACCCGGTCGCCTCGGCGACGCGATCGCGGACGTGCTCCATCACGGCTCGCACGTCGGCGGCGGAGCCGCTCTCGCCGGCCTGGATGAAGTTGGCGTGCTTCTCGGACACCCATGCCGTGCCGATCCGGGTGCCTCGCAGGCCGAGCGCGTCGATCAGCCCGCCGGCGGTCACCTCCCCGGGCACCGGGTTGACGAACACCGATCCACAGTTCTGGCCGCCCGGCTGGTGCTCGCGCCGCCACCGGACGATCTCGGAGATCTCGGCCTCGGCGGCCGCCCGGTCGCCACGCCCCAGGCCGAGTCGCGCCTCGATCACCACGTGCGACGGCGCCAGGTCCGAGGCCCGGAATCGCAACCCGAGCTCGTTCGACACGATCGTGAAGCGGCCTCGGTCGGCGTCGTCGAGATCGACCACCGTCACGTCGACGAGGCACGCCGCCATGTCGGAACCGTGGCCGCCGGCGTTCATCCGCACCGCACCGCCGATCGACCCGGGCACCCCGACCGCCCATTCGAAGCCGCGGATCCCGGCGGCCGCCGTCCGTCTTGCGAGCACCGGCAACGCCACTCCCCCGCCCACCGTCACGATGCACGGGTCGTCGGCGTCGGGGAGGTCGATGTGGTCGGCGAACCCGGCGATCGAGAACGCGAGGCCGGCGAATCCGGTGTCGGCCACCAGCATGTTCGAGCCGCGCCCGATGACCAGCACCGGCACACCGCTGGCGGCGCGCGCTGCGGCCACCGCCTCCAGGTCGGCGAGCGACCGCACGTCGACGAACAGCGCAGCCGAACCGCCCACCCGGTAGGTCGTCATCGGAGCGAGCGGGACGTCGCGCTGCAACCGGGGCCCGAGGACCGCCCCGAGGTGCTCGCCGGCCGCCGCCACCCGCGTGTCGGTCGGCGTCATCGGGCTCCACCGCGGCGCGCCGCCAGCACCTCGTCGGGCAGCGACGCGATGTCGCCGCACCCCATGGAGATGCAGACGTCGCCCTCGCCGATCGAACGGGCGAGGTAGTCGATCAGCTCGTCGCGCCGCGGCAACCAGACGACCGCCGTCTCGGGATGCTCGTCGAGCACCGCGTTCACCACGAGCTTCCCGGTCACGCCGGGAATCGGCTGGGTGCCCGACGGATAGATGTCGGTGAGCACGACGAGGTCGGCCGCGGTGAACGCGTCGGCGTACTCGCGCCACATCTCCGCCATGCGGTTGTAGCGGTTCGGCTGGAACACGGCGACGACGCGCCGCCAGCCGTCGCCGCTGTCGCGTGCGGCTCGCAGCACGGCATCGATCTCGGTCGGCAGATGGGCGTAGTCGTCGACGAATGTCGCCCCCGCGTCGTTGCCCCTGACGTCGAAGCGGCGCGCGACCCCGCCGAACCGCGACAGGGCGTCGGCCGCGACCCGGGCATCGACGCCGAGCTCCATCGCCATCGCCATGGCGCCGGTGGCGTTGACGACGTTGTGCAGGCCGCGCAGCGGCAGGTGCACGGTGGCGACGTGGCGACCGTCTCGCTCGATGTCGAATCGGTGCGAGCCGCTGTCGGCGCGCACGTCGACGGCGCGCACGGCGGCACGGGCCGACATCCCGTACCACACCACCCCGGGATGTGCCGAAGCGATCCGGCGGGCGCGCTCGTCGTCGGCGCACACGACCTTCGGCCCCGGCACCTGGGCGAGGTACCGGTCGAACGAGCGCTCGATCTCCGCCATGGAACCGTAGTGGTCGAGGTGGTCGAGGTCGACGTTGGTCAGGATGGTGCCGTGGAGCGGCAGCTCGAGGTGTGTTCCGTCGCTCTCGTCGGCCTCGACGACGAACCACTCGCCACCGGTCCATTGCGCGCCGGTGCCCATGTCGGTCACGTCGCCGCCGATGACGAAGCTCGGTCGCAGCCCCGCCTCTGCGAGCACGAGCATCAGCATCGAGCTCGTCGTCGTCTTCCCGTGCGTGCCGGCGACGGCGAGCGACCTCGCCTGGGCACAGATCGACGCCAGCATGCCGGCTCGCCGCAGCGTGGGGATGCCGAGCTTGCGCGCCTCGTCGAGCTCGTTCAGGTCGGTCGGCACGGCCGTGCTCGCGGTGACCGCGTCGCAGCCGACGACGTGCGAGCGACGGTGCCCGACGTGCACGGTCACGCCGGCGGCGCGCAGGCGGTCGAGCACCTGGCGCTCCCTCAGGTCCACGCCCGAGACGCGGTGTCCCATCTGGGCCAGGGCGAGCGCGATCGCGCTCATCCCCGGCCCGGCGACGCCGATCACGTGCAGCCGGCGGGGTGACGACAGATCGAGGGGCGCGACAGGCGCGGCGGTGGCGGGGATCACAGCGTCTTCAGGCTACGAGAACGGGGCTCGCTCACCGCGGCACGCCGGCGGCCACCGACTCGATCAGGTGGGCCAGCGCCCCACTGCGATGCACCGCTCCCGCCGACCGCGCTGCGTCCGAGATCGCACGACGGCGCGCGGGGTCCGCTCGCAGCTCGGAGACCAGGTCGGGCAGCCGTCCGACCTGGCGCTCGGAAAGGTGGACCACTGCGCCGCGCGACGCCAGCCATCGCACGTTCAAGGTCTGGTGGTCCTCGGCCGCGCCGGCCCACGGCACCAGGATCGCGGGCACGCCCGTCACCGCGACCTCGTGCACCGTGCTGGCACCGCCCCGGCCGATCAGGAGGTCGGCAGCCGCGTAGACCGTCGGCATGTCGTCCTCGTAGCCGATCGGCTGGTAGAGCACGCCGGTGGTGCCGTCCGCCGGCCGCCGTGCAGTGTCGAGGAACCGCTCTCCGACCGCGTGGCGAACCGCGAGCCCCCGGTCGCCCGCGGCGCGCTCGAGGATCGCTCGCACGGCGTCGTTCAGGACGCCCGACCCTTGCGAGCCGCCCATCACCGCGACCAGGAACCGCTCGTCGGGCACACCAAGGCGACGGCGGGCCGCATCGCGGTCCCGGCCGCGATCGACGTCGAGCACCGCCCGGCGGACGGGGGCGCCGGTCATCACCGCCTTGGGCAACGGCGACTCGGGGAAGGCGACAGCGCACGCCGCCGCGAAGCGGGCCGCCAACCAGCTCGCTCGGCCGGGCCGCAGGTCGTAGCTCACCACCACCACGGGGACGCCGAACCGACGGGCGGCGAGCACCGCGGGAAGCGAGGCGTACCCGCCGACGCTCACCACGACGCGGGGTCGCAGGTCGCGCACGAGGCGCATCGCCTCGCGCGCCGAGCGCGCCAGCTTGGGAACGAAGGCGAGGTTGCGGCGCGTGATGTGACGCTGGAAGCCGACGACGTCGAAGAACGTGTGCGGGTAGTCGGTCTCCGGCAAGAGCCTCGTCTCGATGCCGCGGACCGCGCCGACATAGTGGATCGCGCGCGGCTCGCGACCGCCGGCGACGAGCGCGTCGGCGACGGCGAGCGCCGGCAGGACGTGACCGGCCGTGCCGCCACCCGTGACGACCGCGAACGTCTGAACGCTCACCGGATCACGGGTTCGGCGGTCGAGGTGACGGTGCGATGCGAACGCCGCCCGACGATCGACGGCGCCGTGACCGCCCGCCGGGCCACGTTCAACAGCAGGCCGGCCGCCACCATCGAGACGAACAGCGACGTCCCCCCGGCCGAGAAGAACGGCAACGTGAGCCCGGTCACCGGCATCAGCCCGACGACCCCACCGAGGTTGACGATCGCCTGCACCCCGAACCAGGCGGCGATGCCGCCCGCGAGGACGAGCCCGAACTGGTCGGGCGCGGCGAGGGCGGTCTGGATCCCGAACCACACCAGCAGCGCGAAGCCGCCGACCACCGCGACCGACCCGATGAACCCGAGCTCGTCGGCGACGACGGCGAAGATGAAGTCGCTGTGGGCGAGCGGCAGATACCCCATCTTGGAGTTGCTGCCGCCGATGCCCGAACCGGTCATGCCGCCGTTGGCGATGCTCAGCAAGCCCTGCCACGACTGCCAGGCCAGATGCTCCTTGTTGCCCTCGATGTCGGTGAACGCCGCCAGCCGGTTGAACCGGCGGGGGTCGGAGACGATCGCGATCGTCGCGCCCAGCGCACCGACGAACGCGAGGGATCCGACGTGGGCGAGCGGGACGCCGGCGATCACCCCGACGGCGAACACGACCATCGCCAGCACGATCGCGGAGCCGAGGTCGCCCTGCACGAACGCGATGCCGGCGCAGCCGAACGCCACGAGGCCCAAGGGCACGAGCCCGCGGCGGGGCTCGGCGAGCTCGCTCTGGTGGCGAGCGTACGTGTCGGCCAGGAACGCGATCGCGGCCAGCTTCAGGAACTCCGACGGCTGGAACCCGAACGTCCCGAACCGCACCCACGAGTTCGCCTCGTTGATCGTCGCGCCGACACCGGGCACGAACGGCAGCATCATGGCACCGGCAGCCAGCACGGCGCCGGGGATGACGAGCACCCGCCACCTGTGGTACGGCACCTTCATCGCCGCGAGCATGCCGACGAGGCCGAGGCCGGCCCACATCAACTGTCGGTTGAAGATCGAGTAGGGCGACCCGTCGCGACCGACCTGGTTGGCCGAGGTCGCCGAGAGCACCATCACCAGTCCGAGCATGACGAACAGTGCGACGATGACGACGATCGCGTAGTACACGCCCGGTGGCGGTCCGAGCTGCTCGATCGGACGGACCGTCGGTTGCTGCACGGCGCGACGCGACGGCTTCGTGCGTCGCGTCGAACCCGACCCGCCATCGCGGGAGGCACCGCCACCGAGGCGGTCGAGCGCAGCCTGTCGTCTGGCGCGCACGTCGCTCGTCGCGCCGCGGGGGTTGATCGCCATCGTCATCGCATCGGCTCCATGTGGCTCGTGATGTGGTCTCGGACGAGACGCCGGAAGTGGTCGCCGCGCTCGGTGTATCCGCCGTACCAGTCGAAGCTGGCGCAGCCGGGCGACAGCACGACGGCGTCGCCGCGCCGGGCCAGCGAGGCGGCGAGCTCGACAGCTCGTTCCATCGACGGCGCATCGACGACCGTCGTGGCCGACTCGAACGCTGCGTGGACGTCGGGCGCAGCGTCGCCGATCGCGACGACGGCGCGGACGCGACCGACCGCCGGCTCGGCCATCGGTGCGAGGCTCACCCCCTTGCGGCTGCCACCGGCGATGAGCACGAGCGAGTCGAACGCCCGGATCGCGGTCGCGGCCGCGTGCGGAGTGGTCGCCTTCGAATCGTTGAACCAGCTCACCCCGGCCGCCGCGCCGACCGGCTCGAGCCGATGGGGCGGCGCCTCGAACGTAGAGAGGGCCGCTTCGATCGAGGCAGGGTCGGCGAGGCCCGTCTCGAGCGCGAGCGCCGACGCGGCGAGCGCATTCGTGAGGTCGTGCGGGAGCCGGCGCCGCATGTTCGCCACCGCGGCGATCGGACCGGACGGACCGACGAGCGCCGCCCCCATGACCCGGTAGTCCGCGCCGGACGGCCCGAACGTCCGACGACGGCCAGGGCTGGCCGCCAGCTGACGCATGACGATCGGGTCGTCGACGTAGCCGATCGCGACGTCGTCGGGGCGCTGGTGCGACCAGATGCGGGCCTTCGACGCAACGTAGCTGTCGAGGTCGACGTGCCAGTTGAGGTGGTCGGGTGCGAGGTTGAGCCACGCCGCCGCCTCGGGGCGGAACTGCTCGGTGAAGGCGAGGCGGAAGCTCGAGCACTCGAGCACGAACGCCTCGAGGTCGCTGTCGAGCGCGTCGAGTAGGGGCGTCTCGGTGTTGCCGAGCCCGGCGGTCCGCAGGCCGGCGGCGCGCAGCATCGCGACGGCCATCTCGGTGGTCGTCGTCTTGCCGTCGGTGCCGGTGATCGCCAGGATCGGCCGTGGCCCGTCGGGACGCTCCTGCTCCCACCGGTACGCCAGCTCGATCTCGCTGAGCACCGGAACACCGGCATCCCGTGCCGCGAGCACGATCGGGTGGCCTTCCGGCACACCCGGCGCCGGCGACAGGAGGTCGAATTGACTGGCGAACGCCCCCGGATCGAGAGGTGTTGGCAGCAGATCGACGCCGAGGGCGTCCGCCAGGTCTCGTTTCGGGTCGTCGACGACGTCGTCGGCGACGACGACGTCGTACCCGCGCGCGACGAGCGCACGCACGGTCGACGTCCCGGTGATCGCGAGCCCGTAGACGAGGGCCCGAGGCATCAGCCGACCGCCCGGGTGAAGTCGGCGATGAAGATGGCGAGCCCGCTGGCGACACAGATCGCCGAGATCAGCCAGAACCGGATGATCACGGTCGTCTCGGGCCAGCCCGTCAGCTCGAAGTGGTGGTGGATGGGCGACATCCGGAACAGGCGCCGGGTCCGCCCGGACGCCTTGAAGACCCCCATCTGGATGGCGACCGAACCCGCCTCGATCACGTTGATGCCGCAGATGAGGATCAACAGCAGGTGGGTGTTCATCGCGAGCGCGAGGAACGCGAGCGCCGATCCGATGCCGAGCGAGCCGACGTCGCCCATGAAGATCCGGGCGGGCGCGGCGTTCCACCAGAGGAACCCGAGGCACGCGCCGGCGAAGCCGGCTGCCATGACGCCGAGGTCGAGCGGGTTGACGACGTCGTGGTACACCTCGGGGTTCCGGAACGCCCAGTAGCCCATGATCATGAAGGCGCCGAACCCCATCAGCGCCGAGCCGCCGGCGAGGCCGTCGAGGCCGTCGGTGACGTTGACGGCGTTGGTCGTCGCCCAGATGATCGCCCCGGCCCACACGATCCAGACGACCGCGGGCACGTCGAAGCCGAGGTCGCCGGCCCGCACGAGCGAGATCGTCTCGCTGACGCCGGTGGCGGCGACGAGCCATGCGGCGAACCCGAACGCCATCAGCATCGTGATGTAGTTCTTCCGCTTCCAGAAGATGCCGCGGTTGTGCCGCTTGCGGACCTTGATCCAGTCGTCGAGGAACCCCATGAACGACATCGACAGGATGCCGACCCAGATGATCATCGCCTGGTCCGAGAAGGCGATGTCGCGGACGTGGGCGGCAACCCACCCGACGAAGGCCGCGACGATGATCGCGAGCCCACCCATCGTGGGCGTTCCCTGCTTGACCATGTGGTGCTCGGGGCCGTGGTCGTCCTTGCCGAGGATCGGCTGCCCCTGGCCGCGCGTGCGGAAGAAGACGATGAGGTAACGGGTGCCGAACAGCGAGATCAGCGTCGCCACGGCACCGGCGATCATGACGGCGATCACGACTCGCCACCGGTTCGCTCGCGCCGGCGCCGCAGCGCCGCCCGGCCGACCTCGCGGTCGTCGAACGGACGCGTCTCGTCACCGATCGTCTGCGTCGTCTCGTGGCCCTTGCCCGCGACGACGATCACGGCGCCCGGGGCGGCGCCGGCGACCGCCGCATCGATGGCGACGGCGCGGTCGGGCTCGATCCGCACGCGGTCGCGCGCCGAGCCCTCGACTCCGGACAACGCCGCGTGGATGATCGCCATCGGGTCCTCGCGACGTGGGTTGTCGGACGTGAGGAACGCGAGATCAGCGGCATCGGCCGCAGCCGCGCCCATCAGCGGCCGCTTCACGTGGTCGCGATCGCCGCCGCACCCGAACACGACGATCACGTCACCGGCCCCGGCGACGCGTCGAGCTGCCCGCAACACCTCGGTGAGGCCGTCGGGGGTGTGGGCGTAGTCGACGACGTCGTGCACGTCGGCGAGCTCCGGCTGCGACACGACCTCGAAACGACCGGGGACCGGGGGGCAGGCGGCCAGACCCTCGACGGCGCGGTCGAGGTCGAGACCGAGCACCTCGGCCGTGGTGAGCGCGGCAAGGGAGTTCATCACGTTGAAGCCGCCGCCGATCGGCACCGTGACGCGGCGGCCGCGCCAGGTGAACCGATGCCGCATCGCGTCGACCTCGACGTCGGCTGCCTGGTCGAGCGAGAAGCCCACCATCTCGGTGGCGGCGACGTCCAGCAACAGACGGCCGTACGGGTCGTCCAGGTTCGTCACGCCGACGTCGCTGAGCTCGGGTACGAAGAGCGACGCCTTGGCGCGGAAGTAGGCCTCCATCGACTCGTGCAGGTCGAGGTGGTCGCGTCCGAGGTTGGTGAAGATCGCGGCATCGAAGTGGCAACCGGCGACTCGGTGCAGGGCGAGCGCGTGCGACGACACCTCCATGGCGATCGCGTCGACCCCTTCGGCGGCGTCGGCCGCCAGCCTGCGCTGGAGATCGGGGGCCTCCGGCGTGGTGCGCACGCCCGACAGTGTGCCGAGCTCGCGCACCGTCGATCCGTCGGCTCGGAGGATCGCGCCGAGCAGGTGGGTCGTCGTGGTCTTGCCGTTCGTCCCGGTGACCCCGACGAGCCGTAGGCGGGTCGCAGGAGCTCCGTGCACGTGAGCGGCCGCATGACCCATCGCACGGCGGACGTCGGCGACGACCACCTGGGCGACGTCTACGGGAAGTTGCCGCTCGACGAGCAGCAGCGACGCTCCCGCGCGGACCGCGTCGGCTGCGAAGTCGTGGCCGTCGTGCCGTCCACCGGGCACGCACGCGAACGCCCAGCCGGGCGCGACCTGACGCGAATCGTGGGTCACGTCGACGACCGTCGACTCGGGGTCCCCGACGACCTCGACGAGCAACGCCGCAGGCAGCGCCGCAGCGACGGCTCGGGCGTCGGTCGTCATGGTCCTCACGTCGCCGTGCACGGCATCGCGCCGGCGGGCGGCGCGATGCCCCGCTCGTGGACGATCGTCGGGACGAGGTCGGCGAACACCGGTGCGGCGGCCGTGCCACCGAAGCGGTTGATGTCGCCGGCCGGCGGCTCGTCGATCGAAACGAGCACGGTGATCTGGGGATCCTCGGCCGGGAAGAATCCGACGAAGCTGGCGTAGTACACGCGCTCGCCCGCCTCGTTCAGGTAGGTGCCGTTGGGCTGAGCCTTGAGACCGGTGCCGGTCTTGCCGGCCACGCTGAAGTTGGTGATGCCCGCCTGGGCCCGCTCCCCCGTGCCGCCCGGGTCGCAGACGACGGCTCGCATGAGCCGCTGCATCTCGGTTGCGACCTGCGGCGTGATCACCTCGCGGGTGGCCGACGGCTCGGCCGGAACGAGCGTCCCGTCCGGTCCGACGACGGCGTCGACGAGGCGGGGCGCGACATACGTGCCGTCGTTCGCGATCGCGTTCACCGCGGCCGCGAGCTGGATCGACGTGCTGGCGACGCCCTGGCCGTACGCGACGGTCACGCGCTCGGAGCCCCAGAGGTCGGTCCAGTGCTTGAGGATGCCGGCCGACTCGCCCGGAAAGTCGAGCGCGGTCTTCTCGCCGAGGCCGAAACGGCGCATGTACTCCCAGTGGGTCTGGCGGGCGCTGTCCCAGTCGTCGTCGAGCGCCACCTGCACGTCGATCGTGCCGATGTTCGACGACTCGATCAGGATCCGCTCGACCGTCATCAGCTCGTCGGGATGCTGGTGACTGTCGGTGAGGAGGTCGTCGGCGTACTGGCGTCGCCACGGCACGACGAACTCGCTGTTCGCCGTCACCGCGCCCTGGTTCAGGCCCGCCGCGATCGTGATCACCTTGGCGACCGACCCTGGCTCGTAGGCGTTGACGGCGGCGTAATTGCCCGAGGTGACCTCGACGACGTCCTCGTCGCTTCGTTGCACGGACGCCATCGCATAGATGTCGCCGGTACGGGTGTCCATCACGATGATCGTCCCCGACTTGGCGAGCAGTTCCGACACGCGCTCGATGAGCAGCTCCTCGGCCGCGAACTGGATCGAGCGGTCGAGCGTCAGGACCAGGTCGTTGCCGGGAACCGGTTCCGCGGTGACGCGCTCGGTGCCGGCGATCGAGCGGCCCTTCGGCGCCACCTCGCGGCTCATCTCCCCCGGCTTGCCCGTCAACAGTTCGTCGAACTGCAGCTCGAGGCCGGCGATGCCGTTGCCGTCGATGTCGGTACGGCCGATCACGCTGAGCCCCGTGACGCCGCCAGGCAGCACACGGCGGTCCTCCGCGTCGACGTTGACACCCGACAGGCGGAGGTTGGCGAGCTGCTCCCCGACCTCGCGGTCGACCTGGCGGCGGACGTAGACGAACCCGCGTTCCTTGGCGACCATCTCGTCGTACAGCTCGCGCGTCTCGTTCTCGTCGAGGCCGAGCACCGACTGCAGCAACCGGGCGGTGCCCGCCTCGTTGATGATGAGCTTGGGGTTGATGCTGATCGAGTAGGCCGGGATCGACACCGCCAGCTCTTCGCCGTTGCGGTCGAAGATCGAGCCCCGATCGGCGGGCAGCACCGTCGTGCGGCTCCACTGGGCGGCGCCGGCCGACCGCAGCGACTCGCCGCCGGTCGTCTGGAGCTGGGCGACCTTCACCAGCACGGCAGTGAGCACGACGAGGAGCATCACGAGCAGCATCCGGAGCCGGTTGGAGCTCTGGCCGATGCCGAACAGACCGCGCCGGACGGTCGCCGGCTTCGGGGCGACGACGCGCCGCGCCGGCGGCCGGCGCCGGGCACCGCGGTGCTGCCGCGACGGGGCGCCGGTCGGCTCGCGGAAGCGGACCTCACGACGCCGCCGGGCGTGCGTCGCGGTGCGCGCCGACGACGACGGTGGGCGCCGCGCGGCCCCAGCGGATGTCGACCGGGATGTCGACCGGGATGTCGACCGGACGCCCGATCGAGCGGCCGGGGTGGCGCGGCGGACCCTGGGAGGTGTGCGGCCCGGCGGGGGTTGACGACGGCTCATGGCAGCTCCGATCCGACTTCTTTGACCAGCCGGAACTGGTCGAGCGGCTCGAGCCGGGCGGTCGAGCCGGGCACGATCTCGTCGCCGGCGGGCAGCTGACCGCTGCGGGCGATCGCGACCGCGAGCACCATCGGGTCGACGGGGACGAAGACACCCTCTTCGCCAGGGATCATCCCCAGTGCCGCGGCGTCGTCAGCGAGCCGGGTCGGCGACCGCAGCACGGCCCGTTCGGCGCGCAGGATGTCGAACTCCTCCTGGGCCTGGCGGACGGACCGCTCGAGCCGGTCGATCTCGAGCTGGCGTTCGGCGATGCGGGTGTGGAGGTAGACCGCGCCCATCATGACGATCGACACGAGCACCGTGAGGACGACCGCGAACCAGGCCACCCGCCGCCTACCGGGAATGACGCGAAGCGCCTGCGGACGGCGGGTGGCCTGCTCGGCCGCCGGTTGGCGACGGACAGGGCGCGCCCCGGAACGGGCGCTGCGGACCGGGGACGCCATCAGCGCTCCCCCCGGCGACGGGGTGCAGTCTTCTCGGCGACGCGGAGGCGGGCCGAGGCGGCACGCGGGTTCTGCTCCGCCTCGGTCGCGCTCGGCCGCTTCGGAACACCGCGGACGATGCGCACGGTCTGCACGGCGCCGCACACGCACGGCAGCTCGGGCGGGCACTCGCAACCCCCGGTCTCGGCAGCTCGGATGCGCTCCTTGGCGATGCGATCCTCGCCCGAGTGGTAGGCGAGCACGGCCAGCCGGCCGCCCACGGCCAAGGCGTCGATCGCCGCGTCGAGCGCGTCCGGGAGGACCTCGAGCTCGCCGTTGACCTCGATGCGGATCGCCTGGAACGTGCGCTTGGCCGGATGTCCACCGGTACGCCGGGCGGGCGCGGGAATGGCGGCCGTGACCACTTCGGCGAGGCGGGTGGTCGACTCGATCGGGCGGGCGGCGACGATGGCTCGGGCGATGCGGTCGGCGAAGCGCTCGTCGCCGTGTTGGCGGATGATGCGCGCCAGCTCGCGCTCCGACCAACCGTTGACGATGTCGTCGGCCGACCAGGCGTCGTCGGGGTCCATCCGCATGTCGAGCGGACCGTCGTGACGATACGAGAAGCCCCGCTCGGCGCGGTCGAGCTGCGGCGACGACACGCCGAGGTCGAACATTGCGCCGCTCAGCTCGCGAACCGAATGAGCGGACATCGCGGCGCCGAGGTCGTCGAACCGGCAGCGGTGCGTCATCACCCGGTCGCCGAACCGTTCCAGCCGCTGGCCGGCGGCGGCGAGCGCGTCGGGATCTCGGTCGAGGCCGAGGATGCGCAGGTCGGTCCGGCTGTCGAGGATCGCCTCGCTGTGGCCGCCTCCGCCGAGCGTGGCATCGAGCACGACGCCCGGCGGCACGGACGCGAACGAGGCGACGACCTCGTCCCGCATCACGGGCTGGTGCTCGAAACCCGTGTCGGGGGGTTCGAAGCTCATGCGTCGACCTCCTCGTCGGCCCAGACCCGCGCCGGCTGGACGACGCCGTCCTCGCCTCGGATCGTGCGATAGCGCGAGGGCCGCCACACCTCGAGGTTCGTGATCGCTCCGGCGATGACCGCCTCGCCGCCCGGACGGATCCCGGCGTGGCTGCGAGCCTCCTCGTCGAGGGTGATCCGACCCTGCTTGTCGATCGACGCGATCGACGAGTTGACGCCGAAGTCGCGGAGTGCGGACTGGGGTGCCAACCCGTCGCGCACCAGCTCGAGCAGGTGCTCCGCGTCGCGCTCGAACGCCGCGACGGTGGTGACCTTCACGAAGCCGGCCGGATCGCGGGTCACGTAGCACTTGTCGCCGAGCTCGTCACGGAAGTCGGCCGGCAGGGCGAGACGACCGTTGCCGTCCACGCTGCGGTCGAATTGCCCGACGAACACGTCTCGAACCCACACCTTCCGTTGCCCGCGGAACCTGCTGCCTCGTTCCGAAGGAGCTGCGGGCGCCCCCTCCGTGGCCCGCAGTATTGCGTCCGCCTTTCCCCAAAGTCAACCATTTCTCCCCAATTGCCCCCAATCACCTCCCGAGGGTTCGCCGCCGACGGACGATGTCATCGGACTCCGGAGTGCGGTGGTCAGAGTCGGGCGGCCAGCGCCGCGGCGAACGACCCGGCATCGAGCGCTGCGGCGGCAGCGATCGGGTCGAGCGGCGGCACGTCGACGACGAGCAGTTCGCGCAGGCGGTGCTGCAGCGGTCGGGTGTGAACCATCGCCTGGACGCGGATGCCGTGACGGGTCCGGCGCTGGCTGAGACCGACCAGCTTGCGGCCGGCGTCGAGCACCTCGCCCGGTCCGATGCCGGCGAAGCACACGACGCTCGATCCGGGCCCGCAGAGCATCCCCGTGGCGTGCACGTCCAACCCGCCACCGGGGTGGCCGCATTCGACGAGCGCGGCACCGACGCGCGCGCCGACCCAGATCATCGACCCGCGCACGTCGTCGGGCGCCATACCGTGGGGCAGGACGACGTCGACCCAGACCATGCGCGCTGGGTCGACGAGCACGGCGCCCCCGCCGGTTCGGCGCGTCGTGACGCCGATGCCGGCGGCTCGGCACGCATCGACGTCGACGAGCTCGAGGGTCTGTCGCGACCCGAGTACGAGCGCCACGTCGGTCGGGTCGCACCACCAGACGGCGGGTTCGGGGCGCCCCCCACCGAACGGATCGAGCGCGTGCAGCTCGCCGACGCTCCCCCGCTGGCGCACCACCTCGACCACGGCGCGAGGCTACGGCGTCCGGAGCGACCCCGCTCGGTGGACTGGTCACGCGGCGAAGAGCTGCGCCGCGCGATGATCGCGCTCGCACGCCCCGCCATGGATGGGGGGTCCGACCGACCGAAGGCGACATGCTCCCCATCCGACCGCATCCGGCGCAGCAGCTCGACCCGGACGTCGGCAGGGCGCTGGCCCGCCTCAGCGGCCTCGAGGGGCTCGGGCGCTCGATCATGGTCGGCGTCATGCCGCTCGTGGCGTTCGAGACGCTCGGGTCGAAGGCGGCCGTGTCGTACGCGTACTTCGCCGGTGCCTGCTTCGCGCTGCTCGCCACCCTCAACGTCGGCACGTTCGAGTCGGCGGTGCCGCGGCGCTGGGTCGTCACCGGCGCGCTCGGGGCATTGATGCTCGGCGCGGTGCTGTTCATGGGCGTCCGCAACGGCGCGCTGGCCATCGGCATCGGGCTGGTCGCGACCGAGGCCGCGATCTTCTCGGTCTGCCTGTCGCTCTACATCATGGAGTACATCGACAAGCGCGACCTGTTGCGCAACGAGTCACGGCGGATGGTCCACAACGGGGTCGCCTGGATGATCGGCCCGATCGCCGGCGTCTGGATCCTGCGCAACATGGCCGACTGGGTGCCCTTCGCGCTATCGCTCTCGATCACGCTCGGCACGCTCGGGTTCTTCTGGGTGCTGCGCCTCGGACCGCACCCGGCCCTGCAGACGCCGCGCGCTCCCGCCCCGTCACCGCTGCGCAACGTGCCGCGGTTCTTCCGCCAGCGATACCTCCGCATCTCCTACGCGATCACCGTGACGCGCGGCGTCTTCTGGGCCGCGTTCTTCATCTACGTGCCGATCTACGTGGTCGAGTCGGGCATCGCGGCGTTCTGGACCGGGATCATCTTCACCGTGGTCGCAGCCATGCTGCTGCTCAGCCCGTTCGTCGAGCGGTCCACCGAGCGACACTCGACGCGCGTCGTGGTGATCGTCGCCTTCTGCATCATCGGCACCGGCATGAGCGTGCTCGCCGCCCTCGGCGACTCGCGCGCGATCGGCCTGCCGATCTGGCTGTTCGCGGCGACCGGAGCGGTCGCGCTCGACGTGCTCGGCAACCTTCCGTTCATGCGCACGGTCAAGCCGCGCGAGCGCCTGCCGATGACCACCGTGTTCTCGAGCTGGCGCGAGGTGTCCTCGCTGCTCGCTCCGGGCCTCGCTGCGGTCGTGCTGCTCGTGGCACCGTTCTGGGCGTACTACGCGGTGATCGCCGGGCTCTGCTTCGTGACGGCGGTGTTTGCCTCGTTCCTCCCGCGCCGGCTCTGACACCGGCCCGTTGCCGCGCTCACGGTCGGTGGGGTCGCGCTCGGCGACCGCCGGTGATCGCCAGGCGAACCCGCTCGAGCCGCGGAGGTCGTCGTCGACGAGCTCGACCACGGCGCGGGCTCAGCTCGCGATCGCGAGGTACGGCTTCCAGATGTCGGGCACGAGCGTGGAGCCGAGCGTCACCCACCCCGTCGCCCGCGGGGCCCGGCACGGCCGCAGCAACCGCATCCCGGCCTCGTCGGGCGTGCGGTCGCGCTTGTTGATGTTGCATCGTCGACAGGCCGCCGCGAGGTTGTCCCACACGTCACGCCCACCGCGCGACCGCGGGACGACGTGGTCGATCGAGTCGGCACGGTTGCCGCAGTACTGGCAGCGGTACTCGTCGCGGGCGAAGACCGCCTTGCGCGAGAGCGCCGCTTCGCGCCGGCGCGGCGCGTGCACCATGTAGTTGAGACGGACCACCGCCGGATACGGGATCTCGAGCGACTCGGAGCGCATCACCCCCTGGTCGGCCTCGATCATCTCGGCCTTGTCGTCGATCAGCAGGCACACGGCTCGCCTGGCTGACACGATGCTCAGCGGCTCGTACGTGGCATTGAGGACGAGCGCGCGAGCCATGGGGTCATGGCCTCCAGGGCGTCATGAACGCCCGTATCGCTCCCAATCGCGGCACCACGCCAGATAGTTCAGCACATCTCCGGGGTCGGGTGGGTGCTCGGCGTCGCCGTACTGCGTGACCATCCGGAACCGGAGGTAGTCGCGGTCGGGTACCGGCAGGAACGGGCGCCGGCGCCACCAGCCTGGGGTGGTCGTGCGGCGCACCACCCGGACCGCGGTCGGCCACAGGCGCGGGTGGCGGACGACGGCCCATGCCGCCCGGATCACGGCCGGCGCCTCACTGGGGGCGCGGTTCCTTCGGCAGCCCGAGCACCATCTCGCCGATGATGTTGCGCTGGATCTGCGACGACCCGGCGTAGATCGTGCCGGCACGGGCGTTGAGGAAGGTGTCGACCCACGACGCCGAGGAGTTGGGGGCGCCGGCGTCGTCGGCCTGGAACGCCGAGGACGGCTTGCGACCGGTCGGCACGAGCGCGTCGGCACCCAGGATGTCGACGGCGAGCTCCGTGACGAGCTGGTGGTACTCGCTCCAGTAGAGCTTCGAGATCGCTGCGTCCGGACCGGGGTGGTGGCCCTGGAGGAACTGCGTGAGCACTCGCATCCCGCTGTACCGCATGATCTGGACCTTCGAGTACGCCCACGCCAGCCGTTGGCGGATGCGCGGATCGTCCGCGACGCCGCGCTCCTTCGCGAGCAGCAGCAGTCGGTCGACCTCGGCCTGGAAGCGGATCGGCTGCGTCGCCGCAGCCTCGCCGCGCTCGAAGCCGAGCAGCGTCATCGCCACCCGCCAGCCGTCGTTCACCTGCCCGACCACGTTCTCCTTCGGGCAGACGGCGTCGGTGTAGAACACCTCGTTGAACTCGCTCTCACCCGAGATCATCTTGATCGGGCGGACCTCCACACCGGGCTGGCGCATGTCGACCAACAGGAACGAGATGCCCTTGTGCTTCGGTGCGTCGGGATCGGTGCGGGCGAGGGTGAAGATGTGGTCGGCGAGGTGACCGGCCGACGTCCAGATCTTCTGGCCGTTCAGGATCCATTGGTCGCCGTCGAGGTCGGCCTTCAGTCCGACGTTCGACAGGTCGGAGCCGGCGTTCGGCTCGCTGTAGCCCTGGCACCAGGTGTCCTCCCCGGACAGGATGCGCGGCAGGTAGTGCGCCTTCTGCTCGTCGGACCCCATGAGGAGCAGGGTGTTGCCGAGCATCTGGATGCCGAACACGTCGTTCGGCCCGCCGGTCGGGACGCCGGCCTTGGCGAACTCCTCGGCGAGGATGACCTGCTCGAGCGCCGACAAGCCGGCCCCGCCGTACTCGACCGGCCACCCGGGGGCCAGGTAGCCGGCCTCGTAGAGGGTCTGGCGCCACTCGGACACGAACTCGGCGATCGCGTCGCCCTCGAGCCGCCCGATGCCGCCCCACGTGGAGGGCAGCTTCTCGGCGAGGAAGGCCTGGACCTTCTGGCGATAGGCCTCGGCGTCGGCGGAGTAGGTCGGCTGCATGCGCGCGACCCTACCGGCCCGGTTACTCGTCGGTAGCGACCGAGCCGGCCCCAGCGTGCGCCACTGCGGCCGCCGCCACGAGGGGCCCGAGCCGTCCGACGCCGACGCCGCGCACGACGAGACGTTCGAGGTGCGGCAGCCGGCTCCGTTGGTCGAGCTCGCGGTCGAGCGCGGCGAAGAACGGCTCGCCCAGCACCGACGGGACGAAGCCACCGATGACGATCTCGGCCACGTCGAGCATCGCCGCCAGCGTGGCGCACGCCCGCGCCGTCATGATGCCCGTGCGCTCGACGATCGCGTCGGGCGTGCGGCGCAGGTCGCGCCCGGTGCTCGCTTCGATGCCGCGCGCTCCCGCGTATCCGGTGAGGCAACCGACCGCCCCACACGGACACGGCAGCCCTTCGGGTTCGACGATCAGATGTCCGAACTGGCCGAGGTTGCCGGTCAACCCGTCGGCGAGATGACCGTTGACGAGCAGGCCACCGTCGACGTCGTCGCCGAGCACCAGCGTCGCCACGTGCTGATCCGCGCGCGGCCTGGATGCCGACTCCCCGACCCACTGCTCGGCCAGGGCGAGCGCCCGACCGGCGGTCTCGATCTGGACAGGGAGCTCGGTGATCGCCGCCAGCTCGCGGCGAATCGGGAAGTCGTGCCACATGGGTAGCCCGATCGGCATCATCGCGCCGGCGCGCCGATCGATCGGACCGGGGCACGTGACGCCCGCTGCGATCGGCACCACCTCGCCGGGGTTGGCTGCGACGACGCGCTTGACCAGTTGGGTGAGCACCGGCCACACGTTGCGGGCGGGCGTGGTGACGCGGTCGCGCAGCACGACCTCCCCGTTCGCGTCGACGACACCGGCTGCGAGGCGGCTGGGTGTGAGGTCGATCGCCAGGAACCCGTCGGGCATCGCGCGAACGGTACCGCCGCGCCGCGGCGGTGGCCCGCCTCCCGGCTCACCGTTCGAACGTCTACCCTTCGGTCCGTGACGGACACCGCTGCGGCCACCTCGACCTTCGCGAGCCACTTCGACGGGATCGTCGCCAACATCGCCACCGTCGTCCAGGGCAAGCGCGACTCGATCGAGTTCGCTGTGATCGCACTGCTCGCCGAGGGCCACCTGCTGATCGAGGACGTGCCCGGCGTCGGCAAGACCAGCCTGGCCAAGGCGCTCGCGGCCTCGATCCACTGCACGTGGAAGCGCATCCAGTTCACCCCCGACCTGCTGCCCGCCGACCTGGTCGGCGTCAGCATCTACGAACGGTCGTCCGAGCAGTTCCGCTTCCAGCGCGGTCCGTTGTTCGCCAACATCGTCCTCGCCGACGAGATCAACCGCGCCTCGCCGAAGACCCAGTCGGCGCTCCTCGAAGCGATGGAGGAGCGCCAGATCAGCGCCGACGGCACGACGTACCACCTGCCGCCGCCGTTCATGGTGATCGCGACCCAGAACCCGGTCGAACAGGAGGGCACCTACCGGCTCCCCGAGAGCCAGCTCGACCGGTTCCTGCTGCGGATCTCGCTCGGCTACCCCGGCCGCACCGCCGAGATCGCGATCCTCGACGGTCAGGGTGCCGCTGACGCGCTCCGCGAGCTGCAGCCTGTCGTCACGTCCGACGAGGTCCTGGCCATGATCGCCACCGTGAGGAGCGTGTACCTCGCGAGCGCGCTCAAGTCGTACATGGTCGACCTGGCCGAGGCGAGCAGGCGCCACCCGGCGATGGAGCTGGGGCTCTCACCGCGGGCGACCCTCCAGCTGGCAGCGGCCACGCGCGGCCACGCAGCGGCGCAGGGCCGCGACTACGCCACCCCGGACGACGTGAAGGCCGTCGCGCCGGCCGCCCTCGCCCACCGCCTCCTCCTGCGGGCGGGCAGCAACGCCCGTACCACCGCCGAGGAAGCGATCCGCGAGCTGCTCGCCGAGGTACCGGTGCCGGTGGCGCGATGACCGGGCGGCCGGTCGGCTGATGCCCACGCGGCACGGCTGGACCGTCGCCGTCGGCGGCATCCTTGCGTTCGTCATCGGTCGCACGTTCGCCATCGTCGAGCTGTTCGTCGTGGGCACGGCGCTCGTGCTCGCGGTCGCGTTCGCCGTCGCGGTCGTCCGACTCCACCGCCCGCGGCTGGCCGTCGCCCGCTGGATCCACCCCAGCGTGCTCACCGTCGGCGACACCGGGCGCGTCGACCTGCTCATCGAGAACCGGGCGAGCCTCCGGTCGCCGCGCGTCGACCTGACCGAGCCCGTCGGTGCGTCGAACACCGCTCACATGACCATCGCGCCCCTGCGCAGCGGCGACCAGGTCACGGCGGGCTACCGCGTGCCCGCGCTCCGCCGAGGGGTCCTCACCGTCGGGCCCGCTACCGTCGAGCGCCGCGATCTGCTCGGACTGGCGTCCGAGACCCATCTCGCGGCCGGCGCCAGCGAGATCACGGTCGCCCCCCAGACCTTCGAGATGCCGATGCCGTCCCTCGGCCACGGCGTCCTGGGGCGGCACCTGCTGGCGTTGTCGCAACGCATCGGTCCGGGCGAGTTCCACAGCCTGCGCGACTACGTGACGGGCGACGAGCCCCGATCGATCCACTGGCGGGCGTCGGCCCGCTCGGACGAGCTGAAGGTTCGCCAGCACGAAGCGCAGGGCGTCCGCCGCTGCATCGTCGTGCTCGACCGTGACGGCGACGCCTACCCGGCACCGATCACCGACGCCGACGCCGACGTCTTCGAACGGGCGGTCGTCGCCGCCGGCAGCATCGTGATCAGCGCCGACCGGGCCGGACTCACGACCAGATTCGTGACCGGCGGTGGTGTCGATCTGCGCGGACCCGAGGTCGCGAACCACGCGCTGCGCCTGCTGGCGCCGATCGAGCTCGGCCCGCCACTCGGCGAGCTCGAACGCGACCCGGGCGAGGGGCTCGGGCTGGTCATCGTCGTCACGTCCTCGCCCGCCGCCGACGCCTGGCGCCGCACGGAGCGGATCACCGACCCGACGCTCACCCGAGTGGGCGTCTTCACCGCCGGCGCCGCCCCGCACCGCCTTTCGGTCGACGCCTCGACGATCACGTCGTTCCGTGCCGGGTGGCACCGCCTGGCCGGCGTGCGCGGCCTCACCCGCGAGCTCGAGCCGAGCGGAGGCGGCGTGTGACCGCCCCGCACCACCGGACACCACAGCTCGAGCGGGAGCTCGGGGCGACCGCTGCGATGGCGATCTACTCGCTCGCGGTGGCGATCGGGTTCGCACGCGTGTTCAGCGGATGGGCGTTCCTCGCCGACCTCGTCGTGCTGATCGTCGTCGGTCACGGTCTCTCGTTCGCGCTGCGCCGACTGCGCACCCCAGGTTGGGTGGCGATCCCGATCACGACGGTGGTGCTCCTGTGGCTGCTGATGGTGCTGCACTACCGGCCGACGTTCTCGTGGTTGGTCCCCACCGATGCCACCTGGGCCCAGCTCGATCTCGAGATCGGGGTGGTCCGCGACCAGTTCCGCACCGCCGTGGCGCCCGTGATCTACGGCGCCGGATGGGCGGTGCTCGCCGGACTCGCCCTCGTCGTCACGATCGTGATGGCGGACGCCTTCGCGTTCCGTGCCGAGGCGCGCGGCGAGGCGCTCGTGCCCGGCGGTGTGCTGTTCGTGTTCATCGCCGCGCTGTCGAGCTCGCGCCTGCGCCTCACGTCGACCGTCCTGCTGATCGCCGCCGGCGTCCTGCTGGTCGTCGCGCTGCGGGGGCTGCACGACCGCAGCAGGCGGGTGGAACTGACCGCGACCCGCGGGCCTGCGTCGCTCGCGGCGCCGGCCGCCGTCGCCACGGCGCTCGCGATCGCGGTCGCCGCCGGGATCGTCGGACCGCGGGTCCCCGGCGCCGACGCCGATCCGCTCTACAACACGCGCGGGCGCGGCGGTGTCACCGAGGTCATCAGCCCGCTGGTCGACATCCGGTCGCGGCTCACGAACCGCAGCAACATCGAGCTGTTCCGGGTCAACGCCGACAGCCGCGCCTACTGGCGATCGACCACCCTGGCCGAGTTCGACGGCAGCCAATTCCGCCAGCCGACGACCGCCCTGGAGGAGATCGGCGCGGTCGGCGAGGCCCGGCCGGGCGATCGGGTCGTGCGCCAGCACATCCAGATCGTCGCGCTCGGAGGTCAGCTCGTACCGGCCGCGGCGGCGCCGTTCGAGGCGTCGGGTCGATCGCTCGGCGAGCGGCTCGAGATGAGCGTCGCCCGCGACACCGGAGCGCTGCTGTCGCCGCAGGTGCTCCGGGCCGGCGACGAGTTCACGATCGTGTCGGCGAGCCCCGTCCCGAGCGCCGACCAGCTCCGGGCCGCCACGGCGGCCGACCCTCCCGACCCGGTGTTCCTCGACCTCCCCGACGACCTCCCCGACATCGTCGCCGAGACCGGCCGCGCCGTCGCCGCCGGCGCCGCGACGCCGTACGACCAGGCGCTCGCGCTGCAGGCCTACTTCCGCGAATTCGAGTACAGCCTCGAGGTGCAAGCCGGCCATGGCTCGAACGTGATCGAGAGCTTCCTGCAGCAACGGGTCGGCTACTGCGAGCAGTTCTCGGCCACGTTCGCCGCGATGGCCCGCACGCTCGGCCTGCCGACCCGGGTCGCGGTCGGGTTCACCCCCGGCCTGCTCGCCGGGGACGGCTTCTACAGCGTGCGGGGCCGCAACGCCCACGCCTGGCCCGAGGTCTGGTTCGACGGCATCGGCTGGGTTGCGTTCGAGCCGACCCCGAGCCGAGGTGCCCCCGGCGCCGAGGAGTACACCGGTGTACCCGAGCAACAGGACGAGTCGCCGCCCGACGTGCTCGGTCCGGGCGACTTCGACGAGGCGCTCCCGCCGGCGCCGACGACACCGTCGACCCTCGTGCCGGCGACGACGACGCCCGGCGCGTCCGAGCCCACGATCCCGCAGGCCGAGCTCGACGACCTCGCGGCGGGCGTGCCCGACCCGGCCACCCCGGCAGCACCGACGGACGACTCCCCCGAGTTCCCCTGGCGCTTCGCGTTGGTGGTCCTCGTACTGCTGGCGCTGCTCGCCGTGCCGGCGGTCGTCCGTGGCTGGCGGCGGCGCGCCGCCCGGCACCACGGCCCGGCCGAGCGGGTCGAGCTGGCGTGGTCGCGGGCACGCACCGCCGCCGAACGCGCCGGTGTGCGCGGCCGGGCGTCGATGACGACTCGCGAGTGGGCCGACGCGACGGCGAACGAGCTGCCGGTCGCTGGCCGACCGATGCGCGAGCTGGCCCTGGTGGTCGAGCGGGTCGAGTACGCGCCGCCCGACACGATCGACCTCGGGCGGCCCGGCGTGCACGGCGCCACGCTCGGCGACGACTGCGACGCATGGGCGCTGCAGGTGGCGCGAGTGGCGGGCGACACGTTGACCGCGCCGCAGCGAGTGCGGCACTACTTCACGAGCTGGAACTGAGCCGGTTCACGGCATCCGGCAAGGCGGCCGGTTCACTCGGAGCGACGCTGCTTGCCGGCGCCGGCCAGCCAGGCGTTGATGGGCAGGTTGCCCAGCTTCTCGCGGCCGATCACGCGGATCTCGGCCTCGAGCAGCACCGCCAGCACGAGCACGACGACGAACGCCGCGAACGCCAGCCAGAAGCTGATCGCCAGGCCCGCCACGGTGAGCGCCAACCCGACCACGAGTCCCACGGTGAGCAGGGCGAGACGGTGGCGCGACACGCGATACCCACGCTGGGAGAACGTGGGATCCTGCGCGAGCTCCTGCTCGATCTGACGGAGGATCCGTTGCTCGTCTTCGGACAGCGGCATGCACCTGCATCATCGCACGTTCCGAGGCCCACCTCAACGCGACGGGCGAGAATCCGCAGGACGGTCGGGCCCGGCGGGGTCGTCCGGTCCCCACTGCTGGGCGCCCCGGCGGACGAGGCGCACGCCCCGGCGGGTCAGCGAGCTGGCCGGCCCGATCGCCGTCGATCCGAACCGGTCGCGGATCTCGTCGATCGTCGAAGCGGCCGCCTCGACGGCGCTCGCGGACTCCCCCGACCGCTCGTCGAGCAGGCTGAGCTGCAGCGCGGGCGCGTCGAAGTGCGACGTCGACACGCCGAGCAGCCGCACCCCGGCCGTCGTGTCGAGCCCGTCGAGCAGCGGTTGGAGCGCACGGACCATGTCGGGCCCGGTCGCGACGGCACCGGGCAGGGTCACCGAGCGCGTCACCGGTCGGAAGCCCGCGAATCGCACCTTCAACGTCAGGGTTCGGGCGCCCGACCCGTGGCGGCGAAGCCGCGCCGCCACGGCGTCGGCGAGACGGACGAGCTCGCGCCGGAGCTCGTCCGGTTCGTACAGGTCGTGGGGATACGTCTCCTCGTGGCCGATCGACTTGGGGTCGCGGTCCGGCTCGACCGGCCGGTCGTCGCGACCGTTGGCCAGGGCGAGCAGGTGGGTACCGCTCGCCCGACCGAGGGCCGCCACGACGGTGCGTTCGTCGAGCGCAGCCAGATCGCCGACCGTGCGGACGCCGAGACGTTCGAGGCGCTCGAGCGTCTTGGGGCCGACGCCCCACAGGCGCGCCGCCGGCAGCGGGTGGAGGAACGCGAGCTCCTCGCCCGGACGCACCTCGACGACGCCGCGACCCGGCTGCACGCCGCTCGGCGTGGCGCGTGGCTTGGCCTCGACCGAGGCGAGCTTGGCCAGGAACTTGTTGGGGGCCACCCCCACCGAGCAGCCGAGGTCGAGCTCGGTTCGGATGTCGCGGCGGATGCGCGACCCGATCTCGGGACCCGATCCGAACAGGCGAACCGCGCCGCCGACGTCGAGGAACGCCTCGTCGAGCGACAGCGGCTCGATCAGCGGCGTGTACCGCTCGAACACGTCGCGCACTCGACCGCTGACCTCGCTGTACAGGTCGTGGTCGCCGGGAAGGAACACGGCGTGCGGGCACCGGCGCCGCGCCACCGCCGAGGGCAGCGCCGAGTGCACCCCGTAGCGCCGGGCCTCGTACGACGCTGCCGCCACGACGCCGCGCGGCCCGGTGCCGCCGACGACCACCGGCTGGCCGACCAGTTCCGGCCGTCGCCGCAGCTCGACCGACACGAAGAACGCATCCATGTCGACGTGCAGGATCGTCCGGTCGGACCGTGTCGTCGCCATCAGCGAACCGAACGCTCGTCTCGCCGCGCGTCGGCGTGCCGGGTCGTGCGAGGGCGCACGGTCACAGGCTACGCACGTCAACCGTCGCCCCCCGACCGGGAGCGGCTAGCCTGACGAACCGGTCGCGCGGTTGGGACGCGGCCGTTCGCAACCTGCCAACACCGCACGTGCCGCGACCCCCACCGTGATCGAGACCCGACCCATCGCCGAACGCCCTGCCCGCCGCCACCGCGGCCCCGAGCAGCCGCCGGTCGCGCCGCGCCTCTTGTTGGGGCTCGGTGCCGTCGCCGCCGTCGTCGTCGGCGTCGCCGCGACGACCGGCGGGTCGGCGGGGAACACCGCGGTGCAGTCCGCGGCCGCGATGGCGCCCGCGGCCGCTCCGGAACCGGCACCATCGGTCGAGGCCGAGCCGACGCCGCTCGGACTGAGTGCCGACGAGATCGCCGCCGAGGTCGACGGGTGTCTGATCGACGAGACGTCGCTGCAGCTCGGCGACTCCGGCGACGGCGTCACATGCGTGCAGCGGGCACTTGGCGCCGCCGGGTACTACGACGGCCCCGTCGACGGCGTCTTCTCCGACGCCCTCGACGCCGCCACGAGCTCGTTCCAGGCCGACCAGGAGCTCTACGTGGACGGCATCGTCGGCCGCAACACGGCGGCGGCGCTGGGCATCTGGCCTGGGGCCGAGGCCTTCATCGTTCGCACGCCGCCACCGGCGTCGGGGGCGATGGACTCGATGGGGTACCTGCTGTCGTCGGTCGCCTCCACCGGATCCGATGCTCCGCCGCTGCCCGAGGGTGCCGACCAGGTGAGCGGCAAGCGCATCGTCTACGAGCGCGCCGGCCAGCGCGTCTGGGCGATCGACGACGACGGGCGCATCGTGCGCAGCTACCTCGTGTCGGGCAGCCAGTTCAACAACGAGCAGCCGGGCGTGCACCGCGTCTACAGCAAGTCCGAGACGGCGCTCGGCTGGAACCTCACCGCCGACCTGCCCTACATGGTGCGCTACCTGCAGACCGACCGAGGCCACATCGGCTTCCACGAGATCCCGATTCACAAAGACGACGGCACCCGCTACCAGACCGAGGACGAGCTCGGCCAGAAGCTGTCGGGCGGCTGCCAGCGCCAGGCGCCGCTCGACGCGCTGTTCATGTGGAACTTCGCCGACGTCGGTACGCCGGTCATCGTGGTCTGAAGTTGGACGACGTGTCGGACGAGCGTCCACTGTCCGCGATCCCCCCGGTCGCAGCGCGGGCGGTCGCGTTCGCTGCGATCCTGCTCGCCGGATGCGCAGGCGGCGCGATCGGGTTCGCGCTGATCGATCTCCAGTGCGACGGCGACTGCTCGCTCGCCAAGGGCCTCGGCCTGCTGGTCGGAGCGATCGTTTGCGCCGGCGGCATGGCGATCGTGAGCGTGCTGGCGTTGCGGGCGATGGGCGAATGGCGCGAGATCGCCGATCGCGACCGGGCAGGGCACGCGCCTCGATGAGCACCCCGCCGTCCGAGCTGCGCGCGCTCGCCGAGCGGCTGGCCCGTGGTGCCGGCGAGATCGCCCTGGCCGGTCGCCGTACCGTCGAGCTCGATCGGGCCACCAAGTCGTCGGCGACGGATCTCGTCACCCAGTTCGACCGCGCCGCCGAGGAGTTCGTCGTCAGCCAGTTGCGGAGCGAGCGGCCGAACGACGCGATCGTCGGCGAAGAGGGGACATCGATCGCCGGAACGAGCGGGTACGAGTGGTTCGTCGACCCCATCGACGGCACGACGAACTACGTCTACGACCAACCCGCCTGGTCGTGCTCGGTCGCCGTGGCGCGCGACGGCGAGATGCTCGCCGGCGCCGTGTACGCCGCTCCCCTCGACGAGCTGTACAGCGCGTCCCGGCATCAGGGCGCGACCCGCAACGGCGCACCGATCCTGGTGTCCGGCGCGGACGAGCTCGCCCAGGCGCTGGTCGGCACCGGCTTCGGGTACGACCCCGATCAGCGAACCGCCCAGGCGCGAGTGGTCGCCGGTCTGATCGGGAAGGTCCGCGACATCCGGCGGCTCGGCTCGGCGGCGTTCGACCTCTGCATGGTCGCGTGCGGGCGGCTCGACGCCTACTACGAGCGCGACCTCAACGCGTGGGACGCCGCCGCCGGTGAGCTGATCGCACGGGAAGCGGGCGCGATCACGAGCGACTTCGGGGGCGGTCCGGCCCGGCCGGCGCAGCTGGTCGCGGCCGCGCCCGGGGTGCACGCGGCCCTGCTCGCGGCGCTCCGATCCGTCTGAGCTGGGCCGTCGCCTCGCAATGCTCGGGATTTCGTCGCGTTTTACGGCATCATGGGAGCCGTGGGCACCCGGATCCTGACCGTCGAGGACGACGAGCGCATCAGATCGGCGGTCAAGCTCGCCCTCGAGGACGAGGGCTGGACCGTCGACGAGGCCGAGAGCGGTGAGCAGGCGATCGAGCTGTTCGGCTCCAGTCAGCCCGACGTCGTGCTCATCGACATCATGCTGCCGGGCATCGACGGCTTCGAGCTGTGCCGCACGATCCGCCGGACGAGCGATGTGCCGGTCGTCATGGTGACCGCCCGCAACGACACCCACGACATCGTCGCCGGGCTCGAGGCCGGAGCCGACGACTACCTCACCAAGCCGTTCGCCGCCAAAGAGCTCTCGGCCCGCATCCGGGCGCTGCTGCGCCGCATCCGCCCCTCCTCCCCGACCCACGCACGGCTCGTGTTCGGCGACCTCGAGCTGATCCCCGAGGAGGGCAAGGTCCTCCGTGACGGCGAGGAGGTCCATCTCACCAAGACCGAGTTCCGGTTGCTGTGCGAGCTCGCCGAGAACCCCGGCAAGGTGTTCAGCCGCGAAGCGCTGCTCGACAAGGTGTGGGGCTACGACTACTTCGGCGACGGACGGTTGGTCGACGTCCACGTCCGCCGACTCCGCACCAAGGTCGAACAGGACCCGGCGAACCCGCGCCACGTGGTGACCGTGCGCGGGCTCGGCTACCGCCTCCAGACCTGACCGCGAGGTCACCGGTGACCGCGACGACCACCGAGCTCCCGGGCCTCGACGGCGCTCAACGGTCGCTGGCCGACCGGAACCTCGACTCGCTCCCTCGTCGGGCGCGGCGCAAGTGGGGACTACGGCGCCGCATCCTGCTCATCTTCACGCTCGGCGCCCTCGCCCTGTCGGTCAGCGTCGCGTTGATCACGTACGGCTTCGCCCGCTCCAGCGTCGTGCAGCAGCGTGATGACACCGCGCGTGAGACCGCCCGCCGCAACGCGACCAACGTCGTCGACCTGCTTCGCGGCAACCCGGCGAATGCACAGAACGCGATGACGCGCCTCGGCGACCTCGGCGTGCAACGGCCACTCGTCTGGTACCGGAACACCTGGAACCGCGGCAACCCGCTCTACAACGAGACGTCGCTCCAGCCGCTCGTCGATCGAGTGATCGGCGACGGCATCGCGTCGCGCATGATCGTCGACGTCGGATCCGAACCGAACCTCGTCGTCGGCTACCCGTTGCCGACGATCGACGGTGCCTACTTCGAGTTCTTCAGCCTGAACGAGGTGAGCGACACGCTTCAGACGATCCGGCTCTCGCTGGTGCTCGGCACCCTCATCACGACCGCGCTCGGCGTGCTGGCCGGGTCGTTCGCGGCGCGGCGCGCCGTCCGACCCGTCGGCGACGCCGCGACCGCGGCCAAGGCGATCGCCGGCGGCCGGCTCGACACCCGGCTCGAACCCACCGAGGACCCCGACCTGAGCGTGCTGGCCAACTCGTTCAACGACATGGCCTCGGCACTGCAGCGCCGGATCGAGCGCGACGCCCGGTTCGCGTCCGACGTCAGCCACGAGCTGCGGTCGCCGCTCATGACGCTGTCGGCGTCCGTCGAGGTGATGGAGGCACGCCGAGACGAGATGCCCGAGCGCGCCCAGGCAGCGCTCGATCTCCTGAAGAGCGACGTCGTCCGGTTCCAGGGCCTCGTCGAGGACCTGCTCGAGATCAGTCGGTTCGATGCCGGCGCCGTCCGCCTCAACCTCGACGAGTTGCTCGTGGCCGAGTTCGTCCGCCAGGCCGTCGCTGTCAGCAGCGTGCCCGACACCCCCGTCGACTCGTCGCCCCGCGCCGAGTCGGTCCTCATCAACGGCGACCGACGGCGGCTCGCGCGCGTCGTCGCCAACCTGATCGACAACGCCCGCGTCCACGGTGGCGGTCAGCCCGAGGTCTCGATCGAGGTGCCGGACGACCCCGACGAGGAGATCACCGCAGTGCGCATCATCGTGGACGACCACGGTGCGGGCGTCCCCGAGGGCGAACGGGCGCTGATCTTCGAACGCTTCGCACGCGGCGGTGTCGCGGGGCGCCGAGCCGGCAGCGACGGCGCCGGCCTCGGGCTGTCGCTCGTCGACGAGCACGTTCGGATGCACGGTGGCCGCGTCTGGGTGGAAGACCGCCCCGACGGCGAGCCCGGCGCCCGGTTCGTGGTCGAGCTCCCGGCCGAGGAGCTCGACGAGTGAACCGCCGGAATCGTCTCGCGACGGTGCTCGCGCTCGTCGCCGTCGCGGGGTGCGGGATCCAACCCGACGCAGCGCCGCGCGACCTCCCCGAGCCCGAGCGCAACATCGTGATCTCCGGCAGCTCCGCCGGCCCGCAGGCGTCCGGCGCCGACCGGATCTACCTCGTCGCTCCGGGCGAGGAGCGTCGCCTGCGTTCGGTGCCGCGCGACGCGCTGTCGCCGCAAGACCTCTTCGAGATCCTCCTGCTCGGCCCGAACGACGACGAGGTCGCGGCGCAGTGGAGCACCTTCATCCCGCCGTCGACCGAGCTGCGCTCGCTGCGCCCGACGCCGCCGTTCCTCACGGTCAACCTCAGCTCCGAGTTCACGGAGCTCACCGGCCAGGGGCTCGCCCAGGCGATCGCCCAGATCGTGTACACCGCGACCGAGATCGACGGGATCGAGGCGGTCCAGCTCGAGGTCGAGGGCGAGAAGCTCCCCTGGCCGAAGGGCAACGGTGAGACCACCACCGAGGCGCTGCGGGTGTACGACTACCCGAACCTCGTCCAGACGGCCCAGCCCGCCTACCCCGCCCTCCCCGTCGGCGCCTGAAACGCGTCGCACCGACGCGCCTCGAACGAAGCCGCCAGACCGCCTCGCATCGGCGAGCACGGAAGGCACAGCCAGTCGTGTCGAACGAGTCGGTCGCGCCCGAGGAGCCGAGGAGCGCCGCCACGCGCGCCGCACCAGACCGCTACGCGAAGAACACCTCGGCGACGTCTTCGAAGAGCTGGAGGTCGACCTGACGGGTGCGACCGACGACCTCTGTCAGCGGTGTCTGCACGATCGCGTCGGCACGGAGGGCGACCATGTGCCCCCACGCGCGGTCGTGGACGGCGTCCGCAGCGGCGACGCCGAAGCGCGTCGAGAGCACCCGGTCGAAAGCGGTCGGCGTCCCGCCGCGCTGGACGTGGCCGAGCAGCACCGGGCGCGTCTCGAAGCCGGTCCGGGCACCGATCTCGTTGGCGACCAGATGCCCGATCCCGCCCAGCCGGGCGTGACCGAACTGGTCGACCTCGCGCTCGCCGACGTCGAGCGTCCCGTCCTTCGGCAACGCTCCCTCGGCGACGACGACGATCGAGGCGAAGCGGCCGCGCTGGTGCCGGCGGATGATTCGATCGCACACCTCGTCGATGTCGAACGGGCGCTCGGGGATCAGCACGACCGACGCCCCGCCGGCGATGCCGGCGTGGGTGGCGATCCAGCCGCTGTTGCGTCCCATCACCTCGACGATCATCACGCGATCGTGGCTCTCGGCGGTCGTGTGCAGGCGGTCGATGGCGTCGGTCGCGATCTGCACGGCGGTGTGGAACCCGAACGTCACCTCGGTGCCGGCGATGTCGTTGTCGATCGTCTTGGGCACACCGATGATCGGCAGTCCGATCTCGGTGTGGAGCCGGCACGCGACGCTCAGCGATCCGTTGCCGCCGACGACGATGAGCGCGTCGAGGCCCATGTCGGAGATCGTGGCGGTCACCTGCTGGACCCCGCCGTCGACGTCGAACGGGCTGCCGCGGCGCGTGCCGAGGATCGTGCCACCGCGCGGCAACAACCCGCGCATCGTCTCGACGGTGAGGGTCATCGTGCGGCGCTCCATGACACCGTCCCAGGCGTCCCGGAAGCCGACGATCTCGTCACCGTAGTGACGCTCGCCCTTGCGCACGATGGCGCGCAGCACCGCGTTGAGGCCCGGGCAGTCACCGCCGCCGGTCAGCACCCCGACTCGCACGGTGCGAGCCTATGCGCCCCGCCCTGCAAACGCTTACATGTTGCCGTCGGGACGAGGCGCGGCCGCGTGCGAGCTGCTAGGAACATCGGCATGGCCTGGGATTCGTCGCGCCCCGTCCCCTGGAAGCGACTCGCCCGCGAGTGGGTGATCTACGTCGTCGTCATGGGAGCGATCTTCCTGCTGCTGTTCCGCGACCGTCCGCTCGTCGGCGTCTTCGCAGGCCTGCTCGTCAGCGGTCCGCTGTACCTCGCGTTCGGCTACGTGCTCGCCAAGTTCGGGTACCAGCGCAAGACGTGGCGGCAACTGCGCACCGAGGACGGCGAGCGCTCGGCCCAGACCGAGGTCGAACGCGCCGAGGCGCCCCGGCCGAAGCCGGCACCGACGAGCCGTACCGGCGGCCATCCAAGCGGCAGAGGCCGGCCTGGCGGCGCCCGCAAGCGGCGCCGGTAGCTCGACGCGGTCACACGGCCCAATGGGTGGGTGTTCGGTGCTGGTGAGTGAGCGGCCGGCACCATCGGACACCGACGCTTCCCTCGGCCGGTACACCCCGGGTCCGGTACCGTGCGGGCCGTGACGACCGACGACCGCACCGTGATCGCCATCGACGCGGGGACGACGGGAGTGCGAAGTCGTGCCGTGTTCGCCGACGGCCGTCCGGCCGTCGCGTCGTATCGGGAGTTCACCCAGCACTACCCGCAGCCCGGCTGGGTCGAGCACGACGCGACGGAGATCTGGGACGCCGTGGTCGTCACGCTCGGCGAGGTCGTCGACCAGGTCGGGCGCGAGCACGTGGCCGCGATCGGCATCACCAACCAGCGCGAGACCGTCGTCGCCTGGGATCGCACGACCGGTCGGCCGTACGGCACCGCGATCGTGTGGCAGGACCGCCGCACCGCCGCCCGCTGCGACGAGCTCGCGGCGGCGGGTCACCTCGACCTCGTGCGGTCGCGCACGGGGCTCGTCCTCGACCCGTACTTCTCGGGCACCAAGTTCGAGTGGTTGCTGCGCGAACGCGAGATCCCGGTCGACGAGAACCTGGCGCTCGGTACGATCGACAGCTGGCTCATCTGGAACCTGACCGGTGGCGAGGTGCACGCCACCGACGTCACGAACGCCAGCCGCACGATGCTCTACGACATCGTCGCCCGCGAATGGAGCGCACCGCTGTGCGAGCTGCTGCACGTGCCGTCAGGGGCGCTGCCGGAGGTGCGGCCGTCGAGCGGCCGCTTCGGGACGACCAGCGACCGGTGCGGCGTACCGGCGGGCATCCCGGTCAGCGGTGTCGCAGGCGACCAGCAGGCGGCGCTGTTCGGCCAGGCGTGCTTCGAGCCGGGGATGGCGAAGAACACCTACGGCACCGGCAGCTTCGTGCTGATGAACGTCGGCGACACGTGCCCACCCCCGACGGAAGGGATGCTCACGACCATCGCCTGGGAGCTCGCCGACGGCACGATCGCCTACGCGCTCGAGGGCGCGATCTTCGTCACCGGCGCAGCGATCCAGTGGCTGCGGGACGGATTGCGCATCGTCGACGACGCCGCGGAGACGGGACCCCTGGCAGCGAGCGTGCCCGACACCGGCGGTGTGTATGTGGTGCCCGCGTTCGCCGGGCTCGGGTCGCCGTGGTGGGATCCGTACGCACGTGGCACGATCGTCGGCATCACCCGCGGCACCACGCGTGCCCATCTGACCCGCGCCGTCGTCGAGTCGATGGCCTACCAGACCCGCGACGTCGTCGACGCCATGACCGCCGCCAGCGGCACCCCGATCACCGACCTGCGCGTCGACGGCGGCGCCTCCGTGATGGACCTCCTCCTCCAGATGCAGGCCGACCAGCTCGGCGTCACGGTCCGGCGCCCCGTCGATCAGGAGACGACGGCGCTCGGCTCCGCGTACCTGGCCGGGCTCGCCGAGGGCGTGTGGCCGGATCTCGACGCCATCCAGGCGACCTGGCAGCTCGAGGCGACGTTCGAGCCCGAGCCCGACCGCACGTTCACCGACCTGGCGCACGAGCAGTGGCGGCGCGCCGTCGACCGCTCGCGCGGCTGGGCGACCGGGTGACCGACCGCACCAGCGGGTTCCGTGGCCTGAGGTCAGCCCCGCCCGTGCAGGAGCGCGTCGGCGATGCGCGCGACCAGGTCGAGCCGGACGCGTTCGCGCTCGTGCACGGGCCGTCCCTGGCGGCCGGCGGCCAGCCACATGCCCGACATCGGCAGATCGGCCCAGAACATGTCGCTCGACGCCGCCATCGGATCGGGCAGATGTCGGCTCCCGGCGAAGAGTGACGAGACCCACGACGCGGTCGGCGCGTCGCCGCACGACGCGACGATCTCGTCGCCTCGCACGACCATGGCCCAGCTCGCGTCGGTCAGTCGCGCGACGATCGAGGCGAGCGTGTCGAGACGGTCGCCGCTCTCGGCGAGCTCGGCGACCATCGCCAGTGCGACCAGGCCGCTGTCGGAGTGCTCCCCGGTGGCGTCGCGGACGTGCTCGACCGACACGCCGTCGATCGCATGCACCTCGTTCACCATGAGGTCGACGAGCTCGGCGTCGGGCAACGCCACCACCAGCTCGTCGATCACCCGCCCGCCGCCGACCTCGAGGATCTCGATCGCCAGCAGGTCACCCTTGACGGCGCCGATCCGGCTCGCCACCTGACCGAGCGCGCCGGGCCGGTCGGGCAACCAGAGGCGGACGACGACGGTGTGCATCGCGGGGAGGGTAGATCCGGACGATGACGGGAGCGTGACGCGGACGTGACATCGAGGCGACGACGCCCCGGTCGACGTCAGCCGAGCTTGGTGAGGCCCTTGCGCAGGTTCCGGACGGCCTGCTGGATGCGCTTCTCGTTCTCGATCAGGGCGAAGCGGGCGAAGCCCTCGCCTCCTGGGCCGAAGCCGACGCCGGGCGACAGCGCGACGTCGCACTCGTTGACCACCATCGAGCAGAACTCGACCGAGCTCATGTCGGCGTAGGGCTCCGGGATCGGCGCCCACACGAACATCGTGCCGCCCGGCTTGGGCATGTCCCAGCCGATGCGGCCGAGCCCGTCGATGAGCGCATCGCAGCGGCGCTCGTACGTGGCGCAGACCTCCTTGGGGAACTCCGCCGCTTCGTTGATGGTGACCGTCGCGGCGATCTGCACCGGCTGGAACATGCCGTAGTCGAGGTAGCTCTTGAGCTTCACCAACGCCTGGACGACCTCCGCATTACCGAGCATGAAGGCGCTGCGCCAGCCCGCCATCGAGAAGCTCTTCGTCATCGAGTACTGCTCGACGGCGACCTCCTTGGCGCCCTCGGCCTGGAGGATGCTGGGCGGCTGGACCCCGTCGAAACCGATGTCGGCGTAGGCGAAGTCGTGGACGACGATCATCTCGCGCTCACGACAGAAGTCGACGACGCGCTGCATGAAGTCGAGGTCGACGCAGGCGCCGGTCGGGTTGTGGGGGAACGAGATGACGAGCACCCGCGGCTTGGGCCATCCGACGTCGTAGGCGGTGTGGAGCCGGTCGAAGAAGTCCTCGGTGAAGTCGTCGCGCGCCTCGGGGTGGCTGAGGCCGTGGATCGGCACCTGGCGCAGGTCGGCGCCGGCGAACAGCGGACCGTACATGTGGATCGGGTAGCTCGGCGTTGGCACGATCGCCGCATCGTCGTGGTCGAGCAGCACCCACATCAGGTGGCTGAAGCCCTCCTTCGACCCGATCGTGTTGGTGATCTCGAGCTCGGGGTCGAGCACGACGCCCCAGGTGCGCTCGTAGTAGCCGGCGATCGCCTCGCGCAGCTTGGGCAGGCCCCGGCTCAAGGAGTAGCGGTGGTTGCGCGGGTTCTGGGCGGCCTCGGCCAGCTTGCGCACGGCGATCTCGGGCGAGGGGATGTCGGGGTTGCCGAACCCGAGGTCGATCACGTCGGCACCCGACCGCCGGGCCTCGATCTTCAGATTGTTGATGATCGTGAACACGTACGGCGGCAGGTTCGTGATCCGGCGGAACTCCATGGCCTGTCACGCTACCGGCACGGCGCGGTGGCGAACCGATTCGCACCCACGGCGCCTAGCCTTCCCGAGATGGACAAGGCGCCCGCCGACGGCTGCATCTTCGTGGTGATCGAGATCCCGCGCGGGAGCCGCAACAAGTACGAGATCGACCACGAGGGCGGTCGGGTGTTCCTCGACCGGCGGCTGTTCACCGCCACCACGTACCCGGCCGATTACGGCTTCGTGCCCGACACGCTCGCCGGCGACGGCGACCCGCTCGACGCGCTCGTGCTGCTCGAGGATCCGGTCTACCCGGGCGTGTGGGTCGAGGCCCGCCCCGTGGGGGTGCTCTACATGCGCGACGAGGCCGGCGAGGACGCCAAGCTCATCTGCGTGCCCCCCAAGGAGCCGCGCTGGGCCAAGGTGCACGACATCGACCACCTCACGCGCGAGCTGCGCGCCGAGATCCAGCACTTCTTCGAGGTCTACAAGGCGCTCGAGCCCAACAAGTACAGCTCGGCGTCGGGGATGGGCGGGCGCGACGCCGCCTGGCGCGAGATCGACGACGCCCGAGAGCGCTACGTCGGATCGTGAACCGAGTGGAGCAGGGCGGCGCCGACGGCACCCGCCCGCTCGTTCCAGTGGGCGAAGGCCACCTCGGGCATCGGCCGCAGTTCCGGCTGGTAGATCAGCTCGTGGAACCACTTCTTGATCGGATCGAGGTAGAGGTCGGCGCCCGCCGCCAAGCCGCCTCCGAGCACGAACATCTCCGGATCGAGCACGTTCGTGAGGTTGACGAGTCCGAGCGCCACCCATCGCCCGAAGTCGTCGATGACCGCCAGCGAGTCGGCGTCACCCTCGCGGGCCGCCTGTTGCACCATTTCACCGCGCACCGCCTCCGGGTCGCCGCCGGCGAGGTCGAGGACGCGACTGACCCGGCGTCCGACCGCCGCTTCGCGGGCGAGCCGGGCCAGACCCGACCCTGACGCATACCGCTCCCAGCAGCCCCTCCGCCCGCACGGACACGGCGGTCCGTCGGGGTCGACGACGATGTGGCCGTACTCGCCGACGAACCCGTGCTTGCCGCGCTGGAGGCGGCCGCCGGCGACGAGGCCGCCACCGATGCCGGTGCCGAGCGTGACGAGGATCATGTCGGTCGCGCCGGCGCCCGCCCCGTACAGCCACTCGGACACCGCCGCGCAGGTTGCGTCGTTGTCGACCCGGACGCGGTGGCCGACGCGCGCGCCGAGCAGACCGGCGACGTCGAAGTCGGCGACGCCGTCGAGGTTGGGGGCGGCGCGCAGCACGCCGTCGTACGTGACCAGACCGGGCACGCCGACGCCATACTCGTCGTAGGGACCGAGCGCCTCCGCGAGCTCGGCCAGCGTCTCGATCAACCTCGGCAGCGACCCGGGGCCCCGGGGCGTCGGCCGGCGGTCCTCGGCGACGATCTGCCCGTGCTCGTCGAGCACGACACCGAGACACTTGGTTCCGCCGACGTCGACCCCGAGCGAACGCATGCCGGTGTCGACCTCTGCTCGCCGCTCAGGCCTCGGCGAAGGCCTTGAGCTCCTTGATCGCGTTGAGGATGCGACGCTCGGCGCGACGCTTGACGAACCCGGGCAGCGGCACGACGAGCTCGATCGCCAGGTCGTACTGGACGTGGGTGCTGCCGTCGTCGTTGGGTTGGAACTTGAACGCCCCGTCGATCGAGCGCTGGATGTCGCCTTTCACCATCGACCAGGCGAGCCGATTGGGGGCGTCGGAGTAGTCGTACGCCAGCGTGTAGTGGGTACTGCGACCGAGCGCCGACGTGCGGAACTCGACCTCGGCCGGCCGACCGTCGTCGTCGCGAGACGTGATCACGACGTCCTTCACGTCGTGGGTCCACTCGGGGTACTTCTCGAGGTCGGTGGCGATCGCCCACACCCGCTCGAGCGGCGCGGCGATGTCGATCGTCTCGGTGGCGGTCTCAGCCATGGTCTGCATTCTGCCTGATTTCCTGGTGGGAGGTGGGGACGTCGGTCCGGGTCGCGAACTCACCGTGGCGCATCGCCCACAGGCCGTTCAAACCGAACCCGAGCATCGGGACGAGGAAGCCGACGGCGAGCGACGAGCCCGGGGTGCCGTCGGGTCCGTTCGGGCGGGCGAGCGTGGTCGCCAGCGCGATCACGAACTGGACCAGCAGCGTGAGGTTCATCGTCCTCCGCACGGTGGTGGGGACGGCCGGACCCAGCAGCAGGTAGAGCTGGCTCACCGCGATCTCGTTCGTCCGGCTGAGCTGGACCGCGCCCCAGTAGGCCCACAGGAAGGTGAACACCCCGACCGCGAACAGCACCATCGCCGTGACGGCGCCGACCCACTGGGCGACGGTCGAGAAGGACGTCGCGGCGTAGGCGGCGGTGACGGCGAACACGGCGGTGAGGGCCAGATCGACCCGGATGATCGTGTCGCGCGACGGCACGGCCACAGGCTAGGCGCCCGGCCGCTCAGAACGGGTCGGCGACGTCGACCCCGAGGACGGCACCCAGCCGGTCGGCCAACACGTCGTACGAGAACTCCTGGTCGGCGCGGGTGCGCGACGCGGCGGCCATACGGGCGCGCAGCGCGTCGTCGCCGAGCAGTGTCGCCAACGCCTCGGTGGTCGCCGCGACCGCTCGATCGTCGTCGTGGGGGTGGCGGACCACGAGGCCGGTCTCGCCGTCCGCCACGGCCTCCGCCGCTCCCCCGCTGTCGCCGGCGACCTGCGGGACGCCGCAGGCGGCAGCCTCGATGAACACGATGCCGAACCCCTCCTGCTCGAGACCGCCCCAGCGGTTGCGGCAGATCATCGCGAAGACGTCCCCGCAGCCGTACAGGAGCGGGAGGTCGTCGTGGGCGACCCGGCCGAGAAAACGAACGGGTGCGTCGAGCTCGTCCGCCAGGCCGCGCAGGCGCTGCTCGTCGCGTCCCCGACCGGCGATCGCCATCACGACGTCGGGGTGCTGGTCGCGCAGGCGGGCGATGGCGCGGATCGCGGTGTCGAAGCCCTTGCGCGGGACGAGCCGCGAGATGCCGACGATCAGCGGCGCGTCGACGGGAAGGCCGAACCGCCGGCGGGCGGCAGCACGCTCGTCCGTGGCGAGCGGGCGGAACCGATCGACGTCGACGCCGGGCGGCACGACCGTGGTCGGCAGCGGCCGCCCGGCGGCCCGCTCGGCCTCGGCCGCCGGGTAGCCGCCGGCCGCGATCACGTGGCGTGCGTTGCGCAGCACGTGGGCGAGCGCCTGCTTCGACCCCGGCAGTCGGCCCGGAACCGTGACCTCGGCGCCGTGCAGCACGACGTCGTAGG
>JBFHJC010000005.1:0-42565 GCA_041596155.1 Ilumatobacter sp. | reverse complement strand
GATCGTGACCGGCAGGCCGTCCATCGCGTCGAGGATCTCCATGAAGTCGGCTTCCTGGACGGCGCGCAGCTTCTCGAGCGCCGCCTCCTCCTGCTGCGGAGTGGAGGCGAGGATCATCTCGCGGACGATCGGCAGCCGGTCGGGCGCGAGGAACATGTGCTCGGTCCGGCACAGCCCGATGCCCTCGGCGCCGAGCTCGCGGGCGTTGGCGGCGTCCTCGCCGGTGTCGGCGTTGGCGCGCACGGCGAGCTTGCCCTGGCGGATCGCGTCGGCCCAGCCGAGGATCACGTCGAACTCGGCCGGAGGCTTGGAGCCGGCCATCTCGAGCTGACCGAGCATGACCTCGCCGCTCGTGCCGTCGATCGAGATCCAGTCACCCTGCTTGACGGTAGTGCCGTCGACCGAGAACTCCTTGCCGGAGATCCGCACGGCGTCGGCACCGACGACGGCCGGGGTGCCCCAGCCGCGAGCGACGACCGCGGCATGGCTGACGAGACCGCCGCGGGCGGTCAGGATGCCCTTCGACGCCATCATGCCGTGAACGTCCTCAGGGCTCGTCTCGTTGCGGACGAGGATGACGTGCTCACCCTTCTTCCAGGCGGCCTCGGCCTCGTCGGCAGTGAAGTACACACGCCCGACCGCGGCGCCCGGCGACGCGCCGAGCCCCTTGGCCAGCACGGTGCCCTTCTTCGAGAACTGCGGATGGAGCACCGAGTCGAGGTGGTCCTCCGTGACCCGCATCACCGCTTCGTCGCGGCCGATCTTCCACTTGCCGCCCTTGCCGTCGGCGGTGCCCTTGGTCATGTCGACGGCCATCTTCAGGGCAGCCCGACCGGTGCGCTTGCCGATGCGCGTCTGGAGCATCCAGAGCTTGCCCTGCTCGATCGTGAACTCGATGTCGCACATGTCCCGGTAGTGCGCCTCGAGGCGGGCGAAGATGGCGAGCAGATCGTCGTGGATCTCGGGGAAGTGCTTGGCCATGTGGGCCAGGTCCTCGGTGTTGCGGATGCCGGCGACGACGTCCTCACCCTGGGCGTTGACGAGGAAGTCGCCATACGGTTCGTTGTCGCCGGTGGCGGCGTTGCGGGTGAACGCCACGCCGGTGCCCGAGTTGTCGTCGCGGTTGCCGAACACCATCGCCTGCACGTTGACCGCGGTGCCGAGATCGTGGCTGATCTTCTCGCGCACGCGGTAGGCGATGGCACGGGCTCCGTTCCACGACTTGAACACAGCCTCGATCGCACCGTCGAGCTGCTCGCGCGGGTCCTGTGGGAACGGCCTGCCGGTGACCTTCTCGACGGCCTTCTTGTACTTGGCGCAGAGGTCCCTGAGAACCTTGACCCCGAGGTCGGCGTCGTTGTGGGTGCCGGCCTTCTCCTTCGCAGCCTCGAGCGGGTGCTCGAAGACCGCACCGTCGACGCCGAGCACGATGCGGCCGTACATCGCGATGAAGCGGCGGTACGAGTCGTACGCGAAGCGCTCGTTGTCGGTGACCTGGGCCAGGCCCTTCACGCTCTCGTCGTTGAGGCCGAGGTTGAGGACCGTGTCCATCATGCCCGGCATCGAGAACTTGGCGCCGGAGCGCACCGAGACGAGCAGCGGATCGCTCGGGTCGCCGAGGCGGCGGCCCATGTCGCGCTCGAGCTTGGCGACGTGCTTGGTGACCTCCTTGTCGAGGCCGTCGGGCCATCCGCCGTGCATGTAATCGCGGCAGGCGTCGGTCGAGACGGTGAACCCCGGGGGCACGGGCAGGCCCAGCGCGGAGGTCATCTCGGCGAGGTTGGCACCCTTGCCGCCCAGCAGATCCTTGTAGGTCATGGGCGGCTTGCGATGCTTGTGATCGAAGGAATAGACGTACGGCACGAGGGGCGAGTCTACGGGCTCACCTTCGGGTGACGCCCCGAACCGTCGAGGAACCGCCCGTAGGATGCGACCGATGTTCCGGTTGTTCGGCTTCGACGTCCACGTCCGGACCGGGTTCCTCATCTTCCTCGGCCTGATCGTGTTCCTCTACCAGGACACGTTCGGGCTGTGGCTCGCCGGTGGCATCGCCGTGTTCACCCTGCTCCACGAGCTGGGCCACGCCGTCGCCGCCCGCTCGGCCGGCGCCCACGCCGAGATCTCGCTCGACTTCCTGGCCGGCTACACGTCGTACCGCCCCGATCCGCGCCGACCGATGAGCCGTGGCCGCCGCGCCCTGATCTCCGCGTCGGGGCCGCTCACCCAGATCGGTGCGAGCGTCGCCGTCCTCGCGGTGATGGGCGTCAACCCGCTGTCGCTCGACAGCGTGCGCGAGGCCTCCGACGCCGCGGCCGCCCTCTGGTGGGCCGGGCCGGCGATCGGCGTGCTCAACCTCATCCCGGTGTTGCCGCTCGACGGCGGCCACCTCGCGACGACCGCGATCGAGGGCATCGTCGGCGACAAGGCGATGCGGGTGATGGCGATCGCCAGCGTGGCAGTCACGGCCGGCGGGGCCGTCTGGCTGTTCGCGAGCGGTCGGGGCGGCTTCGCGATCTTCGTCGCGTTCTTGCTCTTCAGCCAGCTCCAGCTCCTCCAGGCGACGTCGCCGAAGCGCCGCCGACGGGCGCACCCGATGGAGCGCGCGAGCGCCGCCGAGACCGCGGCGTGGCACACCGGACGGCCGGGGATGCTCGAGCCGGGACAGCGGCTGTCGCCGTGGTACGAGGCGCACCGCGCCGTCGTCGCCGGCGAACCGGCCCGCGCTGCCGACGTCATCGTGACCGATCTGCGCAGCTCGCGCACCCCGGCCTGGGCGGCGCCGGCAGGCGCCACCGGGGAGCAACTGCGCGCCGTGGTGGCGACGCTGCCATCCGACCTTCCCGCCGGAAACCCGTACAGCTCGCGGGTGCTGGCCGAGGTCCTCCTGGCCACCGGCGACGCGCGCCGCGCCGCCGAATACGCAGCCGAGGCGTTTGCGACCCACCGCAGCTCGCCGCTGGCCACGATCGTCGCCCGCGCATCGGCCGCCGCCGGCGATCCCGCGAACGCGATCGGCTGGCTGCGCGCCGCCGCGGACGCCACCGTCGACGAACCCGAGGGGTACGCCGAGCTGCTCGGCCAGACGATGGACCGCGCGTCCGAGCTTCGCCCGCTGGCGGCCGACCCGGCGTTCCAGGCGATCCGCAGCCGCCTGCCGTCGGGCTGAGTTGCGTCAGCCCTCGAAGCGAACGCGGCGACCGACGTTGCTGCCGCGCCGGACCCACCCGAGCCCGACGCCGTCGGCGACGCTCGTCAACTCCCCCACCGTCTCGCCGGCGGTGTCGACGATCGGGTCGCCGGGGGCCGCGTCCGCGCCGACGTCGACCTGGCAGAGGAACCGCGGGGCATCGGCGCCGCGGCTGTCCATCCGCTCGACGAGCTCCTGGCCGGGATAGCAGCCCTTGGTGAAGTTGATGGCGACGCCGGCGAGGCCCGTGCCCGCGGGGATCGTCTCGTGGGGCACGATCTCGGCGCCGAGGCGCGGCCAGCCGGCGGCGACGCGACGCCGTTCCGCGTCGGGCGACGGTTGGGTGGCGGGCGCCTCCGCGAGCGAGGTCACCGCCGCGACGCGGATGCGGAACCGGTCGAGCCGTGCCAGCAGGGCGGCGCCGAACCCGGCGTCGGTGTCGAGCTCGAATCGGTCGTCGGCGGAACGGGTGACGCGAGCGAGCGATTCGACCTTTCCCGTCGGATCCAGGACGAACGTCCAGCGGCGGTCTCCGGTCTGCATCGACACCAGGTCCTGGGAGACCTGGGAGTGCAGATAGGTCGCCGCATCGGCGCCCTCGACGGCGACGACGTCGCGCGGACCGAGCAGCTCGTCGAGATCGTCGGGGAGCGGGCGGGCGTCCATGGGTCCAGTCTGGCGTGCCGTACGCTGCCCCGCATGGCCGAGATCGACGACATCGTGCGCCGGGCGGTCGACGCGGTCGTCTCGCTCGCCACTCGCGCCAGTCGGTTCGCTGGCCGGATCCTGCTGTGGGTGACCGTCGTGAGCATCGGTGGCTTCCTGCTGGGCATCGCCGCTCTCTCGGGCGGGATCGAGACCGTGTGGATCGTGCTCGGCGGTGCGTTCGCGGCGCTCGCCATCGGTTCGGCCCTCGTCGCCCGTTGGCGGGTGGGCGCCGTGCGGCGCCACGTGCCGGCCCTCGAGGCCGAGATCCGATCGATGATCACCGACGGGCGCGAGACCGGCCAGACGGTGATCGAGACCTTCATCGTCGACGAGGACGGCGACGGCGACGGCCTCGACCGCGGCTCGGCGGTGGTGCTCGGCCGGCGGTTGTACGCGTTCCGCGGCGCGGCGGGGTCTGGCCTCGAGAGCTACGGCCGCGTCACCGCCGCCCTGACGGCGCTCACCACCTTTCCGCTGCTCGCGCTCGCCGCCGTCGCGATCACCATCGTGTTCGCGGTCTTGGGGTTCGTCTTCCTGATCGCGCTCGCCCTCTGACCCGGCCCCGACTTTGTGGCAGCGATCAGGACCTCAGCAATCGCGACGCATTCGGGGTCGGTGGCCACCACAGAATGGGCGGCCGGGCGGACGGCGCGTCAGGCGAGGGTGCCGGCCTGGCGGCGGGCGGCGGTCATCCGGCGGGCCGCCGGGATCGCGGCGAGGAGCGCCGCTGCCTTGTTGCGGCACTCGAGGTCCTCGTCGTCGGGCACGCTGTCGGCGACGATCCCGGCGCCGGCCTGGAGGCTCGCGGTGAGCCCGTCGGGGCGGACGAACATCGTGCGGATCGCGATTGCCGTGTCGAGGTTGCCCGACCAGTCGACGTAGCCGACGACGCCCGCGTACGGCCCCCGCTTGACCGGTTCGAGCTCGTCGATGATCTCCATCGCCCGCACCTTCGGCGCCCCGCTCACCGTGCCGGCCGGCAGCGTCGCGCGCAGCACGTCGATCGGGCCGAGCTCGTCGCGCAGATCGCCCGAGACCTGCGACGTCAGGTGCATGACGTGGCTGTAGCGCTCGAGCGTCATCAGCTCGTCGGGTTGCACCGAGCCGAACTTCGCCACACGCCCGACGTCGTTGCGGGCGAGGTCGACGAGCATCACGTGCTCGGCGCGCTCCTTGGGGTGCTCGATCAGCTCGGCGGCGAGGCGCCGGTCGTGCTCGTCGGTGCTCCCGCGCTTGCGGGTGCCGGCGATCGGGCGGCTGATCACCTTGCGGTCGAGCAACTGCACCATCGGTTCGGGCGACGACCCGACGATCGTGATCTCGGGGTGACGCAGGTAGTACATGTACGGGCTCGGGTTGACCTGGCGCAGCACCCGGTACACGTCGAACGGGTCGGCGCCGAGCTCGATGTCGTAGCGCTGCGCCAGCACGACCTGGAAGACGTCGCCGTCGAGGATGTACTCCTTGGCGACCTCGACCGCCCGCTGGTACATCCCGTCGGGCATCGTCGAGCGGATCTCGGGCAGCGCCTCGCCCGCCACGGGCGGCTCGACCGGCACGTACGGCAGCGGCTGGGCGAGCCGATCGACGGCAGCGAGCGCACGCACCGAGGCGGCGTCGTAGGCGTCGTCGAGCTCGGCGTCGGACAACCCGTGGGTCGGCACGCTCTCGATCAGGTAGATGCGCTGGCGCCAGTGGTCGAACGCCGCGAGCGACCCGATGACGCTCATGACTGCGTCGGGGAGGCCGTGGTCGTCGGTGGGCACGTCGGGCAAGTGCTCGACCTCTCGGATCACGTCGTAGCCGAGGTAGCCCATGATGCCACCGTGGAGCGGCGGCAGGTCGGCGAACACCGGGCTCGTGTACATGCCGAGGAGCGACTCGATCGCAGCGAGGATCCCCTGGTCGGTCGGAATCCTCGCGGGCAGGTCGCCGCTCACCGACAGCTCGCCACCTCGGAGCACGATCGTCGCCGACGGGTTGCGACCGACGAACGAGAAGCGGCTCCAGCGCTCGCCGTGCTCGACCGACTCGAGGAGGAACCCCGGCTCGTCGCCGACGAGCTTGGCGAAGGCGGCGACCGGCGTCTCGAGGTCGCCGAGCACCTCGGTCCAGACCGGGACGACGCTGTGATCGGCGGCGTGCGCCTTGAACTCGTCGCGGGTCGGCCGGATCTGCACGCCGGTCAACCTTCGCTGCCGAAGGCGCGGAAGAAGCACGTCCGAGCGCCGGTGTGACACGCCCCGGCGCCCTCCTGTTCGACCAGGAACAACAGCGTGTCGCCGTCGCAGTCGTAGTACGCCTCGCGAACGAACTGGCGGTCACCGCTGGTGTCGCCCTTGCGCCACAGCTCCTGGCGGCTGCGCGACCAGTAGACCATCCGACCCTCGTCGAGCGTTCGCCGAAGCGATTCGGCGTTCATCCACGCCATCATCAGCACCTCGCGGGTGGCGACGTCCTGGGCGATCGCCGGGACCAGGCCGTTCGCGTCGAACCGCACCAGCGCCAGCTGCGCGTCGGTCGCGGCGATCGGGTTCCCGGTCGGCATGCCACGAGGATACGGGCGGCGCGTGCCGCGGGCACCGACGGTTGCGCCGCCGCTCCGAGCGTCAGACGGGGTCGGGCTCGAACTGGGTGGCGTTGGCGACCTCCTGCCAGTGCGCCGGCTGGTTGCCGAGCGCCGGGAACCCGCCGCCGTCGCGCAGCATCCGCCCGAGGTGCATCAGGTTCCAGGTCATGATCGTCGTGTTCTTGTTGGTGAACTCGTTGTCGTAACCGGCGGGAGCGTCGGCGCCCTCGATGACGTCGCCGTAGCTCGGTCCGGGCCCCGCCTCACCGATCCAGCCGCAGTCGGCCTGCGGCGGGATCGTGTACCCGATGTGCTGGAGCGCGTACAGCACGATCTTGGAGCAGGCCTTCACGCCGTCCTCGTTGCCCGTGACGATGCAGCCGCCCGCCTTGCCGTAGTAGAGGTACTGGCCTTTGTCGTTGCGGTCGCCGCTGTACGCGTACATCCGCTCGATCACGAGCGCCGAGACGCTCGACGGCACGCCGAGCCAGATCGGCGTGCCGATGACGAGGATGTCAGCCGCCATCACCCGCTCCTGCAGCGCGGGCCAGTCGTCGCGGTCGTCGCCGATCTCGGTGGTGTCCTTCACCATCCCGACGCCGATGCGGTGGCCGAGGGCGTGGACGATGTCGACGTTCACCCCGACCGAGCGCATGATCCCGGCCGACCGGTTGATCAGCTTCATCGTGTGCGAATCGCGCGCCTCGTGCTTCAGCGAGCAGTTGACGTAGAGCGCCGTCAGGTCCGAGAAGTCCGGGGTGTCAGCCATCGCGCCATCATCGCGCGCCCTTCATGTCGCGCTCACCCCGCCATGCGGGGGGTCAGCGCGACACGAACGGGGACGGATCAGAGGTAGAGACCGGTGCTGGCCTCGATGCGCTGGGCGGCGACGGCGTGGAGGTCGCGTTCGCGCAACATGATGTAGTCGTCGCCCTGCACCTCGACCTCGTACCGGTCGTCGGGACTGAAGAGCACCTTGTCGCCCATCTCGGCGCTGCGCACGTTCGGGCCGAGCGCGACCACCTCGGCCCACACGAGCCGCTTGGCCATCTGCGCCGTCGCAGGGATGAGGATTCCGCCCGACGACGTCCGCTCGCCGTCCTCCTTGCTCAGCCTGACGAGCAAGCGGTCGTTGAGCATCTTGATCGGGATCTTCTGCTGGGCGTCGGCCACGGACGCGAGGGTACCGTCGCCGAGATGGAGTCGGTCCGGCTGCGTACCTCCGACGGCCGTCTGCTCGGCGCCGACCTGGCCCGGCCGGCGGGCGCGGCGATCGGCACGATGGCGATCTGCCACCCCCACCCGCTGTACGGCGGCAGCCGCCACGACCTCGTCGTCACCGCCGTGTTCGATCGGGCGGTGACCGCCGGCTTCGTCGCGCTGCGATTCGACTTCCGCGCCGACCACGACGGCGGACGCGCGGAGCGTCTCGACCTCGTCGCCGCGCTCGACGAGCTGACGAACAGGGATCCCGAGCTTCCGCTCGCCGTGGTCGGATACTCGTTCGGGGCGATGGTGGCGCTGTCGACGGCTGACCCGCGCGTCGCGGCGATCGTCGCGATCTCGCCCCCGCTGGCGATGACGGATCACAGCGAGCCGCCCGGAGCGCCGGTGCTCGTCCTGTGCCCGCGCCACGACCAGTTCTCGCCGCCGTCCGCCGCCGAGCCGATCGTTGCCGGCTGGTCAGACGCCGAGCTCGAGATCGTCGAGTCGGCTGACCACTTCCTGCACGGACGGCGCGCGGCGGTCGCCGAGCGCGCGATCGCGTGGCTGGTCGACCGGCGCGACGTCGGCCTCATCCGGTGACGTCGCGCACGACACCCGCTTCGGCGAGATAGACCCGATCGGCTCGCTCGAACGCGACAGCGCGATGCGACACCGCGAGCACGGTCATCCCAGCGCCGCGGAGGTTCTCCCAGAGACGCAGCTCGGTCTCGACGTCGAGCGCGCTGGACAGGTCGTCGAGCACCACCAGCTCGGGCCGGTGCACGACGGCCCTCGCTCCGGCCAACCGCTGCCGCTGACCTCCCGAGAGTCGAAGCCCGCGCGGCCCGACGAGGGTGGCACCGCCTGCCGGCATCTCGGCGACGTCGTCGGCGAGCACGGTGAGGTCGATCGCGCGAGCGACGTCGTGCGGCCCGGCCGCTCCGAGAGCGATGTTGTCGACGAGCGAGTCGGACAGGAGCTGCGGTACCTGCGGCAGGAACGCTGCGTTCGGCGGCACCAGGAACGCAGCGCGGTCGGCGATCTCCACTCCGTTCCACCGGACCGAGCCCGACACGTCTGCCTGCCAAGCGAGCCCGAGGATGGCACGCAGGAGCGTCGTCTTGCCCGCTCCCACACGACCCGTGACCACCACCAGCTCACCGCGCGCCACGCGCAGGCTCGCGTCGAGGATGCCTCCGCCGCCAGGGTAGGTCGCTCGCAGCCCGACGACATCGAGTCGGTCGAGCGGGACGCGATCCGGCCGAACGTCGCTGCCGCGGGCTCGGACCTGGTGCCGGTCGATGGGCAGGGACCGCGGCCGAACGGTGTTGCGGACGTCGGCGTCGGCAACGAGAGCGCGCATCCGGTCGAACGCCACGCCGGCCTGCTTGCGGCGTGCCAACGCCCGCCCGATCATGCGGGGCAGGAAGCTCAGCCAGCCGAGATAGGCGGCGAACAACGCCAGGTCGCCCACACCGAACGATCCCGACGCCAACGCTCCGGCTCCGACGAACAGCACCAGCCCGAGCCCGACGTCGGCCGCGCCGCGGCTGAACGCATCGAGCGCCTCCTCGAGCACCCGGTCGCGAACCGCGGTCTGCCGCCTCCGCTCGACGAGGTTCCGCAGTCGACCGAGCAACGCCGGGGCCGCATCGTTCACCTTGACGGTCGTGGCGGCGGCCATCATGTCGCCGACGAAGCCGGTGACGGCGGCCGTCGCCTCGCGGTCCGCCATCCGGTACACCTTGATCTGCTGATCGAGCAGGCGTGTGGCGACGGCCACGACCACCAGCGGGACGATCAGAACGACCGCCGCCCCGAGGTTCGTCGCGCCGAGGACCAGCGCTGCCAACATCGTGAACGCGAGACCGGCCGACACGTCGACCAGGCCGTCCACGAAGCGGGCGACGTCCTCGGTGTCGTCACGGAAGTGGGTGAGCGCCTCGCCCGCCGATCCGACCGGTTGCCCGGCCTCCGCGCCGCCGCTCGCGACCTGAGCGACGAGCAGATTGGCCCGCAGGAACGTCTGCATCTGCACCCACACGCGGGTCCACACGAGCGCGGCAGCGTGGATGGAGGCCATGCGCGCCGCTTCGGCGACGACGAGCAGCACCACCCAGCGCAGGGCGCGCTCGGTGTCGCCGTCGCCGACCGCGTCGAAGGCACGGCCGATCGTCCATCCGATCGCGATCGGGATGATGAAGAAGAGCACGAACAGCGCCCAACCCACCCAGAACCTCCGGCGCTCGTGTTGGCTCACGCGCCACGCCAGCTGCCACACGTTCACGACAGCAGCTCCACGTCGGCCGGATCGGTTTCGAGCGCGAGGTCCAGCAGACGCCGGTACCTGCTGCTCTCCTCGGCCGCCAGCGCGGCGCGCGGGCCGGCCTCGACCACGCGACCGGCCTCGAACACGACGATGTCGTCGAGCTCACGCAAGGTCGAGAGGCGGTGGGCGATGACGAGCGCGGTGCGACCCCGGATCAGTTCGCGCATCGCGGTCTCCAAGCGGTGCTCGGTCTCCGGGTCCACCCGTGCCGTCGCCTCGTCGAGGACGACCAGGTCGGGGTCGCGCAGCCACACCCGCGCCATCGCCAGCAGCTGCGCCTCGCCCGCCGACAGCCCCGCTCCACCCTCGCCGAGGACGCGGTCCACGCCGCCGTCGGCGAGCGAATCCAGGCCCACGGCGCGCAGCGCGCCGGCCACGTCCGCGTCGGTCGCTCCGTCCTCGAAGAGCGTGACGTTGTCGCGGATCGTGCCGGCGAAGAGCTCGACCTCCTGGGGCACCATCGCGACGCGACGGCGGAGCTCTGCGAGAGGGATGTCGCGGATCGGCACCCCGCCCAGCGCAACCTCGCCGGCGGTCGGTTCGACGAGGCGGAGCACCAGTCGGGAGCACGTGGTCTTACCGCTCCCCGTCCGTCCGACGACGCCCACGCTCCGGCCGGCCGCGACCGTGAGCGCCACGTCGACCAAGACCGGGTCGTCGTCGCCGTAGTCGAACGTCACGTCGTCGAGGTGCACGCCGAGCGGCCCGGGCGGCGGCGTGGTCGAACCGTCGTCGGCGATCGACACGGTGACCGCCGTCAGCGCCGCGATGCGTCGCATCGCGCCGGTTGCCTTCTGCACGGTCTCGAGCTCGTGGACGACTTCCTCGAGCGGGCGTTCGATCAACAGGACGTACTGCAGGAGAAGGAACGCGGTGCCAACGCTGATCACGTCGCGGGCGACGAGGAGTGCGCCGGCCGCGACAGACAATACGACTCCCCCGACCACCGCTCCCTGGACGCCCCACCACATGCCGAGGAACGCGGACTCACGACGCACCGAACTGTCGAGGGCCCCGGCACTCTCCTCGACGAAGCGCCACATCGCATGCCCCCCGGCGCCGTTGGCGCGCAGGTCCTCAGACGCGTTCAGGCGCTCCTCGATGCCGCCGTAGAGGCGGGCGTACGAGCTCAGCTCGTCGGCCGACTCCGAGACGGCACGGTGGCGCAACATCAACACCGTCGCCGTCGAGCTCGCCACGTAGACGAGCATCCCGACACCGATCCGCCAGTCGAGGAACCCGACCACGCCGATCATGCCGGCGACGACGAGCAACGAACCGGCCGCCTTGGGCACGACCCGCCCGAGCAGCTCTGCCACGGAGGTCACGTCACCGTCGACGCGCTGGATCAGCTCACCGGGCGTGTGCTGGCGGTGGAACTCGTGATCGAGCTGCAGCACGTGGGCGGCCATCGCGACCCGCAGGTCGTTGGTGGTGCGCCAGGCCAGGACTGTCGCAGACCGCGCGACGGCGACGTCGATGATCTGCGCGGCGACCACGATGGCGAGGAACGCCACCGCCAGCCCCCGCAGCGTCGACGGGGTCGCTCCGGCCACGGCACGGTCGATCACTTGCCGAACGATCAGCGGGCCGGCGAGCAGCAGGGCCGAGCCGGCCGCCACGAGCACCCCCAACGCCACCCAGCGGGCGCGCTCGGGCCGCAGCAACGACGCGAGCGAGCGCTGGTCGGCACCGGCGGAGGACATGGGTCGATTCTGACAACCGGATGGCGGACGTCACGATCGGGTTTCCCCCGGCCCGCTAGTGTCCGCAGCGTCCACGCATCGGGTCGCCCCGGAGGCGCCCCTGGCCGACGGCCGAAGGCCGACGGCCGAACCGCTCGAACTCGGAAGGTGGACGATGACCGAACTCGGACGCAAGCTGGCGGCGGGCGCCGCCCTCGCGCGCTCGGTGTTGACCCCGTTCGAGCGCCCCGACCGTCTGCCGCGCGCGATCGCGGCGATGGCCCCCTGGGGGCAGTCGATCGCCGGGCTCGTCGCCGGCGCCGCCGCCCGCTACCCGGACCGCACGGCCATCATCGATGACGCCGGCGCGACCACCTATCGCGAGCTGTGGGCCCGCACCCGGAGCATCGCGGCCGGCCTGCGCGACCGTGGCGTCGGCACGGGCACCGTGGTCGGGATCTTGGCGCGCAACCACCGCGGGTTCGTGGAGTGGCTGGCCGCCGCCGCCGCGACCGGCGCCGACCTCGTGCTGCTCAACACCGGGTTCGCGGGCCCGCAGCTCGCCGACGTCGTCGTCCACGAGCGCATCACGGTGCTGCTGCACGACGACGAGTTCGCCCCGATCGTCGGCGAGAGCGGCGTCGGACTCGCCCTCGGCGAGGCGACGCTCGACACGATGGCGTGCGCCGGCCACTCGGTCGAGCCGAACAAGAGCCAGGGCATGGTCGTGATCCTCACCTCCGGCACGACCGGTCGCCCGAAGGGAGCCGCGCGGCGCAGCGACGATGGCCGGCTCGAGGGGATCGCCGCCGTGCTCGACCGCATCCCGCTGCGTCTCGGCGACACCCAGATCGTCGCCGCACCATTGTTCCACGCCTGGGGTTCGAGCCACCTGCTGCTCGGATTGAGCCGGTGCGCCACCCAGGTGCTCGCCCGACGGTTCGACCCGGCGGCGGCCCTGGCCGCCGTGGCCACCACGCGCGCGGACGTGCTGGTGGTCGTCCCGGTGATGCTCGAGCGGATCCTGGCGGTGCCGGATCACGAGCGGTTCGACACCTCGTCGCTGCGCGTCATCGCGGCGAGCGGCTCGGCGATCCGGCCGACCGCTGTCACCTCCGTCCTCGACCGGTTCGGGCCGACGCTCTACAACCTGTACGGCTCGACCGAGGTCGCCGTGGCCACCATCGCAACGCCCGACGACCTGCGGCGCGACCCGTCGACCGCCGGACGCGTGGCGATGGGCGTGCGGGTGGCGATCCTCGACGGCGACGGCCGACCCGTGCCGGAGGGCCAGCGCGGCCGGATCTTCGTCGGTGGGGCGATGAGCTTCGACGGCTACACGAACGGCGGCGACAAGGAACGGGTCGACGGACTGCTGTCGACGGGCGACATGGGGTACCTGCGCGACGGGCAGCTCACCGTCGACGGCCGTGAGGACGACATGATCGTCTCGGGCGGCGAGAACGTGTTCCCCGCCGAGGTGGAGGACCTGCTCGCCGCCCACCCCGCCGTCGCCGACGTGGCGATCGTCGGCGTCCCCGACGACGAGTTCGGCCAGGCCCTCGCCGCGTTCGTCGTACCTCGCAGCGGCACCGAGCTCACGGCCGAGTCCGTCCGTGATCACGTCCGAGCGCAGCTCGCCCGTCACAAGATCCCGCGTCAGGTGCACTTCCTCGACGAGCTGCCCCGCACGACCACCGGCAAGGTGCTCCGCCGGCAGCTCACGGACCCGGGCATCGCCTGAGCGGCGCGGACCTTCGCCCCTGGCGCATGCGCGCCCCGATCGGGCACCGTGTGGGTATGTCGACCAGAGACCTCACCGACGCCGCCCTCGCCCAGGTGGCCTACCACGTCGCGTCCGCCGCCAAGCTGGCGACCGGGAGCGCACCGGCCGAGTGCGTGCCGCACTCGGTCCTGTCGTGGGCGCTCTTGCGCTCCGCCGGCGACGGTGCGCTCGCCGACGCGACGGGCAGCTTCGACCTGCCCGACATCGACGCCGAGCTCCGGACCGAGGGAGGACTCCACGCCCGGCGGCGCGCCGAAGATCTCGCCCTGCAACTCTGCGCCCACTTCACGAGCGAGGGGCACCACGAGCTCGCCCCGCTCTACCAGGACGCGTACAGCCTGCTGACCGCGCCGTGAGGCGCGTCACGGGGTGTGCCTGACCCCATGCGTGACGTCAGGCGAGGGCGGTCTCGATCTCGTCGCGCACGTCGTCGGTGAGGAGCGGGATCACGTCGAGCGCTGCGAAGTTCTCGGTGACCTGGCTCGGACGGCTGGCGCCCGTGATCACGCTCGACACCATCGGATGCAGCGTCGCCCAGGCCAGCGCGAGCTGCGCCATCGAGCACCCGAGCCGATCGGCGATCGGCCGGAGGTGTTCGACGCGGGCGATCACCTCGGCGTCGGTCATGTGACCGGCGAGCCACTCGTAGCCGGCGAGCGCGCCGCGCGAACCGTCGGGGATCCCGTCGCGGTACTTGCCCGTGAGCAGTCCGGACGCCAGCGGACTCCAGATCGTGTTGCCGTAGCCGGTCTCGGCGTGGAGGCGGGCGTACTCGTGCTCGACCTTGCGTCGTTCGAGCATGTTGTACTGCGACTGCTCGGTGACCGGCGGGTGGAGGTGGTGGCGCTCGGCGACGTCGATCGCGTGGCGGATCTCGTCTGCCGCCCACTCGCTCGTGCCCCAGTACAGCGCCTGCCCGCGGGTGACCATCTCGCTCATCGCGAACACGGTCTCCTCCATCGGCGTCTCGGGATCGGAGCGATGGCAGTACACGACGTCGACGAACTCGAGCCCGAACCGGTCGAGCGAGGCCTCGATCGCCTGGGTCAGGTACTTGCGGTTGAGCGTGTTGGACATGTTCGGGTCATCGCCGTGGATGCCCCAGAACAGCTTGGTCGTGACGAGGTACGACCATCGCGGCCACGCGAGCTCGCGCAGTGCGCGTCCCATCATCGACTCGCTCCGACCACCCGCGTACGCCTCGGCGTTGTCGAAGAAGTTGCACCCGGCATCGTGCGCCGCCTGCATGCACTCGAGGGCGAGGTCGGTGTCGAGCTGGTTGTCGAACGTGACCCAGCTCCCGAGGGAGAGCACGCTCACCCGGACACCGCTGGTGCCCAGTCGCCGATACTCCATCTTGTCGTTCGGGATCGCCATGGCGGCGACCCTCTCGACGCTGGTGCCGGGTCGGGATCGCGGTCAGGAGATCGCCCGATCGGCGGCGATCTGCTCGGCCATCCGGTCGAGCGTGCCGCCACGCGTGAGCGCGACGGTCCGGGCGTAGGCGGCCGGGTCGAGCGTGGCCGCCAGCTCGCCCGCGATCTCGATCGCACGGTCGAGCACGGTGTCGGCATCGACGACCTCGTCGAGGAATCCGACGTCGACCGCCTGGCGCGGCGTCGTCAGTCGAGCGTTGGCCACGGCTCGGTGGAAGTGCCGCTTGCTGAGGCGATCGCCGGCGATCGTGAGCGCCCACCCGGGCAGCACCATCGAGATCGCGACCTCGTTGAGCCCGATCTTCGCCTCGATGTCGGCCCCCACGCGCACGTCGCACCCGAGCAGCATCAGGGCACCGGCGGCGACGGCGTGGCCGGTGCAGGCCGCGACGACCGGCACCCCGCTCCCCCACATCGTGCGCACCAGGTCGCCGCCGTCGCTGACCAGGCCCATCATCGCGGCGATGTCGCCGCTGCGCATCACCTCGAGGTCGAAACCGCCGGAGAAGCGGCCCGGTCGGCCGTGCACGACGACCGCGCCCAGCTCGGCATCGTCCTCCGCGGCGCGGACGGCATCGACGATCGCGGCGATCGCGGCGACGGTCAGTGCGTTCGCCTTGCCGTCGTCGAGGTGGATGATGCTGACGGCGTCCTGGCGTTCGACCTCGATGCTCACGAGAGCGACCGTAGTGGCCGGCTCAACCGCCGCGGCGCTCGGCGATCGCCTCGGCGAGCGAATGGCCGACGAACAGCAGCGAGCCCGCGACGAACAGCCACGCGCCGAGCGTGTACATGTCGTCGTCGAGGAACGACAGGCTGCCCCCGAGGAACAGCAGGCTCGCCGCGACGAGAAACCATGGACTCCGCGCCATGATCATGCGCCAGCCGGGCGCACCGTGACGCCCGCCTCGGTCATCGCCCGCTTGGCCTCCGCGACCGAGTGCTCTCGGAAGTGGAAGATCGAAGCGGCGAGCACCGCGTCGGCACCGCCCTCGACGATGCCCTCGACGAGGTGTTCGAGCGTGCCGACGCCCCCGCTCGCGATCACCGGCACCGTGACGGCGGCGCTGACGGCGCGCGTCAGCTCGAGGTCGAAGCCGATCTTGGTCCCGTCGCGGTCCATGGAGGTCAGCAGGATCTCGCCCGTCCCGAGCTCGACGGCGCGCCGGGCCCAGTCGACAGCGTCGATGCCGGTCGGGGTGCGACCGCCGTGCAGATGGACCTCGAACCCGTCGGTGACCGCGCGGCCGCGACGCTTGGCGTCGATCGCGCACACCACGCACTGCGAGCCGAACTCGGCCGCGATCTCGGCGATCAGCTCGGGCCGCTGGACGGCGGCGGTGTTGACGCTGACCTTGTCGGCACCGGCGCGCAGCATGCGACGGGCGTCTTCGAGCGAGCGGATGCCACCGCCCACGGTGAATGGGATGTACACCTGCTCGGCGACGCGGAACACCATGTCGACCGTGGTGTCGCGGTCGTCGGACGAGGCGGTGATGTCGAGGAACACGAGCTCGTCTGCGCCCTCGGCGTCGTAGCGAGCGGCCAGCTCGACCGGGTCGCCGGCGTCGCGCAGATCGACGAAGTTCGTCCCCTTCACGACCCGGCCGCCGGTCACGTCGAGGCACGGGATGACGCGAGCGACGCGCATCAGCCGGCCTCCAGCACCGCGAGCGCCTCGGCGACGGTGAACCGGCCCTCGTACACGGCCTTGCCCGTGATGATGCCGCCCAGCCCGGGGATGCGCGCCAGCTCGCCGATGTCGTCGAGCGACGACACGCCGCCGCTCGCGATCACCGGGGTCGATGTGGCCGCGACCACCGCCGTCAGCCCCTCGACGTCGGGACCCGAGAGCATGCCGTCGCGCCCGATGTCGGTCACGACGAAGGCGGCGGCGGTCGGGAACCGGCCGAGCGCGTCGAACAGCCGGACACCGCTGCTCTCGGTCCAGCCGTGTACTGCGAGCTCGCCGTCGCGGTGGTCGAGCCCGACCGCCACCGGCACGATCTCGCCGGCATCGGCCACGAGGTCGGGGTCGGCCACGGCCGCCGAACCCATCACGACCCGACTGACGCCGGCGTCGGCGAGCGCTTTGGCGTCGTCGAGCGATCGCACACCGCCCCCGTTCTGGAGCGACGCCGCGCTCCCGATCGCGTCGGCGATGCGGGCGACCACGGACCGGTTGACCGGGTCGCCGGAGCGAGCGGCGTCGAGGTCGACGACGTGCACCCACGGCGCGCCCGCTGCGACGAACGACCGAGCGACCTCGACGGGGTCGTCGCCGTACACGGTCTCGGCGGCGTAGTCGCCCCTGGCGAGCCGGACGACGCGGCCGCCGCGCAGGTCGATCGCCGGGTAGAGATCGACCGTCACCGACCGGCCTCCGATCGCGCGCAGACCGTCACGAAATTGGCGAGCAACCGGAGACCTGTCGAACCGGACTTCTCCGGGTGGAACTGGGTGGCGAACAGATTGCCGAGGCGGAAGGCGGCGTTGAGCGTGCCGCCGTACTCGCAGGTCGCGGCGACGACGGCCGGATCGTCGGGCACACCGTGCAGCGAGTGCACGAAGTAGACCCAGGGGTCATCGCCGAGCCCGGTGAGCATCGGGTCGTCGGGCGATCGGAGGACGAGGCGGTTCCACTGCATCTGGGGGCGCTTGACGCCCGGCGGGATCCAACGGACCGTGCCGGGCACCACGCCGAGCCCGCGGCCAGCGGCGTGCTCCTCGCTGGCGTCGAACAGCATCTGCATCCCGACGCAGATGCCGAGGAACGGACGGCCCGACGCGACGGCCGCGAGCGCCGGTCGCTCGAGACCGGTGGCTCGCAGCGCGTCCATGCACGCGCCGAACGCTCCGACCCCGGGGAGGACGACCCCGTCGGCATCCGCCACGAGGCCGGCGTCGGTGGTGAGGCGGGCGTCGGCGCCCATCTTCTCGAGTGCCTTCTGCGCCGAGTGGAGGTTGCCGATGCCGTAGTCGAGCACGGCGACCAGCGGTCGCTCGCTCGTCACAGCACGCCCTTGGTGGAGGGCACCCCGCCCACGCCGTCGACGCGCACGGCGTCGCGCAGCGACCGGGCGAGCCCCTTGAACGTCGCTTCGATGATGTGATGGACGTTGCGGCCCCGGACGAGCTCGACGTGCAACGTGATCGCGGCCGCCTGTGCGAAGGACGACACGGCGTGCTCGGCGAGCTGGGGGTCGAACGGAGGGTTGCCGAGCGGGAGCACCTCGGGCATCGGCACGATCCACTCGACGTGGGGGCGGCCCGACAGATCGAGGGCGACGTCGACGAGCGCCTCGTCGAGCGGGAACCTGCCGCTCGCGAACCGCCGGATGCCGGCCTTGTCGCCGAGCGCCTCGCGGAACGACTCGCCGAGCGCGATCGCGACGTCCTCGACGGTGTGGTGGGTGTCGATGTGGAGGTCGCCCGCGGCCGTGACCGTGAGGTCGAACCCGCCGTGGCGGCCGAGCTGGTCGAGCATGTGGTCGTAGAACGGGATGCCCGTCGACACGTCGGTCGTCCCGGTGCCGTCGAGGTCGATGGCGACCTCGATCGACGTCTCCTTCGTGGTGCGGGAACGGGTCGCGGTGCGGCTCATCGCAGGATCTCCTCGAGGGCGGTCAGGAAGGCGTCGTTCTCGGTGACGGTACCGACCGTGACCCGGAGGCGGTCGGTCAACCGGGGCCAACCGGAGCAGTCGCGCACCAGCACGCTGCGGTCGAGCAGTCGTTGCCACAGCTCGCGCCCGCCGATCGTGGTGGGGCGGAACAGCACGAAGTTGGCGCCGCTCGGCGTGACCTCGATCGGAAGCGCCCGCATCGCCGCCGCGACGCGCTCGCGCTCGGCGACGATCGTCCGGACGCGCTCGTTCATCTCGTCGACGTACCGCAGCGCCAACCGCCCGGCGACCTGCTTGGCGGCGTCGAGATGGTACGGCAGCACGACCTTGTCGAGCTCGCGCACGAACCATGCCGGCCCGACGGCGTAGCCGAGCCGGACGGCCGCCATGCTCCACGTCTTGGAGAAGGTGCGGGTGACGACCAGCGGGCGGTCGTCGGCGACGAGCGACATCGCCGACCAGTCGGCGAACTGGGCGTAGGCCTCGTCGGCGACGACGAGACCGGGGGCGAGCTCGAGGAGCTCGCCCACGCGGCTCGCCGGTTCGACGAGTCCGGTCGGGTTGTTGGGCGACGTGAGGAACGTGACGTGCGGGCAGTGCTCCGCGACGACCCGGCGCAGCTCGGCCGGGTCGAGCGTGAAGTCGGCGTCGCGCTCACCCTCCACGACGCGCGCGCCGACGACCCGGGCGATCTGCGCGTGCATCTGATACGTCGGTTCGAACGTGGCGACGGTTCGGCCGGCGCCGGCGTAGGCGAGAAGGATCGTCTGCAACACCTCGTTCGAACCGTTGGCGGCGAACACCATGTCGGGTTCGACGCCGTGATGCTCCGCGATCGCGGTCCGCAGGGCGACGGCGCCGCGATCGGGATAGCGATGCCAGTCGAGCTGCGACAGCTCGGCCGCGAGTGCGTCGCGCCACCCGGCCGGCGGGGGCAAGGGTGACTCGTTCGTGTTGAGCCGGACGGCGACGTCGACCTGCGGCGAGTGGTAGCCCTCGAGGGCCCGCAGGTCATCGCGAACGGGAATCACCGGGCGCAGGCTACCGACGCGTCCCCAGCGGAGCTGAACGGGTTGCCGACCCAATTCGGGTGTCGGAGCACCGAGGGAGCCAATAGCGTGGACGGGGTGCCACAGCCGGAGGCCTCCAGTGCCGCTGCCGAGTTGAGCGTCATCGCGGATGCCTTGGAGCGCCAGCGCGACCGCGTCGCCGGGCTGGTCGAGCCGTTTCTCGGCGGCGAACGCGAGGACGTGATCGTGAGCGTCCACGAGGCCGAGCGCCAGCTGAGCGTCGCGAGCCGGGCACTGCGGCGGGCGATCAAGACCCTCGAGCGCTGATCGCCCGAGCCGCGAGACAGAACGGCGTTATTCACACCGGACAACCTGACCACCCTGGCGCGCGACCCCGAAAACGGGGACGACCCCCTGGCGAACCAGAGGGTCGTCCAACCCGTGAGCGGGCCAGGCGGCGGATCCCGGCCTCACTCCAATCCAGGTGGCGGGAACCTGGGTACCTCTCATTCTGTCGTGTGATTCGCGTCACGGCAAGCATCCCCGCGGATTTGTCGGACATTGCAACAGGACGCAGGGGCGACGGTGAACGACGGCCGGCCGAAGCGGGCTCACGACACGATCGTGGCGTGCCGATACCCTCGTCGCATGCAGGTCGTGGAGGTGACCATCGAGCCGGACGCGACCCGTCGGGCACGGTTGCTCGGCTTCGTCGCGTCGGCCGTGGAGGCCGGCGCGGATGCCCTGAGCGATCATCTCCGCATCGACCTCGAGCGCGGCGGCGACGGGCTCGTCGTGGCCACCTCGTCCGACGCCGCCGGGGTGCGCGCGCTCGCCCAGTTGTCAGCCGCCAACGACGGCACCCTCCTCGAGGTCGTCGCCGATCCCGATGTCGCGCCGGCGCACCGCGCCGACGTCGTCGAGACCGCGATCGACACCTTCGCACGCGCCGGCGGCGGACGCCTCACATGGTGGCTCGAGCGGCCCGGCGAGGCCGACCTCGCCGTCGCGCATCGGTCGTCGCTCCGTCCGACGCGCGAGCTCCACGAGATGCGTTGCGAGCTCCCACTCACGGAGCACCCCTCGATCGACACGCGATCGTTCCGACCTGGCCTCGACGACGAGAGCTGGCTCGCCGTCAACAATCGGGCGTTCGCCAGCCACGGCGAACAGGGCGGCTGGACGCTGCAGACGCTCCACTCCCGACTCGCCGAGCCGTGGTTCGACGCCGACGGTTTCCGCCTGCACGAGCGCGACGGCCGCCTCGCCGGGTTCTGCTGGACGAAGATCCACGCGGACCACGATCCAGCGCTGGGTGAGATCTACGTGATCGCGGTCGATCCGGACTTCCACGGCCGCGGCCTCGGCCGCGAGCTCACGCTCGCCGGGCTCGACGCGATCACGGCTCGCGGCGTCGGCCTCGCCAACCTCTACGTCGACGACGACAACGTCGCTGCCAGACGGCTCTACGAGCGTCTCGGCTTCTCCATCCACCGGACGCGCGTCGCGTTCGCCGGCACGATCGATTCCTCATCGGAGCAGTCATGACCGACACCCGTCCCGCCGAGACCGCCGACGCGTTGCCCCGCTGGAGCGTCGCCGACCGCTACGACTCGCTCACGGCCCGCTCGTTCGTCGACGAGCTCGAGCGGGTCGATGCCGGCGCCACCCGGCTCGTCGAGCTCTTCGACGTGCACGACGTCCGCGCCGTCGCTCCGCGACCGGTCACCGGCGTCGACGGGACCGCCGCGGACGCCGTGATCGACGGGTACAACGAGCTCGCCGAGGCGCTCAGCGAGCTCGACGCGGTCGTCGCGGCGACGGTCACGACCGACTCGCGCGACGAGCACGCCCAGGCGCTGATGAGCCGGATCGAGAGCATCGCGGCGCGGATGCGGCCGCTGCTCGCCCGCCTCGCCGACTGGGTGCACGCCCTCGGCGTCGAGGCGCTCGCGAGCGTCAGCACCGAGGTCGCCGAGCACCGCGGGCCGCTCCTCCGGCTCGACGAGCGGTCGGCCCACCAGATGTCCGAAGCCGAGGAGGGCCTGTACGCCGAGCTCGCCACGACCGGATCGCAGGCGTGGGGACGGCTGCAGTCCGACGTGACGTCACAGCTCACCGCCGAGGTCGAGTTCCCCGACGGCTCGACCGACCGCCTGCCGATGCCAGCTGTGCGCGGCCTCGCGACCGCGCCGGACCCGCTGGTCCGGCGGGCCGCGTTCGACGCCGAGCTGCGCGCCTGGCCGACCGTCGCGACGTCGGTCGCTGCGGCGCTCAATGCGGTCAAGGGCGAGGCCACGATCGTCAACCGGCGCCGCCGTTGGGAGTCGCCGCTCGATGCCTCGCTGTTCGCGAACAGCGTGAGCCGTCCGACGTTCGACGCGATGCACGACGCCGTCGTCGCCGCCCTCCCCGACTTCCGGCGCTGGATGCGCATCAAGGCCGACCTCCACGGCCACGCCGGGGGCCTCCCCTGGTGGGACCTCGTCGCGCCGCTGCCCCAGACCGCCACGTCGATCAGCTGGACCGACGGCATCGAATGGGTGCGCGGCGCGTTCGCCACGTACGGCTCCGAGCTGGCAGGCCTCGTCGATCGTGCGCTCGCCGAGCACTGGATCGACGCCGGGCCGCGCGACGGCAAGACCGGCGGCGCGTTCTGCATGCCGTTCACCGGCGATCGCTCGCTGGTGCTGCTCAACTGGGCCGACTCGGTCGACTCGGCCCAGACGACGGCCCACGAGCTCGGCCACGCCTATCACAACGTGACGCTGGCCGGCCGGACGCCGCTCCAGAAGCGGGTGCCGATGGCGCTCGCCGAGACGGCGAGCATCTTCTGCGAGACGCTCGCCGTCGAGTCCGGCCTCGCCCGCCTCGACGGTGGCGAACGGCTCGCCTTGCTCGACGTGGACCTCGCCGGCTCGAACCAGGTCGTCGTCGACATCCACTCGCGCTTCCTCTTCGAGACCGAGCTGTTCGCCCGCCGCCGCCGCGGCACCCTCGGCGTTCGGGAGCTGAACGAGCTGATGCTGGCCGCCCAGGCCGAGGCCTACGGCGACGGCATCGACCCCGACACCCGACACCCCTACATGTGGCTGCTCAAGCCGCACTACTACGGCTCCCACTTCTACAACTGGCCCTACACGTACGGCCTCCTGTTCGGACTCGGACTGTTCGCCGAGTACCGGCGCGACCCCGAGCGGTTCCGCACCAATTACGCCGACCTGCTGTCGCGCGCCGGTATCGACACCGCCGAGGAGCTCGGCGGCCGGTTCGGCCTCGACGTCACCGACCCGGCGTTCTGGGTCGCGAGTCTCGACGTGTGCCGCGACCGCATCGCCCAGTACGAGGCGCTGGCGAACGAAGCGAGATCCGCCGACGCCGATTGACCGATGAACACGCCGACCACCACCCGCTACGACGCGACGCGCGACCAGCTCGCCGAGCTGCTCGCCGGCGCGCCGCGCTACCGGGTCGACCAGGTGTGGGCGGGGTTGTACGAGCGCTGCACCGACCCCACCGACTGGACCGACCTCCCCAAGATGCTCCGCGCCGACCTCGACGAGCGGCTCCCCGCCGCCCTGACGCCGGTCACCGAGTCGGTGACCGACCGCGGCGACACCGTGAAGTTCCTGTGGGAGCTCGCCGGCGGCAGCCGCGTCGAGACCGTGCTGATGCTCTACCGCGACCGCGCCACGGTGTGCGTGTCGAGCCAGGCCGGATGCGCGATGGCGTGCGGGTTCTGCGCGACGGGTCAAGCCGGCTTCACCCGCCACCTGACGGCGGGCGAGATCCTCGAACAGGTCGCCCGTGCCGTGCGCCGGGCGCGCCAGGCCGACCGGCGCGTCTCCAACGTCGTGTACATGGGCATGGGCGAACCCCTCGCCAACGAGGACGCCGTCTGGACGTCCGTCGAGCGCCTGCACGCCGACATCGGGCTGTCGGCCCGCCACATCACGATCAGCACCGTGGGCATCGCCCCCGGCATCCGCCGGCTCGCGACGCGGCCGCTGCCCGTCAATCTCGCGGTGTCGCTGCACGCCGCCAACGACGCCTTGCGCGACGAGCTGGTGCCGATCAACCGTCGCTACCCGATCGACGAGCTGGTCGCGGCATGCCGCGACTACCTGGCGCTGCGCAGCCGCCGGATCAGCTTCGAGTGGGCGATGATCGACGGCGTCAACGATCGCGAGCGCGACGCTGCCGAGCTGGCCGAGGTCTGCCGTCGGCTGCGTCCCGCCGCCCACGTGAACCTGATCCCGCTCACCCCCACCCCCGGCGATCCCACACAGGGCTCGCCGCGCGGCCGGGTCCACGAGTTCCGCGACCTGCTCGAACGGCTCGGCGCCAACGCGACGGTGCGCCAGAACCGCGGCACCGAGATCGACGCCGCGTGCGGCCAGCTCGCCGCCGGCCAACCGGTCACCCTCGGCCGTCGCACCGATCGGTCCTGAGCGGGCGGCGCGGCAAAGGCTGAAAATCTCGAGACGGGCGAGACACCCGCCCTTGCTCGTGCCGGCGCCCGAGCCTACGATTCGGTCGTCCGAGCCGGCACCGGAGCCGGCCGGGCGTCCACACTGGCGGAGTGGGTGGCGGCCACCGGCGGCACCCACCCTTCACGCAACCGGAGGTCATCATGAGGTCACTCGCTGCACTGGGTCTCGCGGCACTCTTGACGGTCGGCGGGAGCACCGCCGTCGGCGCGAACGATCACGGTGAACCGCCCAAGCACCCGCATGCACTCGTCCTGGGCGTCGTGCTCGACGAGACCGGCGAGGTTCCCGTCTCCGTTCGCAAGTGCGTCGATCTGGCCGGCAACCGAGCCGTTCCGCTGCACGCTCACCACGCCGGGGTCCACACCGGCCGCGCCGGCGAGGCACTGTGGAATGCCGGCAATGCCGTCGTGCCGCTCGCGCCGCTCACGCCGTGGGCGAACTGCGCGGAGCTGCTCGCCGCCTTCGGGCTCTGACCCGCCCGTCGACCTACGTCGGTTCCACGCGGTCGAGGTAGCGCGGGTTGGCCACGGCGAGCTTGTCACGAACGCTCGCCCACACCAGCGCCCGCACCTCGTCGAGTCGATCGTCGAGACGGCCCGAGCGGATCGCGGCCGCCAGCTCGGCGTCGTCGGCGACACCGAGCGCATCGAGGCGCTGCCGGTGGCGGAGCGCCTGTTCGGGCCCGAGCGCCAGCTCGCGCTCGACGATCGCGAGGATGTTCCCGGCCACGCGGACGTGGAACGGCTGCACGTCGCCGCTCGCGACGTCGGTCTCGAGCCACACCCGCACCGCCGCGAGGAGCTCGCCGGCCGTCGGCAGGTCGTGCGGCACGGGCGGGTCGGCGCTCACCACCGGCCCTCGAGCGCGAGGAACAGGTCGTGTTCGTTCTCGCACACCCGACGGCCGATCGCCGCCAGCTCGTGGCTGCACACCTCGCCGGACCGGTGGCGCTCGGCCTGCATCACGCAGATGACGCCCCACCGCAACATCCCGGCGATCTCCCACCAGCGCAGCGCCTCGGGATCGGGCCGCCAGCCGCTCTCGTCCGCGTACGCGTCGAGGAGCTGGTCGCGCCGTCCGACGCCCGCGACGGGGAGCGGGCCCCCGAAGCGCCACGCCGGGACGCACATCCACCCCAGGTCCTCGAGCGGGTCGCCGAGGTGCACGAGCTCCCAGTCGATCACGGCGGCCAGTCCGTGTTCGGCGACGATGACGTTGCCGAGCCGCAGGTCGCCGTGCACGACCGCGGTCCGCCCGGTCGGCGGCGGCCGGTGGTCGTCGAGCCACCGGAACGCGAGCTCGAACGCGGGGTGCGGGTGGCCGATCTCGTCGAGCCGGTGGCGGTAGGCGGCCAGGGGATCGATCGCTTCGACGAGGGGGACCGCGGCGGGGTCGATCGCGTGGACGCGGGCCGCCGCTCGCCCGAGATCGGTCGCCAGGCCCGCGCGCGCACCGGCGAAGCGCTCGTCGCGCAGGATGCGGCGGGCGATCGTCTCGCCGTCGACGGCGTCGGTGATCATCGTCGACCAGCCGGCGGCGTCGGTGCCGGTCGCCACGACCGGCGGGGCCGGGACCGCTCGCGCTGCAGCGACGGCCGACGCCTCCACCGCCATGTCCCGCTCGGCGGTGGGCTGCTGTCGCTGCACGACGATCGGCCCGCGCGCCGACTCGCACCGCCACGTCTGGCGCGACGCGCCACCCGTCAGCCGGCGGACGTCACGGACCTCGCCGACGCGGGCGGCGACGAACGCCAGCATCTCGTCGGGCGCTTCCACGCGGGCCAGGTTCGCGCGGTCAGCACCCGGCGGCTCGCACCGAGGGGTACGGGTTCGCCGGCACCCCGCCACCGGGGCGGATCTCGAAGTGCAGGTGCGGCACCCCGGTCGCGTTCCCCGAGTCGCCGATGTAGCCGATCACCTGGCCCTGCTCGACCCGGCCGGGCAGGCCCTCGTAGCCGACGAGGTGGGCGTAGTAGTAGCGGTTGCCGTTGTCGCCCGACAGCGAGATCGTGATGCCGCCGAGACGGTTGGTGCCGTGGTTGACGAACCCGCCGACCACCGCCTGGAGCGGCGTGCCGGTCGGGGCGATCATGTCGACACCCTGGTGTCGGCGACCGCCGCTGCGGGGCGCGCCCCAGGTGTCGCCGTACGCCGAGCCGCCGAGCACCGGGCAGATGATCGTCGTGTCGAGATAGCCGGCGCCCGCGGCGCGCGGGTTCGTACCGCCTCCGCCACCGCCGGTACGCCCACCGGCCTCGCCACCGCTGGCGCCCTGGTTGCCCGTCGTGTTGCCGTCGGACGAGCCGGCGGTGGGCAGGATGGCGGCGGCCGCGCCGGCGTTCGCCGCCGCCACCCGCGCCGCCTCGGCGCTGCGCCGCTCGAGCTCGCGCAGCTGCCGGGCCTGCTCGGACTGCTCGGCGGCGAGCGCCGCCTTCACCGCCTCGTCCTGCAACCGCTGGGCCTCGATCTCGCGCAGGCGCTCGACCTCCGACTCGGCATCGCGCTGCAGTTCGAGCAGCTCCTCCTGCTGGCGCTCGAGGGCGTCCTCGTTGTCCTCGAGCTCGCGCCGCTTGTCGGCGAGACGGGCCCGCGCCTCGTCGTAGTCGTCGAGGCTGATCGCGCCCGACTCGGCGACGACCTCGGCCAGCACGTCGCCGTGCAACTGCTCGGTCGGTTCGCGCAGGTCGGTCAGGATCGGGATGCCGGACGATCCACTCGAGACGAACCGTCCGATCGCGACGAACTCGACCGCCCGCTTGAGGGCGGCGACCTGGTCGGCCAGGTCGTCGAACTCGGACTGGAGCCGCTCCTGCTCGAGCTCGAGCAGGCCGAGCCGCGATTCGGCCGCGAAGTACTCCTCGGCGGCCCGGTTGGCGCGCTCGCGGGCGGCGATGATCTCGCGGGCGGCTCGTTCGGCGGCGTCGTCGGGGGTGTCCGTGTCGCCCTGCTCGTCCTGGTCCCCCTGGGCGATCGCGGGCGCGGTCGAACCCAGAACGACCGTGGCACCGGCGAGCACCACCAGCGCGCGTCGAACCGCCCAGCGCATCGGTGCCGCATCGTAACTGGTGTTGCAGTTCGGTTACGGGCATCTGTGGCGAGAACGCAGGCGCTAGACCGAGTCAGCGATGCCCGCTGCGCTCGAGCTCGACCAGATCGCGTTCCGCCGCGACGGCCGGATGATCCTCGACCACGTCAGCCTCACGGTCGCCGCCGACGACCGCTGGCTGGTGCTCGGCGAGAACGGCAGCGGAAAGACCACGCTGCTGCGGATCGCCGCGATGTACGAGCACCCGACGTCGGGGCGGGTGCGAGTGCTCGGCCACGAGCTGGGCCGCACCGACGTCCGGCAGCTGCGACGACGGGTCGGCTACGCGTCGGCGGCCCTCGCGACGCAGTTCCGCGGCGAGCTCACCGCGGTCGACGTCGTGATGACCGCGAAGCACGCTGCGCTCGAGCCGTGGTGGCACCAGTACACCGACGACGACCGCGACCGCGCCCGGTGGTGCCTCGATCAGATGGGTGTCCGGCGGCTGGCCGAACGCTCGCTCGCGACGCTGTCGTCAGGCGAACAGCAGCGGGTACACCTGGCGCGAACGCTGATGAACGATCCCGGCGTGGTCCTCCTCGACGAACCGTCGGCGCGACTCGACCTCGGCGGTCGCGAGCAGCTCGTGGCGGCGCTCTCGGAGCTCGCCCAGCGGACCGACGCTCCCCCGCTCGTCCTCGTCACCCACCACGTCGACGAGGTACCGGACGGCATCACCCACGCCCTGCTCCTGCGTGACGGTGGGGTGGTCTCACAAGGCCCCATCGACGAGGCGCTGACCGCCGACACGCTCAGCGAGTGCTTCGCCATGCCGCTGGCGCTCGAGCGGCGACCCGACGGCCGGCTCAGCGCCTGGGCCCGCCGCTGACGACCGTGACGAGCTGATCGCTGCCGCGCTCGATCTCGTCGTCGAGCACCTGCTGCAGGAGACCGCCGGTCCAGAGCGCGCCGCCGTACTCGAGATCCATCGCGACACGGGTCCCGTCGTCGACCTCGACGAGCTCGACGACCAGCACCCACGACGCGTGGCGTCGTTCGTCGAGCTCGCAGCGCTCGAAGACGATCCGCCGCGCCGGCTCGTAGTGCGTCCGGACCATGCGCAAGATCTTCGAACGGGCGAACGGTCCGACCCGGGCGCGCAGCTCGACCCGCCACGCCGGACGGTCGCCGTCGGGATCGAGCGTTTCGACGTCGTGCACGAGGCGCATCCACGGCGGATAGGCGCCGAGCTCGGCGACGTGCGGCTCGACGACCGTCACCGGAGCCGGCACCACCACCGACGCCGAGGTGCGCATCAGCTCCGGCGTCGGCCGGTACCGCGGAACGCTCGGGCGAGCAGCGGGCTGTTGACCTCGAGCAGCCCGTCGAGGTCGTCGTCGACGTCGAAGTCGGGCTGCCACGGCGCCGCGGCGATCGGCTCCGCGGGTTCGGCCCCCGCCGGCTCGTCGATCACCGGCCGCTCGATCTCGCCGGTGCCGTCGATCTGCAGCTGCTCGGGGCGAGGGCCGGCGGCAGTGCGGCGCGGGGGGCGCACCGGCGGTGCCGCAGTCGGGCGCTTGGACGGGCGCGGCGTGAACAGTCGCAGGGTGTCGATCCGGCGATCGTCGAGCGTCCAGCCCATCGGCACCACCATGGCGTCGGCGTGGCGCCGGCACAGCACGTTCACGTTCCCGTTGGGCGCGTCGGCGAGCGGAGCGATCCAGAACAGCAGGTCCTCGGGCACCATGCCGTACGCCGCGGCGCCGTGCTCGGAGCAGCCAGGGCGTTCGCACAGCTTCGACACGCCACCGAATCTAACCGTGGCACCCTGTGCCGCCGGGCTTCTCTCGCCATTTTCAGGTGCGCAGCCGATGCGGCTCCGCCGGTCGGCGAAGCCCGAGACCAGAACGCGTCGCAACGACCAGCGAACGAGCGGCGAAGCCGGAGACCAGAACGCGCCGCAACGACGAGCGGACGAGCGGCGACGCCCGAGACCAGATCAGTCGGGCGGCATGTAGGGGCGCTCGTGTTCCGGCGGGGCGGCGTCGAGCTCGTGTGTCTCGATGACGTGGAACCGGCGACCCGACACCATCTCCGGCTCGATCCGAACGAAGTTCGGCTTCGGCGACGCGTGCCAGGGGAACAGCGGGAGGTCCTCGGCGGCGAAGTACTCGATCATGTGCTCGATCTCGCGCGCCCGGCCCTTCACCACGACCGACCAGGCGTCACCGGCGAGCGGGTCGTAGCCGTCGACCTCGAACGCGACCGCACGACCGAGCACGGCGGCGGCGAACTTGGTGCCGGCACCCGTCCGGAACACGAGGCTCTCTCCGTCGACGACGAAGTTCACGGGAAAGATGTCGGGATGGTCGGCGATCGACACGGCCAACCGGCCGACGTCGCTTCGTCGGAGCAGGCGCCAGCACTCGGTGGCACTCAACTCCTGCATCCCCTCGGGCAAACGATGGAGCTCGCCGCCGACGTGCGTGTCGGATTCGGGTCGATCAGTCGCGCTCATACCACACGATGCGCACAGCCCACATCTGTCCGCCAGGGGCGAAGGTCCCGCGACCGGTCAGCCGTACGACGCGACGAGCTCGCCGATCCGCGACTCGTCCGGCTCGACACCGAGTCCGGGGCCCGTCGGCACGTCGAAGTGGCCGTCGCGCACCTCGATGCCGCGCTCGGGGTCGTAGTGCTCGTCGATGTACACGCCGGCGGTCCACGCCCCCTCGAGCAGGCGCGGCTCGACCGTCGCGGCGACGTGCACGATGGCTGCGGCGGTGATGTCGCCTCCCCAGCTGTCCTCGCACGTGTGCGGGATCGAACGCGCCGCGCAGACGTCACGGATCGTCGCCATCGCCGACAGTCCGCCCACCCGCGACACCTTCAGACCGAACCCGTCGCACAACCCCAGCGAGATCGCCCGCAACACGGCCCCCAGGTCCTCGAGGTTCTCGTCGAGGATGATCGGGTGGACGATCTGCGGCCGGATCGCAGCGACTTCGTCCATCGTGTTGCACGGCTGCTCGAGCGCGAACGGGATGTCGCGGCACGCGAGGCTGAGCCGCATCGCGTCGGCCGCCGTCAGACCCCGGTTGGCGTCGACGACGAGCTGGACGCGGTGACCGATCCGTTCCCAGACGGTCCGGACGACGGCGATGTCGGTTGCTACGTCGCGCCCGCCGACCTTCAGCTGGAGCCGGCGGTAGCCCTCGTCGATCTTCGCCAGTGCTCTCGCCACCGTCTCGTCGGGGTCGCCGATGCCGATCGCGTAGTACGCCGGCACCCGTTCGGCGGCCGCCCCGCCGAGGAGCTCGCAGACCCGTATTCCATGGTGCTTGGCGAGCAGATCGGCAACGGCGATGTCGATCGCCGCCTTGGCGTACCGATGGCCGTTCAACCGGCCGTCCATGTGGCGGTACAAGAGCAACGGGTGCCGCGCCGACACACCGACCAGCGAGGGCGCGAGCTCCGCGAGGACGGCACGGGCGCCGAGGGCGTGTGCCGGCTGGTAGTTGGGCCCGAGCGGCGCGACCTCGCCCCAACCGACGAGGCCGGTGTCGGTGACGAGCTTCACGATCGTGGTGTCGATCGAGTGGAGCGTCATCGTCGACATCGTGTAGGGCCCGTCGACGACCGGCAGCTCCTTGCCGTAGACGTGGATCTCACTGACGCGCATGCCCCACCCCCTCGGGCGCGGCACGCTACCGGACTGCTCGGAGATCGTCGGCACCCTGTCCGCCGCGGCGTGGGCACGGCGGCGCCTGCGGGGCACCGACGGTGGTGGGCGATATTGGACTCGAACCAACGACCCCTGCCGTGTGAAGGCAGTGCTCTAGCCATCTGAGCTAATCGCCCGTGCGGAGACCGCAGGCTAGCAGCGGGCTCGGCGCTTTCACGCTCCGCCCGGGTCGCTCACCGAGCCGCTCCAGCTCTCGCCGCCGAAGCGCATGGCGACGCAGGCGAAGCTCCCCTCGAACGTGTCCCACGTGGCCTCGTCGGGCGCGATCGGGAGCATCCCGAACTCGTCGTCGGGGTCGTCCGCGACGGAGCACCGGCGATCGACCTCGGCGAACAGCTCGTCGTCGGCCGGGTACGGCCGATCGCGCCCATCGTTCAAGAGCCCGGTCAGCACGACCTCGGCCTCATGGGGATCGTCGCAGTCGACTCGGCGCACGGTCTCGAACCGCAGCACCTCGTCACTCTCCTCCCCCGCCGGCAGGTCTAAGCAGTCACCCACCTCGAGATCGACGACGGCGACGGTGGCGTCGTCGAGCGCGACGAACGAAAGCAGCGATGCCGCCGCGGCCACGGCCAGCACGACCGCCAGGAGGCCCGCCGGCCAGGCGCGCCTCACGACGCCTCGATGCACGCGACCCCGAGGCCGAGCCGGTCGCGGTGAGGTTCGAGGCCGACCGGGCACACCGCATCGATCGGGAGGAACAGCTCGACGACGACGTCACCGTCACCGGTGCACGCCACCTCGCGGGCGTCGCCGTTGTCGGCCAGCTCGACGCACGACCCGACGCGGATGATGCCGTCGGGCACCTCCTCCGAGGGCGGATCGCTGAGGGCGGCGCTCACCAGTACGAACCCAGAACCCAGCGCCGCCGTGACGGCCATCAGCTTCCAGGGGATCCGCGCCGGTCCGGCCGGTGCCAGCGGGTTGGTCTGGCGGACCACCGACTCGGGCTCGTCCGTGACCGATGGAGCGTCCTCGTCACCGTGGTCGACGGTGCCGAGCGACCGGTCGTACAAGGCGCGCCGACCCGGCTCACCCAGCACGCGATAAGCCTCGTTGATCCGTGACATCGTCGCCGCGTCGACGGCCGCGTCGCCGCCGCGGTCGGGGTGGAACCGGCGCGCACGGTCGCGGTAGGCGCGGCGGATCTCTTCCGGCGGGGCGTCGGCCGCCACGCCCAGGACGTCGTAGTGGGTCGCGATGGATCCAGCGTAGAGCGAGGATCGGCGAGCTCGGCGGCGAGCGTACGGGAGGCGGGCGTACGGGAGGCGACCGGTCAGGCGTCGACCGGCGGCCGGAGTGCCGCCGCCATCTCCGCCACGACGTCGGCCCCGACCATCTCGCGGGCGACGTCGATCGCGTTCACCACGGCCCGCTCGCTCGACGAGCCGTGCGAGATGATGCAGACCCCGTCGACGCCGAGCAGCATCGCGCCCCCGTACGTCTCGGGGTCGAGCGTGGCGTACATCGGCAGCAGTGCCGGCATCAGGGCGTCGGCGTGGGCCTGGTACTCCGGCGACGAGCCGAACGCGGCGAGTAGGGCGCCGATGACCGACTTCATGCCGCCTTCCAGCGTCTTCAGGACGACGTTGCCGGTGAAGCCATCGGTCACGATGACGTCGCAGGTGTCGGCCATCACGTCGCGACCCTCGACGTTGCCGACGAAGTTCAAGTCGCCCGCCTCGCCGGCTGCGGCGAGCAGGTCGTAGGCCTCCTTGCGGAGGGCGTCGCCCTTGCCCGGCTCTTCGCCGATCGAGAGCAACCCGACGCTCGGCGCGTCGATACCGAACCGGTGACGCGAGAACACCGACCCGAGCACCGCGAACTGGAGCAGCCAGTCGGGCTGCACGTCGACGTTGGCGCCGGCGTCGAGGAGCACGGTGGGCGAACCGCCGATCACCGGGATAGGGGTCGCGATCGCCGGGCGACTGACGCCCTTGATGCGGCCCATGCGCAGGAGCGCCGAGGCCATCGTGGCCCCCGTGTTACCGGCCGAGACCATCGCCGACGCCTCGCCGTCGCGCACCGCCTCGGCAGCGCGGACGAGCGTCGAGTCCTTCTTGCGGCGGACGGCTTTGCCGCCGTCCTCGTGCATGTCGATCACCTCGGACGCGGCGATCAGCGGCAGGTCACCGATGTCGACGCGGGCTGCGAGGTCGGGCGGCCCGACGAGCACGACCGGGGTGCCGTTGCCGGCAGCCGTGCGGGCGCCGGCCACGATCGCCTCGGGTGCGTGGTCGCCCCCCATCGCGTCGACCGCGACGGGCAACATCGTCATCAACCGACGTCGATGACGACGCGGTTCTTGTACCAGCCGCAGGTGGGGCACACCGTGTGCGGGGTCTTCGCGTTCCCGCAGCGCGGGCAGATGCTCCGGGCCGGTGCGTCCAGCTTCCAGGCCGACGCACGGGTGCTCCGGCTCTTCGACTTCGACTTCTTCTTCTTGGGAACGGCCACGGCTGGTCTCCAACGATCGCTTCAGGCGTGCTGCGTCACTCGCCGCACGGCTGCGCCAGGCTATCGGCCACCGCGGCGAGAACGAACCTGCCGCCGACCCGGGCGCAGCCGATCCGGCTCTGCCGGTCGGCGAAGCCCGCCATCAATCATCGAGGCGGAGGTCGTCGAGGACGGCCCAGCGCTCGTCGCGCATCGACGTGTCACAGTCACACGACGCGACGTTCCGGTCGATGCCACAGACCGGGCACATGCCGGCGCAGTCGGGCTTGCACAGGGGACCGTCGGGCAACTCGAGCACCACGTGCTCGCGCACCACCGGCGCGAGGTCGATCTGGTCGCCCTCGATCGGGTACGCGACGCCGCCGTCGGCGGCGTCGTCCTGGTACGTCTCGTCGAGCTCGATCCGGGCCGTCCCGGCGACGTTGGCGAGGCACCGGCGGCACGGCGCCGCCCACGGGAACCCGATCGTGCCGCGCACGACGATCCCGTCGACGCCCGACTCGGCGTGCACCTCGATGGCGAGATCGCCGGTGATGCGATCGTCGTCGATGCCGAACAGCGCTGGATCGAGGGTCGCGTCGATCTCCTTGCGCAGCCCTGGCTGGCGCAGCAGCTCGCGGGCGTTCAGCCGGAGGACGTGGAGCGGTGACGCGGGCATCGTCGAGCTCGGCGGCGCGGCGCGCGTCAGCGGTCCTGGTCGAAGAAGCCCTTGGTCGGGTCCTCCTCGACGACGTCCTCGGTCGGCAGGTGGTCGCCGGCGTTGCCGATCGACAGCTTCTGACGCCCGGTCGCGACCGTCTTGCCCAGCTTGTCGAGCAGGATCTCGAAGCTGGCGAGGCGCTGGTCGAGGAAGTCCTCGGTCTCGAGCTTCAAGCGGCGCGAGTCGTTCTCGGCCGTCTCGACGACCTGGCGGGCCCGAGCCTCGGCGGCGCGCACGACCTCGGTCCGCTGCACCATCCGCTCGGCCTGCACGCGAGCGGCCTCGAGCATCTCGTTCGCCTCACGCCGCGTCTTGTTGACGAACTCCTGGCGCTCCTTCAGCATCCAGCGCGCCTGGCGCAGCTCGTCGGGCATGCTCGCGAGGGCGCGATGCAGCAGCTCGACGACCTCGTCGCGGTCGATGCGCGGCGAGGAGGACAGCGGCATCGTCGGCGCATTCGCCACGATGTCGATCGCGCGACGCAGCCACGTCTCGGCGTCACCGACGTAGCCCGAGCGCTCACCGGGCTCGGGGTACTCGTCGTCGATCTCGTCGTACTCGTCGTAGACGCCGTCGTCGCTCTCGTACGGGTCGTCGTAGGTCATGGTTCCTTCGTGCCTCACTGCTCTCGACTCACTGTTCTGGACTCGCGTCCTGCGGTTCGGCCTCGGAGTTCGGCGGACCGAATCTACCGGCCAACGCCGCCGCAACCGGTGGAGCCACGAGGTGTTCGATCGACTCTCCCCGCGAGGCGATCTCCCGGATGAACCGGCTGGAGATGAACCCGTAGGCCGGTCGGCACGGCAGCAGAACGGTCCGGATGCCGGTCACCGAATGGTTCATGTGCGCCATCTGCTGCTCGATCTCGAAGTCGGCGGCGGTGCGAACGCCCTTGACGATCGCGTCGGCGCCGACCGCGGCGGCCGCCTGCACCGCCAGACCGCCGAACGACTCGACGCTCACCCCGGGGCGTTCGGCCAGGCTGGAGCGAGCCAGCTCGACGCGCTCGTCGGGCGAGAACAGACCCGACGGCTTCTCGAAATTCACGAGCACGCCGACCACCACCGCGTCGAACAGCTCGAGCGCCTGGTCGACGACGTCGACGTGGCCGAGGTGGAGCGGATCGAAGCTGCCCGGGATCAGGACCGTGGTCATGACGGTCGCCACGCTACTGCCGGGGGCCGGACGGGTCGTTGATGCGCTCGAAGAACGTGACCCACGTGCGCCCGTACCGCTTGGTGCGGATCGCCGACCACGCCGCCGGCAGATCGACGTCGTCCAGCGGCCGCCCGGCCTCGGCGACCACGAACGCGGCGGAGGTGGCGCCGAGGAGATCGGACCAGCCGTCGAAGTCGTACGGGGGGTCGGCGAGCACGACGTCGACGTCGAGCCCGACGACGGCACGGCTCGCGTCGGCGGTGACGACCCGGCTGCGTTCGTCGAGACCGAGCGCGGCAAGGTTCCCGCGCAGCACGCGCACCGCCGAGCGATCTCGCTCGACGAACGTACAGTGCGCTGCACCGCGCGACAGCGCCTCGATGCCGAGCGCCCCGCTGCCGGCGTACAGGTCCGCGACGGTTGCGTCGCGGATCAGGTCGAGGCTGCCGAGCGCGTTGAACACCGCCTCGCGGACCTTGTCGGTGGTCGGCCGGGTGTCCTTGCCCGGCGGCGCCTCGATCCGGCGTCCGCGCAGCTCGCCGGCGACCACTCGCATCGCGCCAGGCTACGGGCAGCCGCACGCCGGGCATACTGACCCGATGCTCGAACCCGACGCCCGAATCACCTGCATCGACTGCGGCGGCCGGGCGTTCCTGCTGACCCCGCCCAGGGAGGACGGCACGTGGTACCCGGGCGACGTGATCGCCTACCGCTGCGAGGACTGCCTCGACCGCTGGGACCTCGTACTCGAAGAGGAGTGAACGCCGGATCGGCTGCGCCCCGACCGCGTCAGCCGCCGGTCCCGGCCCGGATCGCGCCGTCGATCTGCTCGGGCGTGGCGCCGCAGTCGGCACCTGCCTGGCGCACCACCTCGAGTGCCGTCACGTCGGAGGCGAGCAGGCCCTCGACGAGCGGCCCCTCGCCGCCGCCGCGCTCGTACGACGTGACGATCACGCAGTGAGCGACGTTGCCGGGTACGCCCTCACCGGTGAGGAAGCCGAACAGCGCCTCGGTGAAGATGCCCTCCGGCGGGGCGTCCGGGAACTGAGACGCGTCGATCACCGGACCGGGTTCGGTGGTGGCGGTGTCGGGGACCGTGCTACCCGTGGGTGGCGCGGTGGTGGTCGTGGGCGGCACCGTCGTGGTCGTCGTCGTCGTGGTCGTCGGTAGCGCCACGGCGGCGTACTCGACGACATCGACCGATCCCGACGACGTGTCGGCCGATGCGTACACCGCGACCCCCGCGGCCGCGAACGCGGCGACGCCCACGCCGGCGAGCACGGTCTGGTCGCTCGGGAGCGGCGCGGCGAGGCGCACCGACCTACCCGGGCTGACCTGGGCTCCGATGCCGAGCCATCCCTTTGAGTCGACCCAGACCATCATCGGGGGCATCAGCACCAGCGCAGCGAGCAGCGCGATCGTGACGTTGAGGGTGACGATCAGCCCGAAGTCGCGCAGCAACGGCAGCGGCGAGACGATGAGCACGGCGAAGCCGCCGATCGTCGTGACGGCGGAGGTGAAGAACGCCCGGCCGGTGCGCGCCGCGGCGGTGTTGCTCGCCGCTCGCGGCTCCAGCCCGCGCTCGCGCTCCTCCAGGTACCGCCCGAAGATCAGCACCGAGAACTCCGTGCAGGTCGCGATCACCAGCGGCCCCGACACGGTCGTGAGCGGGCTCAGCTCGATGCCGAGCGCCGCGACGATGAGCGAGCTGGCGCCGACGGCGAGGAAGACCGGCACGAGCGCGAGCAGGGCCCGGCTCAGGCTGCGGAATCGCAACACGAGGAACAAGCCGGCGAGCGACAGCGCGAGGTAGGTCAGCTCGGCCCGGTTCGACGACAGGTTCTCGAGCAGGCCGATGCCGACGGTGGCGAGACCGGCCGGCGTCGCGCGCACGGGGTCCTGGTCGTCCGGAAGATCCTCGAGCAGGATGCTGTCAGCCTCGAGGTCGAGCGCGTCGATGCGGGCCTGCAGGTCGGCTTCGAGCTCGCGCACGAGCACGGCACGCTCCTCGAGGCTCGCCGGCGCGAGCCGCAGGTTCACCTGCGCGGCCGTCTGGTCGGGCACGGCGAGCACCCGGGCGATGTCGGGCACGCGGTCTGCGGCAGCCTCGGCGGCCCCGACGATGTCGGACGACGTCGGCGGGATCACCGTCGCGCCGGGAACTTGGATGATCTTCGCCATCGTGTTCACGTAGCTCGACGAGGACACCACCTCGGGCCGCTCCTCGGCCGCCAGCGTGAACTCGTGCACGAGGTCGACGACGTCCTGGTCGAACACGTTGTTCGCCTTCACGATCACACCGAGCGTCGTGGCGAACCCGGTCTCGGCCTCGAGCCGGTCGACGTCGGCCACGACGTCGCTGCCCTGGTCGATCCACTCGATCGGGTCGGACTCGATGCGAGCCTCGCCCTCGACGAGCACACCGCCGATGAACAAGAAGACCGAAGCGATCAAGAGCGCCAACCCGGCCTTGGCCGGCAGGCCGCCGAGTCGCACCACGACCCGTTCGACCAGCGACGGACCGCGCTCGGTGGTGGGCTTCGTCCATTCACGGATGCCCAGGATCGACGCGGGCAGCACGATGCCGACGATCACCAGCACACCGATGCCGATCGCGAGCAGGACGCCGAAGTCGCGGATCATCGGGACACGGGAGAGCCGCAGCGCGAGGAAGGCGACGACGCCGGCCAGGGTCGCCGCGATCAGCGGCGGTGCGAGGTTGGAGACGCTCTCCGCGATCGGATGCTCCTCGTGGTCGAGCACGACCTCCTCCTCGACCCGGTTGTGGATCTGGATCGCGAAGTCGATGCCGATGCCGATCAGGATCGGGAGCCCCGAGATCGTCACGAGCGACAGATCGATGCCGACCAGACCGAGGATCGAGAACGTCCACAGGGCGCCGACGGCCACGGCGAGCAGCGGCAGCAACCGCCACCTGACGCGGAACAGCAACGCCAGCACGACCGCCATCACCGCCAGCGCGACGAGGCCGAGCGTCAGCATGCCACCCTTCAGATAGTCGTTGATCTCCTTCAAGTACACGGGCGAGCCGGTCACGGTGAGCTCGGCACCGTCGAGCTCGACCGTCTCGAGGATCGTGAGCAGGGCCTCCGTCGCGGCCGACTGATCGTCGAGCGACAGGTTGCCCTCCAGCACGACGCCCCCGACGGCGGTCTGCTGGTTCGGGAACGTGCTGGCGAGCGAGCGGCGGATGCCGCGGTCGGCGTCGGCGGGCGGCTCCAGCTCGCCATCGACCGACTCGAAGCCGGTGTTGTCGAAGATCAGCAGGTCGACCCAGGCCGGATCGGGATCCGGAGCGCCGACCGCGGGATCGAGCCCGCGCTGCTCGTCGGGGATCGCGCCGAGACGCGCCAGGCTGACCGTGATGTTCTCGCCGCGGGCCGCACCGCCGGCTTCGTCGCGCGACGCGGCGCCGATCAGAGCGTCCTGCCCGGGGCCGACGAGCAGGGCGTCGCTGTAGGTCAGCGACGTCAACGGGGTGATCACGGCGTGCACGTCGTCGACCTCGGCGAGCTCGCCGTTGAGACGACGGAGCTCGGCGAGGTTCTCGCCGGCGTACAGGTCGCCGACGTCGCGGCCGTCGTCCATCGTGAACAGCAGGATCACGGTCTCGCCGCCGAACACCTCCTGGAACTCGACGTTGTCGAGCGCGATCTGTGAGTCGGGGTTGAGGTAGCTGTCCTGACCGGTCGCGAACTCCAGGCGCGTCAATCCGAGGCCGAGGATCACCGAGACGGCGACCACCGCCACGATGACGAGCTTCCAGTACTTGCCGAGCAGGACGCCCGAACGGCGCCAGAAGGTTTCCATCACGCCGCCAGCGTAGAGAATCGGTGCGGCTCGACTGAAGGGTCCTCAGTCCCGAGATGGCAGGTCACCGCATCGCCTCCTCGCGGATGCGCTTCTTCGTCGCCGCCCAGGCGCAGATCGGGCAGGCCATCAGGTCGTGGCGCAGCGCCGGGCAGTGCTCGCGGCCGAAGTAGATGATCTGGAGGTGCCGATCGTTCCAGGTCTCTTTCGGGAAGACCGCCTTCAGGTCGCGCTCGGTGCGTTCCACCGACGTTCCGTCCGAGAGCCCCCAGCGCGCGGCGAGCCGGTGGATGTGGGTGTCGACGGGGAACGCCGGCACGCCGAACGCCTGCGCCATCACGACGCTCGCGGTCTTGTGACCGACGCCGGCCAGCGACTCGAGGAAGTCCCAGTCGGGGATCACCTCACCACCGGCGTCGATGATCTGGTTGGCAGCGGTCCAGAGGTTCCTCGCCTTCGACGGCGCGAGGCCGATCTCGCGGATGATCGCGAGGATGCGATCGGGCCCGAGCGCGGACATCTTCTCGGGCGTGTCGGCCAGGGCGAACAGCGCCGGCGTGACCTCGTTCACCTTCTTGTCGGTCGTCTGCGCCGACAGGGCGACCGCCACGAGCAGCGTGTACGGGTCGCGGTGATCGAGCGGCACGGCGGGTTCGGGGTAGAGCTCGTCGAGGATCTCGCCGATCCGGTCCGCCTTCTCCCGTCGCTTCACGCCGGCCGACCCTACCGGGGGTGGTCGCGGGCCGATCCCACGACGACCGCACACCTCCATCACGACTTCGTGAGGAACCCCTCGTCCTCGTCGGTGAACAACAGCTGGAGCTCGTCGGCGAGCAGCGGGTGCCCGGCGAGATCGGGATCGGCGTCGACGATCTCGAACGCGGCCTCGCGGGCGAGCTCGACGAGCTCGCGGTCGCGTCGCAGCGATGCCAGCTTCAGATCGCTGCGCCCCTTCTGGCTCGTGGACATCAGCGTCCCTTCACCGCGCAGCTCGAGGTCGACCTCGGCCAGCTCGAAACCGTCGGTCGTCGCGACGAGCGCCTCGAGGCGAACGTTGCCGTCCTCGTGCTCGCGAGTGACCAGCCAGCACGTCGACGGGTGCTCGCCGCGGCCGACGCGACCACGCAGCTGGTGCAGCTGGGCGATCCCGAAGCGGTCGGCGTCGAGCACGACCATCACGGTGGCGTTCGGCACGTCGACGCCGACCTCGATGACGGTCGTCGCGACGAGCACGTCGAGCCGGCCGGCCCGGAAGAGGTCCATCGTCAGCTCCTTCTCGGCGGGCGACAGCCGACCGTGCAGCAGGCCGAGTCGGAGGCCCGCCAGCTCGCCGTCGGCGAGCCGCTGGAACGTCTCCTCGGCCGACGCGACCTCGAGCTTCTCGCTCTCGTCGATCAGCGGGCAGACGACGTACGCCTGGCGCCCGTCCCCCACCTCGGCGCGCACGTCGTTCCACACCTCGGTCTCCAGCAGCGCTCCGTTCGCCCACCTGGTCGCGATGGGCGTTCGGCCGGGGGGCAGCTCGTCGAGCACGCTCACGTCGAGGTCGCCGTACACGGTCATCGCCGCCGTTCGCGGGATCGGCGTCGCCGTCATGACGAGCGCATCGGGCACGTTGCCCCCGGACTTGTCGCGCAGCGCGGCGCGCTGCTCGACGCCGAACCGGTGCTGCTCGTCGACGACGACCGCTCCGAGGCGGTGGAACTCGACCCCTTCCTGGATGAGGGCGTGGGTGCCGATCACGATGTCGACCGACCCGTCGGCGAGGCCGGCGAGCACGTCCTTGCGCTCGGTGCCGGTGACCCGGTTCGTGAGCAGTTCGACCCGCAACGGTCGATCGCCGAACAAGTTGCCCGGATCGGGGACGCTCAGGTCGCCGAGCATGGCCCGGACCCCGGCGGCGTGCTGCTCGGCGAGCACCTCGGTGGGCGCCATGAGCGCCCCTTGGAGTCCGCCCTGCACGGCCGTCAAGAGCGTGGAGATCGCGACCACCGTCTTGCCGGCGCCGACGTCGCCCTGCAGGAGCCGGTGCATCGGATGTGGCGACGCCAGGTCGGCCTCGATCTCGGCGATCGCCCGGCGCTGGGCGCCGGTCAGCGGGAACGGCAGCGCGGCGTGGAACCGGCGCACCAGCTCACCCCCGATCGCGTGCTCGAAACCCTTCGCCGAGCGTTCGAGCTCTCGTTTGCGCAGCACGAGCACGAGCTGGACGCGGAGCAACTCGTCGAACGCCAGGCGGCGGCGGGCATCCTCCTTCTCGCGCATCGAGTCGGGCGCATGGATCGACGACAGCGCGCGGTACCGGTCGAGCATCCCGAGCCGCTCGGTCACGGCGGCCGGAACCGGATCCGCGATGCCGCGATCGCGGCAGCGTCGCAGCGCCTCGTCGATCCAGGCGGCGAGCTCCCACGTGTTGAGCTGGGCCTTCTCGCTCTGAGGGTAGATCGGCACGATCCGCCCGGTGCGATCGCCGATCAGATCGACGATCGGGTTCGCCATCTGCAGACCGCCGCGGTACGTGTCCGCCTTCCCGAACAGCGCGATCTGGAGGCCCTCCTTGAGCTGGCGCTCCCGCCACGGCTGGTTGAAGAACACCACCTCCATCCGACCCGAGCCGTCGCCGACGTGGACGTTGACCATCGTCCGGCGGTTGCGGGTGGTCCGCTTGGTGACCGAGCGGACGGTGACGAGCACGAGCGCCTCCCGGCCGGGCACCAGATCGGCGATGCGGGCCTCGTTCGTGCGGTCGACCCAGCGCCGCGGGTAGGTGGTCAGCAGGTCGAGCACCGAATCGACCTCGACCGCCGCCAGCGACGCCCGCTTCTTCTCGCCCACCCCCCTCAGCTGACCGACGTCGATCGCCGCCAGCTCGCGCAGCGTGATCGGCGGCCGCTCGCTCACCGGCCTACTCGACGCCGAACAGGAACGGGTAGAGCGGCTGGCCGCCGCGGTGGACCTCGACCTGGACGTCCGCGTGGTCGTCGGCGAGCCAGCCCTCGATCGCCGTCACGTCGGCCGGCGCGGCGTCGCTCCCGGTGATGATCGTGAGCAGTTCGCCGCCGTCACGCAGGAGGTGGGCGAGCAGCTTCGTCGCCGCGCCGACGACGTCGGACGCGACGGCAACGATCCCGTCGCCGCGGACGATCCCGATCCAATCACCCTTCGCGATCGGGCCGACCTCGCTGTTCGAGTCGCGCACCGCGCGGGTGATCTCGCCCGTGGCGACCGACTCGGCCGCCTCGGTCATCTCGGCGGCGTTCTCGTCGGCCGACGCCTCTGGGTCGTACACGACCAACGCGGCGAGCGCTTCGGGCATCGTGCGGGTGGGCACGACGACGACGGCCTTCTCGGTCAGCGCGTCGACCTGCTCGGCGACGGGGATGATGTTCTTGTTGTTCGGCAGGATGACGACTTGGTCGGCGTTGACGTGCTCGACGGTGTCGAGCAGCTCGGCGGTCGACGGGTTGAGCGTCTGCCCGCCGGTCACGATGCCCTGGACCCGCAGGTTCTCGAACAGCTCGGCGAGCCCGTCGCCGCTGCACACCGCCACGACGGCGGTGGTGAGGCGCGGCAGTCCGGCGCCGGCGCGGGTCGGCACGCCGACCATCGCGGCCTC
>JBFHJC010000004.1:0-45331 GCA_041596155.1 Ilumatobacter sp. | reverse complement strand
TGTCAAGACCCGGTACCCGTGTTCCGGATTGGCTCCGGTAGCTGTGTTCCACCCAGCGAGGGGGTTATGCGGCGTTGATGCGGGAGGGACGGCCACCGGCGTTCGCGAACGCACCGTTCTCGCGTGAGCGATCGTGGCGGATCGGCATGATCTTGAGGACCTCACCGCCGGCGGAGATCTCGACGGTGTCGCCGACGATCGCAACCTGGACCTGACGGCGGGCGTGCTTCTTGCTGACTCGATAGCCGTGGCCGGCGAAGCTGACGTTGCCCGACGAGTCGACCTTGCGCGTCACGGACTGACCAACCGTTGGTTGCCGTGGACGAGGCCGCTTCTGTTTCACCTTGCGGGTGAGCGCGGCGGTCTCCTTCGCCGGCCGGTGCCGCTGGGCGTGGGTGGCGACGAGCACACCACGATGGTGGATTGATACGAGCCCGTTCGCGACGGACACCTCGACGGTCTCACCGGCCAGCCACACCCCGACCGGATACCGCTCGGCAGCGAAGCTGATCTTGCCTTCCTTGCCGACACGACGAGTCGTCGTCGGCTCCTCGGATGACTGAACCGGCTCGACCGGCTCGTGCTGCGCGAGACGGAATCGTTCCCACGGCACGACATCACCGATCCCTTGATGGCGACGCTCGAAGTTGTACTCGTGCACCCACCGATCCAGCTGCGCCTGCGCGTCAGCGACCGAGTCGAACACTCGACCGTTCAAGAACTCACGCCGCAGCGTCTTGTGCCACCGCTCCACCTTCCCCGTCGTCGTCGGCGACCGAGGTGCAGTGAGGATGTGCTTGATGCCGTTCTCGCGGCAGATCCGATCGAACAACACCTCCCCGGTCCCGGGCCCGAAGCGGCCGGTGAACACCTTGCCGTTGTCCGTCAAGATCTCCATCGGCACCCCAAACGTGCGCATCGCCACCGCCAGCGCGTCACACACCGGACGCGCCGTTGCCCGCTCCACGACCCGCGCCGAGATCACGAACCTCGAATGGTCATCCACGCCGGACACGATCGACCCCCGCCACCCATCCACCAGCTGCACCCCGCCGACGACGTCGATCTGCCACAACTCCATCGCCCGGCTGCGTTCCCACCGCTTGCAGTCCGCCTTCTTCCGACGACGCGCCTCCGGTTCGATCAGACCATGACGCACCAGACACCGATAGATCGACGACCGACCCGGCAACGGCACCACCCGCTCCGCTTCCAACCGGAACAAGATCGTCCTGGGGCCCCACCCCGGGTTCAACCGGCGGAGCTCCACGATCCGGGCTTCGATCACGGGAGACATCTGATGCGGACACGACAACGGCTTCGCCGAACCATCCACCAACCCGGCGATCCCATCAGCCGCGTATCGGCGCAGCCAGCGATGCACCGTCTGACGAGTCACGCCGAACCGGACCGCCACATCGGTCACCATCGAGGCGTTGTTCAACACCTCGAGCACTGCCTGATAGCGCTGCTCCACCAGCCCCAGCTCCACCAACACGATGACGACCTCCCCGGGCCTGACGACGTTGCACGTCATCATCGAAGAGGCTCGACACCGGCGCAGCGAACACCCGCGCGTCACACAGCTACCGGAGCCAGTGTCGCCCAGCTACCGGAGCCAGTCCCCGAACCGGAACACAGCAACCGGAGCCGACATGTCCACTATGAACCGGGACAGCACACACGTCCGTTGGCGATCCATTGGCAACCGGGTTCGAAGAACGGAAAGAGACCCTCTGACGAGGGCCTCTGACCTGGACGTTTCCGTCGATGTTCTTGGCAGCCCGTACGGGATTCGAACCCGTGCCGCCACCTTGAGAGGGTGGTGTCCTAGGCCACTAGACGAACGGGCCGAGTGGCGGGACGCGACGATAGCAGGACCCCCTCCGCTTCCCACCCGGCGACCCTTCGGCCAGGCCCTCGCAACGGCGATCGAGCTGTGATAGACCATTGGGCCGTCGGCGGACGCGTGTCGGTTCTGCGCTCGCTGCGCACCACATCCGGGGAAACGAACCGACGACGAGGGGGTGCCCATGACCAGGGCCACACACAAGATCGGTGCAGTGGCGGCGTTGTTGTCCGTCGCTGCGCTCACCAGCTTCACGCCGGGGTCGCCGGCGCAGGCGAAGGACGTCAAGGCCGTCGTCGACCTGCAGTTCTTGACCGTGTCCGACTGGCACGCGCAGCTCGACCCGCTGTTCGTGTTCGGCCAGGGCACGTTCGGCGGGGCCGCCGAGTTGTCGACCTACTTCCAGCAGGAACGGGCCAACAACCCCAACACGCTGACGCTGACCGCCGGCGACGCCTACGGCGCATCACCGCCGCTGTCGAGCTTCTTCGACGAGGAGCCTGCGGTGCGGGCGATGCGGTTGATGGGCTTCGACTACGACACCTTCGGCAACCACAACTTCGACCGCGGCGTCGAGCACCTCCAGTCGATGATCGACATCGCGCGCGTCGGCCCCGACGAGGAGCCGGGCGAGCCGTTCGAGTACGTGGTGGCCAACCTGGCCAACCGCGACCGGAACCTCAAGCACGTCAAGGACTTCGACATCGTCAAGGTCGGTGGCGTGAAGGTCGCCGTCATCGGCGTGATCAACCCGGAGGCGCCGACGCTGGTGTTCCCTGGCTCGTTCGGCACGATGGAGCCGACCGACCCGGTGGCGGCCGCCAATGCGGCGCGCGCCAGCGCCGCCCAGCGCGGCGCGCAGGTGTTCGTGCTGCTCGCCCACATGGGCGTCACCGGCTTCGACGGTGGCGGCAACGCGTTCGGTCCGCTCATCGATCTCGCCAACGGCGTGAACGGCTTCGACCTGATCATCGGCGATCACACCAATGTGGAGTTCACCGACACGATCAACGGCGCAACCGTCGTGGAGAACCGGAGCCGCGGCCGCACCTACGCTCGCGTCGAGATGACGGTGGAGGTCGGTAAGCAGAAGGCGACCACCGTCACCGACAGGTCGGTGACGTTCGTCGACCCGGTCAGCTCGGCGGTCACACCCGACCAGGCGATCGTCGACTTCCTCGCACCGCTCCGCACGGAGTTGGATGCCATCCTCGGCACGGTGATCGGGCAGTCGACGGTGTTCATCCCGCGCGCCGACGCCTGTGGTCGCTCCGACGGACGGATCTGCGAGTCGCTCGTCGGCAACGTCGTGACCGACTCGATGCGCGACCGCTACGGGACCGACTTCGCGATCACGAACTCGGGCGGCCTGCGGGCCGACCTGACGTGCCCGATCGTCGACAACCCGACCGACTTCTGCCCGCCGCCCGACGGTGGCGACCACGAGATCACCGCCGGCTCCGTGCTGACCGTGCTCCCGTTCGGCAACTCGGTCGTGACGCTCAACGTGACCGGCGCCGAGCTCAAGGCGCACCTCGAACGCGGCGTCTCGGCGATGCCGGGTGCGAGCGGGCGCTTCGCCCAGGTGTCGGGGCTCTGCTTCACGTACGACATCGCCGCCGCGGCCGGGAGCCGGGTGACGAGCGCCGTGTTCCAGAACGCCGACGGCACCTGCTCGGCCACGCCCGTCGACCTGACCGCCGGATCGTCGTACACGTTGGCCGAGAACGACTTCATGGCCAGCGGCGGCGACGGCTATCCGGTCGACATCGGTTCGGCGGTCACCCGTGAGCTGCTCGACCAGGTGACCGCGGCGTACGTGACGGCGAACACGCCGATCTCGCCGTCGATCCAGGGCCGGATCAAGTGCACCGACTCGGTCGCTCCGGACAACTGCCCGGTGATCCTGCCGTAGCCCACATCCGCCCGACTGCCCTGCAGGGGCACCGACGCGACGAAGGCCGGCCGCTCGGCGGCCGGCCTTCGCTCGCGATGGTTGGGGTGAGAGGAATCGAACCCCTAACGACAGAACCAGAATCTGCTGTGTTGCCAGTTACACCACACCCCAGTGCGGAGCGGTCTGTGAGTGTATCGGCCGGCGTGGGCCCGACCCACTCGGCGTGAGCGGCCGGGTCAGTCGGTCAGGCCGCTGAGACGCTCGAAGCCGACCAGTCGGCCGAGGGCGACGCCGGCCGCCTCCTCGAGGTGCCGTCGGGCGTCGCTCCACCCCTGCACCACGCTCGTCGGCGTCGTGGAGGCATCGGCGGTCAGCCCGACGTCGCCGGCGATCAGCTCGGACCGCTTGGCGTGGTACGGGTCGGTCACCAGCACCACCCGCTCGACGCCGCGCCCCACCAGTATCCGCGCCACCGATTCGAGCGAGTCGTAGGTGTTGCGCCCCTCCGACTCGGCGACGATCGCGGCGCCGGGGAGCCCGCGGTCGACGAGGTAGCGCCGCGAGGCGTCGGCCTCCGTGAACCGGTCGGCCGGTTGCTTGCCGCCGGTGACGACGACGAGCGGCGCGACACCGTCCTCCCACAGCGTGAGCACGTGGTCGAGGCGCGCCGCGAGCTGGGGGGACGGGCGCCCGTCGTACTGCGCAGCGCCCAGGACGACGATCGCGTCGGCCGGTTCGGAACCATGGTCGCGACCGGCCTGCACGACCTGCATCAACGACACGAGGTAGTAACCCAACACGACCGCGAGCACGCCGACGATCACCCGGTTCCACGACGGCCCCTGTCGCCACCACGGGGTCGCCGCCCGCTCGACGGGGGGCGAATGCGACCGGTCGACGACGTCGGGCACCTCGTAGCCGAACGCGTCGTCGGGCAGTTGATCGCTCACCACCCGCTCCCGTTCAGCCGCCGAGCCGAGCGAGCGCCACCCGCATCCGCCGGAGCGACTCGTCGCGGCCGAGCACCTCGAGCGACTCGAACAGTGGCGGCCCGACCGTGCGCCCGCTCACCGCGACGCGCACCGGCGCCTGGGCCTTGCCGAGCTTGAGCTCGTAGCTCGCCATCACGCCCTCCAGCGTCGTCTTCAGGTCGTCGGCCGTCCAGTCGCACGCCTCGTACGCCGCGATGGCGTCGGCGAGCAGCGGTCGGGCCCAGTCGACGTTCATCACCTTGTCCCACGACGCCTCGTCGATCTCGGGTTCGTCGAGGAACAAGAAGTCCACGATGCCCGGTGCGTCGGCCAGGGTGACGAGGCGCGGCTGCACGTGCGGCGCGATCGCGGCGAACCGGCCGCGGTCCCACTCGGTCGGCAGCCATGGCTCGCAGGCGGTGACGAGCTCGTCGACCGACAGCTTGCGGATGTACTCGCCGTTGAACGCCGCCAGCTTCTTCAGGTCGAAGAACGCCGGCGCGTGGTGCACGTCTTCGAGCCGGAACGCTCGCTCGACCATCGACCACGGCTGGATCTCGTCATCGCCCGGCGACCAGCCGAGTGTCATCAGGTAGTTGACCATCGCGTCGGCGAGGTAGCCCTCGTCGCGGAACTGCTCGAGCGAGACCTTGTCGCGACGCTTCGAGAGCTTCTTGCGCTGCTCGTTGACGAGCACGGGCACGTGGGCCCACACCGGCGGTTCGTGCCCGAGCGCCTCCCACAGCAGCTGCTGCTTGGGCGTGTTGGGCAGGTGCTCCTCGGCCCGCACGACGTGGGTGATGCCCATCGCCTGATCGTCGACCACGTTGGCGAGGTTGAACACCGGGGTGCCGTTGCCGCGGACGAGCACGAAGTCCTCGAGGGTGGCGTTGTCGAACTCGACCGCGCCGCGCACGACGTCGCGGACGATCGTCGCGCCCTCGTCGGGCGTCCGGAAGCGCAGGACGCTGCCCGGCGCCGGCCCGAGCCCGCGGTCGCGCGACCAACCCGCATAGCCGGTGACATCCTCGGCTTCGGCCCGGGCGGAGATCTCGTCCGGCGTCATGTCGCAGTAGTAGGCGCGGCCCTCCTCGAACAACCGCCGTGCCGCGGCGAGGTGGGCGTCGGCGTAGTCGCTCTGGAAGAGCGGCCCCTCGAACTGGGGGTCGTCGGCGGTGATGCCGATCCACGCCAGCGCGTCGATGATGCCGTCGGTCCACTCGGGGCGGTTGCGGGCTTCGTCGGTGTCCTCGATCCGCAGGACAAACGTGCCGCCGTGCTGGCGCGCGAGTGCCCAGTTGAACAGCGCCGTGCGGGCACCGCCGACGTGGAAGAACCCGGTCGGCGACGGCGCGAATCGGAAGCGGGGCCGGTCGGTCATGCCCGCCCGACGCTACCGCTGCCCGTTCATGTCGCGCTCACCACGCCATGCGGTGGTCCAGCGCGACATGAACGAGGGACGATCAGGTCTCGCGGACGGAGGTGAGGGCGAGGTTGCGCAGCTGGCGCAGGGCGACCGACAGGTTGGTGATGTCGAACGAGTCGGTCCGCCGGATCGCGGTGAGCTGGGCCATCGCCCGCTGCACCGAGCGCTCGTTGGCGGCCATCCAGCCCGCGACCGACCCCTCGGCCGCCTCCACGGCTGCGCCCGCCAGCGTTGCGAGCACGGTGAGCAGGTCATCGCGGAGCGCGCCGCGGGCCTGCGTCTGCCAGCGGTCGGCTCGCGGCAGCATCCCGATCCCGTCCCACAGCCAGAGCAGCTCGAGCTCGGCGAAGAGCTCCCAGTAGGTACGTGCCACCTCGTGCGGCTCGCGGACGCGCCGCTCCGCCAGCTCGATCACGTCGAACGTCGTGTGGAGCAAGCGCCACGTGGCCGACCGATCGGCCAGCGCCTCCGGCACCCCCTGGCGCTTGCGTTGGTCGGCGAGCCGTTGGGCAGCCTCACGGATCGGGCCGCGCAAGCAGTCGAACAGATCGGGCGCGAGCGCTTGCACGGGCGACCGGAACCGCTTGATCTCGGCGTCGATGTCGACGGGCGGGCGCCGGTGCCGAAGGAACCAGAGCGAGCAGCGCTCCGCAGTACGCCGGCAGTCGAGGTACAGCTCGAGTTGATCGGCCAGCGCGAGCTCCTCGAGCTGGTCGATCTCGTGCCACCATGCCGGGAAGTCGAGCACCTCGCGGGTGGCCAGCCACGCTCGGCAGACGTCGGTGACCGACGCCCCGGTGTCCTCGGTCATGCGATGGTCGTAGGAGATGCCCGACAGGTTCACCATCTGGTTGACGAGCTGGGTCGTGGCGATCTCTCGCCGCAGGCGGTGGCCGAGGATCTCGGTGCGGTACCGATCGCGCAGCGGCGTCGGGAAGTACTCGACGAGATCTTCCTGCAGGGCCGCCACGGCGGGCAGGTCGGTCTGCAGGATCTCGGACACGTTGGCGTTCTTGGTGTACGCGATCATCACCGCGAACTCCGGGGCGCGCAGGCCCGAGCCGAACGACTGCCGCTCGGCGATCTGCTTGTCGGTCGGCAGGAACTCGAGCGAGCGATCGAGCCACCCCTCGGTCTCGAGCTGATCGAGGTAGCGGGCATGCACGTTCGCCATCGGCAGGCTCTGGGTGCGGGCGATCAGAAGGGCGAGCGTCTGCGCCTTGTTGTTGGCCAGCACCAGGTCGGCGACCTCCTCGGTCATCTCGGCCAGCAGCTGGTTCCGCTGCTTCACCGTCAGCTCACCGTCGGCCACGATGCCGTCGAGGAGGATCTTGATGTTGACCTCGTGGTCGCTGCAGTCGACGCCGGCCGAGTTGTCGATCGCATCGGTGTAGATGAGCCCGCCGCCGAGCGCGTACTCGATGCGACCGAGCTGGGTGACCCCGAGGTTGCCGCCCTCGATCACCATCCGGCATCGCAGCTCCGAGGCATCGACGCGCACCCCGTCGTTGGCGCGGTCACCGACGTTCGAGTGGGTCTCGGTCGACGCCTTGACGTAGGTGCCGACACCACCGTTCCAGAGCATGTCGACCGGCGCCCGCAACACGGCGCTGATCAGCTGAGCGGGCGTGAGCCGGTCGTCGTCGATGCCGAGCGCGACCTTCATCTCCGGACTGATCTCGATCGACTTCAAGGTGCGGGCGAACACCCCACCGCCCTGAGAGATCAGCTTCGGGTCGTACTCGGCCCACGACGACCGGGGCGTCTCGAACAGCCGCTTGCGCTCGGCGTAGGACAGCGCCGGATCGGGATCGGGATCGACGAACACGTGCCGGTGATCGAACGCGGCGACCAGCTTGAGGTTCTCGGACCGGAGCATGCCGTTGCCGAAGACATCGCCCGACATGTCACCGACACCCACCACGGTCAGCTCGTCCCGATCGGCGTCCTTGCCGAGGACGCGCGCATGGCGCCGTGCGCTCTCCCACGCGCCGCGGGCCGTGATGCCCATCGCCTTGTGGTCGTAGCCGGCGCTGCCGCCCGAGGCGAACGCATCGCCGAGCCAGAACCCGTACTCGGCGGCGACCTCGTTCGCCGTGTCGCTGAAGGTCGCGGTGCCCTTGTCAGCCGCCACGACGAGGTACGGATCATCGCCGTCGTAGCGGCGCAAGCGCTCGGGGTGCACGATCTCGCCGCCGACGACGTTGTCGGTGAGGTCGAGCAGGCCGCGGACGAACAGCCGGTAGCACTCGAGGACCTCGTCGCGGTTCTCCACCGGCGACGCCTTGGGACGCTTGACGACGAAGCCGCCTTTCGCGCCGACCGGCACGATCACCGCGTTCTTCACCATCTGGGCCTTCACGAGGCCGAGCACCTCGGTGCGGTAGTCCTCGGGCCGGTCGCTCCAACGGAGTCCACCGCGGGCGATCGGACCGCCGCGCAAGTGCACGCCCTCGACCCGCGACGAGCACACGAAGATCTCGTGCGCGGGTCGTGGCTCGGGGAGGTCGGGCACCCGCCGAGGGTCGAACTTGAACGCGAGCGTTTGCGTGCCCTGGTAGGCGCTCGTACGCACCGTCGCGCGGATCAGGGCGAGGAACATCCTGCCGATGCGGTCGTCGTCGAGCGATGTGACGTCGTCGAGCGTGGCCAGCACCTCGTTCTCCGCGGTGGACACCCGCGCGAGCCGCTCGCCGTCTTCGATGTCCGGGTCGAAGCGAGCTTCGAAGAACTCGACGAGCAGCTCGGCGAGGTGTGGCTGGCGGGCCAGGGATTCCTCGATGTAGCCCTGACTGAACGTGAAGCCGATCTGGTGCAGGTACTTGGCATACGCGCGCAGGACGTTCGCCTGGGTGGCCGTGAGGCCGGCGAGCAGCACGAGCCGGTTGAACCCGTCGGCCTCGACGTGGCCCGCCAGCAACCCCTCGAACGTGGCGCGGACCTGGGCGTGGCGACGGTCGTCGACCACGACGTGGGCGGGCACCCGCACACCGATGTCGTACAGGAACAGCTCCTGGCCGTCGATCACGAAGCGGTACGGGTGCTCGTCGAGGGCGATGAGGCCCAGGTGGCCCAGCATGGGCAGGAGGTCGGACAGCGCGATCTCCTCGCCCTGCCGGTACACCCGCATCCGCCACTCGCTCGCCTCGTCGTCGATCTCGCGCACGAACGCGGTGGCGGTGGTCTCGTCGCTGTCGAGGAGCTCGACGAGGCGTTCGAGATCGCCGACCGCCGTGCTGGGCGTCACGCCACTGCGATACGACCCCGGCGGGGCGTCGCCGACGCGGGCGAGCAGACCGGCACCGCGCGACTCGCCGAGCCGGTGCGCCGCGGCGAGACGCACCCGATCGATCCACGCCGTGGTCAGCTCGTCGACCTGGTCGGACAGGTCGTCGAGATCGGGCTGCCCGTCGTTGCGCCGGACGGTGAACGTGATCCGGGCCAGGTTGCTCGATCCGAGGTAGGACTCGATCTCGCGCGTCTCGGCCCCGTACGCCTCCCCTACCAGCTCGGCCACCCGTTCGGGCAGCTGGGCGTTGAACCGCTGCTTCGGAAGGAACACCAGCACGGTCGACGACGAACCGACCGGTTCGGGCACATCGAAGACCCGCACGATCTGGCGCTCCTGGAGCCCGACGACGTCGATGACCAGCTCGGCGAGCGTCTCCCCGTCGAGCTCGAACACGAGGTCGCGCGGCAACGTCTCGAGCACGTTGCGCATCGACCGGCCGGTGTGGGTCTCCGCGCCGGCGGTGGCGAGACCCAGCACGGCTCGCGCCCGATCGCCCACCGACGGGATCGCCAACACGCTCTGGCGATACGCGGTCGACGCCAACAAGCCGACGAACCGCTCGGCGATCGGGTCGCCGTCGGCGTCCTCGGTGAGGACCGTCACCACGGTCATGCGAGCCGGACGGTGGATCGTGGCGGTGCGCTCGGACCGGGCGACCGATACCGCCGGGCCGTCGGTGACGATGTCGGGATCGATGTCGCCTTGCTCGACGAGCTGACCGAGCGCCGTGCTCGGACGACAGCGCGGGCCGTCGCGAGTGAGCTCGTACGTGGCGGCGCCCAGGAACACGAAGTTGCCCTCCGCGAGCCAGCCGAGCAGCGGATCGAGCTCGGTGTGCTGCATCATCCGGGCGCGCATCTCGTCGAAGTCGGCGACGACACGGTGGACGTCGGCGACCGCCGCTTCCATGTCGGCTCGCAAGCGCTCGGCGCGTTCGCCGTCGCAGCGGTCGACCTCGACGAGCGTCCAGGCCTCGACCCGCTCGCCGTACTGGTGCTCGCCGCTGATCACCTCGACCAGCTCGCCCGCGGGGTCGCGCCGCACGCGCAACATCGGGTGGACCAGGAGGTGGGTCGCGATCCGGTGACGCTCGAGCACCATCCGGATCGTGTCGACGAGGAACGGCGCGTCGTCGGTCACGATGAGCGCGACCGACCGGTCGGAGTGCCACCCGTCGCGGTCGCGGTCGGGCGACAGGACGGTGACCGTGATGTCCCCGGGTTGACGGCGCCGGCCGAGCGCCAGGTGGCTCAGCGCCACCGCATACAGGTCGTCCTCCCTCCGGTCGTCGACGTCGAACTCCGGCAGCTCCCCGTAGTACTCGGGCAGGAACTGCGCCAACACCTCGTCGTCGGGTCGGCGCTCCCGGGCGATGGCGACGACCCGCCGGATGACGGTGCCGTGTTCCCCCGTCTGCTGCTCGCCCATCGTGATCGCCCCGGTTCGTCGTCGCTGTCGGTCCGTGCGACCGCATTCCTACTGCAGTCGCACCCGTTCGTGACCGATACTAGAGATCGTGGAGGAGGTCATCCGGCGCGCGCAAGATGGGGACGCCGAAGCGCTCGGCCAGCTCTGGCGCACCTATCACCACCTCCTCCTGCGCTACTTCCGCGGCAAGGGCATGGCCGAGCCCGAGGACCTGGCCTCCACGGTGTGGATCGAGGTGGCGAGCAGCCTCGATCGTTTCGCCGGCGGGGACGAGGAGTTCCGTCGCTGGCTGTTCACGATCGCCGCGCGCCGCCGCATCGACGGGATCAGGTCCGCCAAGCGGAAGCTCGAGCACACCCGTCGCGAGCTCGCCACCGCGCAGGTGCCGTCGGCGCCGTCGGCGGTCGAGGACGCCGATCGGGCGGCTGCCCTCGAACGGGCGATCGCCCTCGTGCGCACGCTGCCGGACGACCAGGCCGAGGCGGTGCTGCTGCGAGTCGTCGGCGACCTGAGCGTCCGCGACGTCGCCGAGATCATGGGGCGCCGGGAGGGCAACGTCCGCGTCCTCGTCCACCGCGGCCTGCGCCGGTTGGCGGAGCACGTCCAGAATTCCTCCGACGCTGTAACGGAACCCGACTCACGAACGATGTCAGCAACGTGACCCGCGAAGATCACGACACGGATGCGTTGATCGCAGCCTTGCGATCGCCTGCTCTCCCTGCTGAGCAGGTTGGCGAAGCGGCTGCGGTCACGGCGATGCTCGAGGTCCTTCCCGCAACGGCTGCCACCCGCACGGCAGTCTCGGGGCTTCGTTCGCGCCGTGGCATCGCCATCGCAGCGGTCACGGTGGCCAGTCTGGGGGTCGGCGGTCTTGCTGCCGCCGGCCCCGGGTTCTTCCTGCCAGCGGCCGACCGACCGACGATCACCGAGGAGACGGCGCCGCCGCACACCGGCGACGACCAGGGATCGGACGATGGGTCCGCCGAGGGCGACGACACGAGAGACCAGGTGGCCGAGACGCCGGCCACGGTCGACGAGGCGCTCGCGCCGAGCATCGCCGAGTCCGATCCGATCGAGTGCGCCGAGGGCAACCACGGCGAGACCGTTTCGAGCATCGCTCGCTCGGTCGAAGGACGCGAGGGCAAGGGCGAGATCGTGCGCCGAGCCGCTCGGTCCGACTGCGGCAAGGACGGAGTCGCCGAGACGTCCGATGTCGAGTGCGCCGAGGGCAACCACGGCAAGACCGTTTCGAGCGTGGCCCGCGAGACCGTCGAGGGTGACGCGCCGAAGGGCGCGACCGTCAGCGAGGCCGCCCGCTCCGATTGCGGCAAGAACGGCAACGGCGAGAACGGCAACGGCAACGGGCGCGAGGATGCTCCGGGCCAGAACGGCGAACGCGGCAAGTCCGCCGACGCGGGCAAGCCCGCCGACGCCGGCAAGCCCGCCGACGCGGGGTCGCAGAGCGGTTCGGGCGGCGGCTCCGGCGGCGGCTCGGGCGGCGGTTCCGGCGGCGGCTCCGGCGGCGGCTCCGGCGGCGGCTCGGGCGGCGGTAAGCCCGGCGGCTGACGTTTCGGCCTCCGCTTCCCCGCTCGCCGCCGGCTCCGCGCCCGCTAGCGTCCACGGCGTGACACGCGAACCCCATTCCGGGCATCGATCGGTGTCCGGCGGCCTGGCGCGCGCTGCCGTGTTCGGCGTCAGCGACGGCCTCGTGTCGAACGTCTCCCTGGTGCTCGGTTTCGCCGGCTCGGGTGTCGACAGCACGGTCGTGCGACTCGCCGGCGTCGCAGGCGCAGTCGCCGGCGCGATCTCGATGGCCGCCGGCGAGTGGGTCTCGGTCACGTCGCAGAACGATCTGATCGAACGCGAGCTGGCGATCGAGCGACGCGAGCTCCGTCACAACACCGCCCACGAGACCGAAGAGCTGGCGGCCGTCTATGAAAGCCACGGGATGGACCCCGAGCGGGCTGCGGCGGCCGCCCACGAGGTCATGCAACAGCCCGAGGCGGCCCTCGCGGTGCACGCCCGCGAAGAGCTCGGCGTCGATCCCGACGACCTGCCGTCGGCGGGCTGGGCGGCCGGGCTCTCGCTCGTGTGCTTCCTCTTCGGCGCTCTCCTGCCCGTCGTGCCGTGGTACATCGGCGACGGCGCCGGTGCCGCCCTGGCGTCGCTCGCGATCGGCGTCGTCGCCGCCGGCACCGTCGGCGGGCTGGTCGCCCGGTTCGCCGAACGACCCTTGTCGTGGGGCATCGCCCGGCAGGTGCTGATCCTCCTGGTCGCCTGTGGCGTGACCTACCTGATCGGCGAGCTCGTCGGCGTCAACCTGAGCTGAGCGCGTCGCGGGCGACCCTCGCTCGGACTTCGGCCTCGTCGGCCGATCCCGCCCACACCGTGAGATGCCCCATCTTGCGGCCGGAGCGAGCGGCCGCCTTGCCGTACAGGTGCAGCGCGGTGTGCGGGTCCTCGAGCGGCCGGTCCCACGGTGGCGCCCCGCCGTCCCAGAGGTCGCCGAGCACGTTCGCCATCGCCGCCGCCGGCTTGGTCATCGACGTGTCGCCGAGGCCGAGGCCGCATACCGCCCGCACCTGCTGCTCGAACTGGCTCGTCTGGGCGACGTCGAGGGTCCAGTGCCCGCTGTTGTGCGGGCGGGGCGCCAGCTCGTTCACGAGCACCTCGCCGTCGACGACGAACATCTCGACCGCCAGCACCCCGACGTAGTCGAGCGCGTCTGCGATCGCCATGCCCAGGCCGAGGGCGCGGTCGGCGAGTCGCCGACTGACCCGAGCCGGGACGACGGTGAGGTCGAGGATGCCGTCGACGTGGGCGTTCTCGGCGACCGGATAGGTCGCCACGCTGCCGTGTGCGTTCCGGGCGACGACGACGCTCACTTCGAGGTCGAGCTGGAGCGCCCGCTCGAGCACGCAGGGCACCTGGCCCAACGTGTACCAGGCGGCGCGCGCCTCGGCGGCGTCATCGACCGTGCGCTGGCCCTTGCCGTCGTAGCCGAGTCGGGCCGTCTTGAGGATCGCCGGGAACTCGACGTCCAACTCGGCCTCGGCCGAGCCGACGACGGCGTAGGGCCCGACGGGGAACCCCGCCTCGACGAGGAACGCCTTCTCGAGCGTGCGGTCCTGGGCGACCGCCACCGCCTGCGGCGACGGCGCGACCACGGTCCGGCGGGCGAGCGATTCGAGCGCTGCTGCGGGAGGGTTCTCGAACTCGGTGGTGACGACCGCGCACTCCTCGCCCAGCTGGGCGAGGGCATCGGGATCGTCGTACTCGGCGACGAGGTGGACGTCGGCGGCGGCACCGGCGGGCGCGTGCGGGTCGGGTTCGAGCACGATCGTGCGGTATCCCATCGTGCGCGCCGCCATCACCGCATACCGGCCGAGTTGCCCACCGCCGAGCACGCCGATGGTCGCAGGAGGGAGGATCGGCGACTGCATCACGCAGGCGGGACGACCGACGCCTCGGCCTGGCGGCGGCGGTCGTCGCGATAGGCGAGCAGCTGGGTGGCCAGCTCGGGCCGATCGGCGGCGAGCATCGCCACGGCGAACAGCGCCGCGTTCGTGGCTCCGGCCTCGCCGATCGCGAACGTGGCCGTCGGCACGCCGGCCGGCATCTGCACGATCGACAACAGCGAGTCGTGACCCTGGAGGTGGCGCGACGGCACGGGCACGCCGAGCACCGGCACGATCGTCTTGGCCGACAGCATGCCGGGCAGGTGGGCCGCGCCCCCGGCGCCGGCGATGATGGCACGCAGACCTCGCTCGGCGGCGGTCTCGGCATAGGCGAACATCTCGTCGGGCATCCGATGGGCCGACACGACCCGCGCCTCGTGGGCGACGCCGAACCGCGCGAGCACCTCGACCGCCTTCGCCATCGTCGGCCAGTCGCTCGCCGAGCCCATCACCACGCCGACGAGCGGGGCGGGATCAGGCGGGTCGGGGGTCGGTTGCGACACGGAGCGATCGTACGTGCTCAGATGATGAGATGCAGCAGCTCAATGTGCTCGGCGGCGAGCTCCAACCGTGCTCGTACGACCCGTTGACGGGCTACTACCGCACGGGCTGCTGCGAGAACCGCGGCGACGACCCCGGAATGCACGTCGTGTGCTGCCGCGTCACCGACGACTTCCTCGAGTTCTCCAAGGCGGCCGGGAACGACCTCTCGACGCCGATGCCCCACTACGGCTTCGCCGGCCTGCGCGACGGGGACCAGTGGTGCGTGTGCGCCGCCCGATGGGCCGAGGCGCTCGCGGCTGGGCGGGCCTGCCCCGTGGTGCTCGAGAGCACCCACCTGTCGGCGCTCGAGTTCGTCACCCTCGACGACCTGCGCGCCCACGCCGGCTGATCAGACCATCAGCGACGCGCCGTGGTCGGCCGAGCTGAGCACCTTGTGCGGGTCGTCGGCGGGCAGCCAGAAGACGACCCGGTCGACGCCGGCCGCCCGATACCGCTCGACGTCGGCGAGGCGCATCGGGCAGCCGTAGATGCCGATCTCGATCGAGGCCGGATCGCGGCCCGCCTCCTCGCACATCTGGTGGAGGAGCGGCAGCTTCGCCAGTGGGTCGCCCCGTCCGTGGATCGGCATCCAGCCGTCGCAGTACTCGACGACGTGCCGGAACGTGACGGGTCCGCCCGCGCCGCCCATGATCACGGGTGGGTGCGGCCGGGTGACCGGTTTGGGGTAGGACACGCTCGGCGAGAAGTCGACGAACTCGCCGTGGAACTCGGCGGCCTCCGCGGTCCACAGCTCCTTGGTGGCGAGGACCCGTTCGCGGGCGAGGCTGCGCCGCTTGGCCGGGTCGGCGCCGTGATGCTCCATCTCGTCCTCGTTCCAGCCCACACCGATGCCGAACAGGAACCGACCCTCCGACAACAGGTCGAGCGACGCCGTCTGCTTGGCGAGGTTGATGTGGTGGTGCTGGTTGACGAGACAGATCCCGGTTCCGACCTTCAGGCGCTCGGTCGCCATCGCCGCCGCGGTCAGCACGACGAAGGGGTCCATCGTGCGCCAGTACATGTCGGGGAGGTCGCCGCCGCCGGGGTACGGCGTGCGGCGGCTGAGCGGGATGTGGGTGTGCTCTGCGACCCAGAACGACTCGTACCCGCGCTCCTCGAGCTCGCGGGCCAGCTCGTCGGGGCGGATCGTGCGGTCGGTCGGGAAGATGAGGGCGCCGATGTGCATGGCGCCGACCGTAGCTAGGCCCCGGTCAGCTCACGCCAGCGGGACGGGTAGGCCGCCTCGACCTCGGCCGGCGTCATGCGCAGGGTCGCCTCGGGCACGAGGTCGGCGAGCAGCCGGGCTTCCGCGTAGTGGTGGTTCACGTCGCCGACACCCTCGAAGAGCTGGGGCCGGCGGCCGATGAGGTCACCGGGCGGGTCGGCGTCGAACCACCCCCACATCGTGAACGCCATCGTGACGTCGTGGATCACCGGCGCTCGGCTGAACATCGAGGCGCGCCGGAGCGCGATGCCGACGCACCCTCGGATCGCATCGTCGAGCCGCTCACGGCCCAGCAGCTTGATCTTGGGGGCCAGCCGGCGCGCGAGGACGAGCGCGTAGCCCTGATCGGGCCCGGGAGCGCCCAGCAGCGGACCGGTCGGCTGCAACCCGTCGACCACGCCGGGCCGCTCGGGCGTCCAAGGCGCCGGGACGACGTCGGGCGACGAGTAGTGCTGCGAGTCGTCGGCGCGGGCGGTCTTGGGAGCGGCCATCGGCGAGGATGGTAGCCGGGTGGAGTCGGCCGACCCAGCGGCTCAGGTGGGCGCCGGAGCGTGGAGGAGCCCGTACACGATGCTCTCCTCGAGGGCGCGCCACGACGCCTCGATGATGTTGGCGCTCACCCCGATCGTGGTCCAGTCGCGCTCGCCGTCGGTCGCCGAGAGCAGCACACGGGTGACCGCACCGGTCGCCTGACCACCGTCGAGGATCCGGACCTTGTAGTCGGTGAGGTGGATGTTGGCGAGGTGGGGGTACGCCTTCTGCACGGCGCGGCGCAGGGCGGTGTCGATCGCGTTCACCGGGCCGTTGCCCTCCGACGTGAACACGTAGCGCTCGTCGCCGACCCAGACCTTGACCGTGGCCTCGGTGTTGAACTCGCCCGTCGACAGCTCGTCGGTGATCACCCGCATCGACTCGACGCGGAAGTACGGCTGCTCCCAGCCGGTCGCCCGCCGCATCAGCAGCTCGAGCGACGCGTCGGCAGCCTCGAAGTGGTAGCCCTCGTGCTCCAGCCGCTTGAGCTCGTCGATCACCGCGAGCACCGTCGGGCCGTCGAGCTCGAGGCCGAGATCGTCGGCCTTCAGCTGGATCGTCGCCTTGCCGGCCATCTCGGACACGACGAACCGGGTGTCGTTGCCGACGAGCGCCGGGTCGACGTGCTCGTAGGCGTCCTTCGCCCGCACGATCGCGCTGACGTGGAGGCCGGCCTTGTGGGCGAAGGCCGAGGAGCCGACGTATGGCGCCTGCGGATTGACCGCCCGGTTGAGGGTCTCGGCGATCCGGTGGGACACGATCGTGAGCCGCTCCATGCGTCCCTCCGGCAGGCAGCCGTAGTCCTGCTTCAACTGCAGGTTCGGGATGATCGACGTGAGGTTGGCGTTGCCGGTCCGCTCGCCCAGCCCGTTGAGGGTGCCCTGCACGTGCCGCGCACCCCCGCGCACGGCGGCCATCGAGTTGGCGACGGCGCACCCGGTGTCGTCGTGGCAGTGGATGCCGATGATCACGTCGTTGCCGACGTGGTCGTGCACCTTGCCGACGATCTCCTCGATCTCGTGGGGCAGCGAACCGCCGTTCGTGTCGCAGAGCACGACGTGGCTCGCCCCCTGCACGACGGCCGCCTCGAGCGCCCGGAACGAGAACTCCGGGTTCTCCTTGAAGCCGTCGAAGAAGTGCTCCATGTCGACGAGCACCCGTCGCCCGTGACCGCGCAGGAACTCGACCGAGTCCGAGATCATCGCCGCACCCTCGTCGAGGGTCGTCTTGAGGGCCTGTGTCACGTGGTAGTCGGAGCTCTTGGCCACGATGCAGACGGCCGTGGTGTTCGCGTCGAGCAGGTGCTGCAGCGTCTGGTCCTCGTCGACCTTGCCGCGGGGTCGGCGCGTCGATCCGAACGCCACGAACGTCGACGTCGTGAGGTCGAGCTCCTCGGCGGCGCGGGCGAAGAACTCGATGTCCTTCGGGTTGGCGCCCGGCCAGCCGCCCTCGATGAAGTGGACGCCGAGGTAGTCGAGCTGCTCGGCGATGCGCAGCTTGTCCTCGACGGTGGCCGACACGCCCTCCACTTGGAGGCCGTCGCGCAGCGTCGTGTCGAAGATCTCGACGGTCGTTCGGTCGGTCATGGTTCGGGTCCTTGTTCGGGCATCAAAAAAGCCGCCCGGCGGGCGGCTTGGCACGAGCACGTGGGACGACCCACGTGCTCTACGGAATGATGATCTCGGGAATGACGATCGCGAGGTGGCGGCGCATCGGCGACCATTCAAGCGGCTGCGGGGGCGAACGTCAAACCGGGCGGCCCATCCGGCGACGGATTCGCCCGTTCCTGGGGACAAGGTTGTGGAGTCGAGGTGGACGAACGGAGAAATCTTGGGGATTGAGGAAAAGTTCCGGGGATAACCCTGGGGATTCGAAAATACCTCTTGACCTGGTGTTTCGTGTTCGCGAGAGTGTTCACTCGTACCGGAGAGCGCACGCCGACCGGGGTCGAGAGACCGAGTCTGAGATGCAAGGCCTTCGGGCCGACCGTCTCGGAAAACGGGCCCGACCCACGAGGCGAGAGCGGCTCCGGACGGGGCGAGAAGCCACCACGCTTCGAGGCACCGAGCCGCCGGGCAACCGGAGGTGACGAACCTCGGGGTGTTCGGGCCGAGATCGCCGGGGGCACCCCAACTGCCCTCGGAGGCCACGGTTCGAACGGCGTCAGTGCGATGGCACGGGAGACCGGGTCAGCGTGAACGGCGCCGGGGGCAACGGGGCCGGGCAACCGGCAGACCGGGCTCCAGCTCCGGCGACGGAGGTCGGTTTCGGCCGGCCTGTGTGGTCGGGGTCATCTCCGGCAACGGAGGTCGGTTTCGGCCGGCCTGCGAGGTCGGGGGGCACCGTCATCGGGTGACCGATGTTGGCGCCGAGGGGCAACGGAGCCGGGCAACCGGCAGACCGGGCTCCGACTCCGGCAACGGAGGTCGGTTTCGGCCGGCCTGCGAGGTCGGGGCGGCACGTGCCGCCGGGTCCGCCCGGTGGGACATGTCGAACGGTACGGGGTCGGTTCGCCGGCCGACCGGCCGAAAAAGGGCATCGCCCGCCGAATCCCCTCGGGGAGACGACGGGCGATGTGTCAGGTCGAGATGCAGGCTAACGCCCACAGATCGACCGGTGGTGGATCGCTCCACCTTTCGGGTAGCCCCGGGTGGGTGCGCCGGCTCGCCGGCCGCATCCCCCGGGGCCACTCTGCTTTTCGGCCCCGGCCCGCTCGCCGCACCGGCCGCGGCGGTCCGAACGTCAGGCCACGCGGATCCGGACCGCCGCGACCGCCGCGGGGATCGGCGCGTCGTCGCCGTCGGTGGCGTCGGGCTCGGCCGGCAGGACTCGCTCGAACGGTTCGCTCCGGTGCCTGGCCTCCCGCATCGCCACGTCGTCGTCGGCGACGAGGTTCGGGTCGTTGACGCCGCGGGCGGAGTCGGGCGGATAGCCGCCAACGCCGGGCAGTCCGTCGTCACCGACGTGCTCGCCGAGCACCTCGCCGTCCAGTCGTTCCGAATCGTTCGACATGGCACGACGGTGCCCACCTCCGCGCGGCCGCAAACGCCGGCCGCCCCGACTACCGTGGCCGGCTGATGGACGACCAACCGCGCCGCGACCTCTCCCCCGGCATGCACGAGCAACTCGAGCTCGGGTACGTGTTCGGCGGGCTGGCGACGTTCGGGCAGCGGCCGTTCCTCACCGACCCCGACCAGCTCGACGCGTGGAAGCCCGACGTCGCGATCGTCGGCGCACCCTTCGACGTCGCCACGACCAATCGACCCGGCGCCCGGTTCGGGCCGCGGGCGATCCGGTCGCAGGTGTACGAGGCGGGCACGTACCACCTCGACCTGGAGATCGAGATCTTCGAGCACCTCGAGGTCGTCGACTACGGCGATGCCTACTGCCCCCATGGGCAGACCGAAGCGAGCCACGCCAACATCCGCACGCGCGTGCACGACGTCGCCAGCCGCGGCATCGTCCCGATCGTGCTGGGCGGCGACCACTCGATCACGTGGCCGGCGGCGACGGCGGTCGCCGACGTCCACGGCCACGGCAACGTCGGCGTCGTGCACTTCGACGCCCACGCCGACACCGCGGACATCATCGACGGCAACCTGGCGAGCCACGGCACGCCGATCCGGCGGCTGATCGAATCGGGCGCCGTCCCGGGCGACCGCTTCGTGCAGATCGGTCTGCGCGGCTACTGGCCGCCCGCCGAGGTGTTCGAGTGGATGCGCGAGCAGCGCATGGTGTGGCACACGATGCAGGAGATCTGGGATCGCGGGATCAAGGCGGTCATGGCTGACGCGATCGCCGAGGCGCTGGCAAAGGCCGACAAGCTGTACATCAGCCTCGACGTCGACAGCCTCGACCCGGCGTTCGCGCCCGGCACCGGCACGCCCGAACCGGGTGGTCTGGCGCCGTTCGACCTGCTGCGCGTCGTCCGCCAGCTCGCGCTCGAGCACGACGTCGTCGGCATGGACGTCGTCGAGGTCGCTCCCGCGTATGACGTGAGCGACCTGACCGTGAACGTCGCCCACCGCATGGTGTTCGAGGCATTGGCCGCGATGGCCGTCCGCCGGCGGGACGCCGCGAGCCACGAGTGACGACGAGAAGCCGTCGAGCCCCTGGTCACGCTTCAGATCCCCTGGTCTAAGCTCCCGGACATGGGAGGGGAACCCGGCGGGGACGTGGCGCGCGGAGACGCAGCCCGCCGATCGTCGCGCCCGGGCGACGCCGTCGCGCTCGCCGGCGGGGCCGTGGTCGTGCTCGCGCTCGCCGGCCTGCTCTGGATCGTGCTGCCTGCCCAGGTCCTCGACCCCATCGAGGTGCTCGAGACCAGCCGGCTCGCCCTGGCGATCGCGATCGCGGTGTTGATCCTCGATGCCGTCGCGCCGGTGCCGTCGAGTGCGGTGATGATCGCGCTGGGGGCGACCGCGGGGCTCGGCCCGGCCATCGCGGCGTCCACGATCGGGCTCACCGGTGCAGCGTTCGCCGGCTACGCACTCGGTCGCTGGGGGTCGCGTGCGCTGCCGACGTGGTTCGTCGATCACGGCGCCTGGCTCGTCGAGTCGACGCGGCAGCGAGCCGTCCTCGCCGTGATCCTCACTCGACCGATTCCGGTGGCGGCCGAGACCACGGCCCTGGCGGCGGGCGCGCGTCGCCTGCCCGTCGCCGTGTTCGTGCCCGCTGCCGGGCTGGGCGCGACCGCACCGGCCGTCGCGTATTCGCTGATCGGACACGGTTTCACCGCGGGGCCGACCGGGCTCGTCGTCGCCCTCAGCACCGTGGTGGTCGTGGCGCTGGCGTGGCCGCTGAGCCGGGCCGTGCTGCGGCTGGCATCATGAGCGACTCGTCGGTCGAGACCGCGACGATCGTGTTCACCGACCTCGTCGGGAGCACCGAGATGCGCAGCGCGCTCGGCGACGAGATGGCCGATCGCCTACGCCGCGTGCACGACGTCCTCGTGACGGACGGGATCACCGCGTTCGACGGGCAGGTGGTCAAGTCGCTCGGCGACGGTTACATGGCCGTGTTCGCCAGTGCGTCGGACGCACTCAACGCCGCCGTCGCGATCCAGCAGGCGTTCAGTCGCCGCAACCGATCAGCCCCGGCCGATCCGCCGATGCACGTTCGCGTCGGAGTCGCCGCCGGCGACATCGTCCGTGAGGGGGGCGACCGTCACGGACTGCCGGTCGTCCAGGCCGCACGGCTCTGCGACCGTTGCCAGGCAGGCGAGATCCTCACCACCGCCATCGTCAAGCTGCTCGCCGGCAGCCGGTTCGACGTCGAGACCGTCGACCTGGGCCCCGTCGAGCTGAAGGGGCTCGCCGGGCCGGTCGAGACCCTGCGCGTCGACTGGCCTACGGTTGCGGCCGACCGTGGGACACCACCGTTGCAGTCGTTCCTGAGCGCCGAGCAGCCGACCGAGCTGTGCGGCCGGATCGACGAGATGGCGACCGCTCGCAACGCCTGGAAGCGCACCGTCGCCGGGGCGGCTTCGGTCGTGCTCGTCAGCGGAGAACCGGGCGTCGGGAAGACGAGGCTGCTCACCGAGCTCGCACGGGAGGCCAGCGAGGGGGGCGCCGTCGTGCTCGCGGGTCGGATCGAGGAAGGGCTCGGCGGTCCGTACCAGCCGTTCGTCGAGGCGCTGGTCCACTACGTCCGGTTCCACGCCGAGGGCTCAGGGTCCCCCGACCTCGGCGACTCACCCGGCGAGCTGACCCGCATCGTCCCCGACCTCACCGAGATCGTGGGCCCGCTGCCACCCCCGATCCGAGCGGATCCTGGCACCGAGCAGTATCGACTCGCCGCCGCGATCACCTCGTGGATCCAGGCCGTCGCCGCGAGGCAGCCGGTGATGCTCGTGATCGACGACTTCCACTGGGCCGAGCCGCAGACCGCGATCCTGATCCGTCACCTGTGCACCGAGCTGACGTCGAGCCCGGTCATGGTGGCGGTCACCTACCGAGACACCGACCTCTCCGCGAACCCCGCCGTGGCCGGTGTGATCGCCGACTTGCACCGACTGCCGCGCGTGTCCGCCATCGCGCTCAAGGGCCTCGACGCCGAGGCGCTCCGCCGACTGATCGTCTCGATCGGTGTGATGTCCGCCAGCCTCGACGCACTCGCGACGATGATCCACCAGCACTCCGAGGGCAACCCGTTCCTCGCCGGTGAACTGGTTCGCCATCTCGACGATGCGGCGCTCGACTCCGGCGGGGTCGTGTCGATGCCGCCGCTCCCGTCCACGATCGCCGAGGTCCTTCGCCGACGTGTGGGCCGCCTGCGACGGGAGACCGCCGAGATGCTCGCCACCGCAGCGGTGATCGGTCGGGAGTTCTCCCTCGAACGACTCACGGCCGTGATGGGCGACGAACGCGATCTGATCGAGCTGGCCGACGAGGCGCTGGACGCGAAGCTCCTCGAAGAGCGAGGCGTCGGCCGGTACCGCTTCGTCCACCAGCTCGTCGTCGAGAGCTTGCTGCAGGGCCTCAGCGCAACCCGGCGCGCCGACGTCCACCTCCGGGTCGCGAATGCGATCGAGCGGGAGAACGCCGCGAACCTCGATGCCGTCCTGGGGGAGCTCGCGTACCACTACAGCGCAGCCGCGCCCCGAGCGGACACCGGCCGCGCGGTCGACATCATCGCCCGCGCCGGCCATCAAGCCGTCGACCAGCTCGCCTTCTCCGAGGCGGTGGACTACTTCAGCAGAGCCATCGAGATCGGGGGCGGACTCGAACCGACGATTCGCGCCGATCTGTACATCGCGCTCGCGCGCGCCCAGAGCCACGCCGGCCACGACCCCGAGCCCGCCGCCGGCGAGGCGGCAGCGATCGCACGCGAGCTCGGCGATCACGAGCGTCTCGCGCATGCGGCGCTCGCCAAGGAGCTCGCCGTGCTCGGCCTGTTCGGTCAGGTCGACACCGGCCGGACCGGCCTGCTCGAGGACGCGATCGAGCACAGCGAGGACCTGTCGCTCTCGGTGCGCGCTCGCCTGCACGCCGAACTGGCGCTCGAGCTGATGTTCGGCGACACCGACCGGAAGCTCGCCGAGGCCAACCGGGCGCTCGATCTCGCGCAACGGTCCGGGTCACCCGAGACGCTCGGCCGGGTGCTCGCCCTGCGATACCCGACGCTGTGGACGGCGCGAACCCACGACGCGCGGCTCCACCTCGTCGAGGATCTGGAGGCGATCGCGACCGAGCTCAACGACCAGTACCTCGGCTTCCTCGCCGCCGCCAACGGCACCCTGGTGATGCTCGAGGCCGGCGAGCTCGACGCCGCCCTCGCGCGGCTCGAGCACGCCCACGAGCTGGCGCAGACGCTCGGCGAGCCTCGCCTGCGCTGGTTCGCATCGGTGTGCCGAGCCAAGGCCCAGATCATCGAGGGTCGACTCGACGAGGCTGAGGCCACCGCCGCGGAGGGGGCCGCGCTGGCGCAACGCGCCGGTCGGGCCGACTACATGTCGTACCGCGCCGCGCAAGCCTTCTGCATCGGCTTCCACCGCCAGACGCTGCACGGGCTCGAAGGGGACGTCGACGCTGCCGTCGAACGGAATCCGGCGGTTCCGGCGTTCCGCGCCCTGCGGGTGGCGCTCAACGCCGAGCTCGGCCGGCCCGATGCCGCACACGCCGAGCTCCAGGCGCTCGCGGCAACCGAATTCGAGTTCCCCCCCGACTTCACGCAGGTCGTCGCGCTGTGCTTCACCGCGCTCGGTGCGGCGGCCAGCGGAGACGCCGAGAACGCGGAGGCGCTCTCGGCGCTGCTGCGTCCGCACAGCGGCCGCTATGCGGACGCCGGGTCGACCTGGTACGGGGCGGTCGACCACTACCTCGGCGCACTCGCCGCGGTGTCCGGCGACCGTGTCGGCGCCGTCGACCACTACCGGTCGGCGCTCCGGCTGCACCACCGCGTGCGCTCGGGCCCGATGATCGCCCGAACCGAAGCAGCCCTCGCCGCCCTACGGAACTCCGCGACCTGAGACGCCGCAGCGACGCTCACATCACCAGCACCAGCACCATCACCATCACCATCACCAGCACCATCACTGGAGGTCAGACACCAATGGGCACCGATCACGTCGACATCGCGAAGCGCCTGTACGACCGCTTCAACCACCACGACATCCCCGGCATCTTGGAGCTGCTCGATCCGGACATCCTCTGGGACAGCTATGGTCCCGACTTCGCGCTGGCGGTCGGCGCCTACCGCGGACACGACGGCGTCAAGCAGTTCTTCTCCGACCTCATGACCCAACAGCACGACTCGTCGTTCGTGCCCGACCACTACTGGGGCTGCAGCGGCGACACCGTTCACGTCATCGGCGTCGAGCAGGGAACGCTGACCGACTCGCAGCTGAAGTTCGTCAACCACTTCGACCACACGCTGTGGTTCGTCGACGGCAGCGATCTCGTCACCCAGTTCCGGGCCAACTACAACCTGTCGACCAAGTCCGGGGCATGAGCGCCGACCACCAGCGGTGGCTCGACGGATTCCTCGCGCGCCACGACGGTGTCGCCGGCACCGTCCACGTGCAGGTCGACGGCGACCTCGAGCTGACGGCGGCGGCGAACATCCCACCGCGATTGCTCGAGATCGTCCGTCACGTGCCGCACGGCAAGGGCATGGCGGGCGCGGCGCAGGTCGCGCAGCGACCCGTCCAGACGTGCAACCTCCAAACTGACGACGGGCCCTTCAACCCGGCTGCCCGCGAGGCCGGCGGCGCCGCTGCGGTTGCGATTCCGGTCGTCGTCGACGACACCGTGCGGGCCGTGGTCGGCATCACCTTCGCGCACGAGGGCGAGCTTCCCGACGAGCTGATCGCGCAGCTGGAGACCGAGGCGGCGGCCCTGGCCAGCTGACCGCACCGGCGTTCGGGCGAACGCAGTCAGGGATGGGCGGGTCGGGCTGAGTCCGCCTCGCTCTCCAGCTCCGCCAACACCTCGGCGATCGCGCCCGCTGCGTAGTCGTCGGGCAACAGGCCGGCGGATGCGAGCTCCCGCTCGACGGCGTGCGCCTCGATCGCCATTCGGATCAGCACGTGGCGCGCCGCGGCCGGGTCCTTGCCGTACTGGTAGCCAGGGCCCAACGGGTCGAACGGGAAGCCGACCTCGTGCGTGTCCGCGAGCTCGACGCCGATCGACCAGAGGCAGCGGGTCATCTGCCCGATCGCGCGGTACCGGCCGACGAGCGAGGCGCCGCGATAGGACGCGTCGAGCAGCCCCAGGATCAGCCAGTAGTGCAGATCACCCAGCCAGGCGAGCCGCCGCGCGTCGCGCGACACGATCCGGTCCGGCGCATGCTCCCACCCCGACCCGCGGAGCAGCTGACGCGCCGGGTAGGTGGGCGCGGCCGGATCGGACCACACGCCGCCGTCGGCGTCCCCGTCGAAGACGGCGCCCGTGAAGATGCTCCGGAAGAACCGGTAGTGCGCGATCTCCCCCTGACCGAGGATCCAGTCCATCCGGTGCACCCACGCCTGCCAGTCGATCTTCGGATCGAGGAAGGCCGGGGCGTCGTCGGCGACTCGCTGGGTGGCCCTCAGGATCGCGTGGTACAGGCTGCCGAGATGCGACACGGGTTCGCGATCGATCGGGTCCGGGAGCTGGCCGAGGACCTCGGCGACGAGCTGTCGGAACCACAGCGGCTCCTCACCCGGACCGGTCCCGGAGAACTTGACCGACTCGGCCTCGACCCAGAGGAACGTCGCCGCAACCGGCCGAGTGAGCGGGCGCAGCTCGATCGCGAACGGATAGATGTCCGCGCTCATCGGGAAGGTGTGCGGGGTCAGCACCGGCGCTGCGCCGAGATCGCAGAGCAGCCCGTTGACGAGACCGAGGTGCTGCATCTCCTCGATCGCGACGTCGAGCATGGTGTGCTGGTCCTCGAGGTCGGCCGCGACGTCGGCGTCGAGCCGGTGGAGCCCGAAATCGGCGCCGTCGACCGAACCGCGCACGTCGCGGTAGGCCGGCCTGAGCGACCAGCCGGCGTACAGGTACGCGGCCATCAGCGAATGCTCGAGACCGGCGGCCTGCGTCAGCAGGTGGACGAGCTGCAGGTACGGATCGGAGAAGTCGGCGGCGGCGAACCCTCCCGCCCGATCGCGACGAAGTCCGAGCGGGCGCATCAGGTTCCCTCCCTCTGGTGGGCTCCGTGCCGCGCGATGACCGCATCGCAGAACGCGTTCAGCAGCTCGCGGCGTGGGGCCGACAGGTCCCGGGTGCGCGGCATGTAGCGCGTCGACTCCCAGAGCGCTGGGTCGATCACCCGCTTCAGGTAGCGCGCGGCCGTCGGCGTCTCCCAGACGCTCGGATCGTCCATCGGCAGCCGCACGTTCATCGCCGGCATCAGCAGGTCGTAGTACATGAACACGTGCTCGTAGACATCGGCGAATGTCGGCCCGCGTTGGAGGATCGCACCGTAGTCGTCGTGGGGCAGGACGCGTGTCGTGGCGTAGAACTCGGCGCAGATGAGCCAGGAGAACACATCGGGAGACCGGTCCTGGGGCCAGAAGGTCGACGGCACGAAGCGGAACAGCCGGAGCCCCGGGCCGCTGGTCGCGGGGATCAGGTCGACCGTGCCCCAGCCCTCGTTCACGGTCACGACCTCGGCCGCGCTGTGGATCTTGATCGGGTACTGGTAGAAGCCGAAGTTCGCCGGATCACCCGACGGCGTCGTCCGCCACTGCTCGACGGTGAACCGGACCGGCCCCGTGACCGGGCGGCCACGACGATGGATCACGATCGGGGACCTGCCCTGCATGGGTGTCGGCGTGCTCGGCGATCGCAGCGGCGGGATCGCAGAGCGCCACGACTGTCCGGGTGCGAGATCCTCGAGATAGTTGCACTCGCTGTCGAGGAGGACCTGGTGCTCGGTCTCGAACAGCAGCACGCCGGCGAGCGCCGTGTCGAGCACCAGCTCTCGGCGGTCGCCCTCCAGGCGACGCTGCTCCTTGTCGGAGAGGTGCGAGTAGTCGAGGTCGTAGAGGTAGCTGCAGGCGCGTGCTCGATCGCGGTCGGGGTCGATCGTGCCGATGACGTGGATCTCGTGATGGTTGTCGTTCGGGTCGGCGGCCGGCTCGGTCGGCCTGCGAGCACCGACGGTGATCGCGCCGAGATCGAAGGGATAACCGTCCTTGCCGTCGGCGGGCAGCGTGCTCGACAGGTCGATCGAGAGCACCTTGCGCGCTTCGTCGACGTGCGCCACGGCGGGCGCGAGGTAGTAGGGCCGACTCCTCGTGTACGGGTTCGGGTACGGCTTCGTCGGGTTCATCGCCCGACCGGCCGTCGCCGACTCCGGCTCGCCGACGAACCATGGCGCGATCGTGCCGCTGACAACGCCGACGGCAGGGTTCTCCGTTCGCTCCCCGGCTGCGAATCGCCGTGCCAGATCAGAGTCCGTGTGGGACGGGTAGGCGAGGTGGAGGTTGTACCGGAAGGTGAGGCCGCGCATCGGTCGCGGCCCGCCTTGCCGGCGCAGCATGTCGACGAGACGCTGGATCGTGGGCGACTCGTCCGTGGCGATGAAGTGGTGCTCGAACTGGTCGATCGCCGGATCGGGCCGATCGACGAGGTCGTCGCGAGCGATCTCGAACGAGCATTGGAAGCCCGCCGACGCACCGGCGGCGCCACCGCTGGTGTTCGCGCCGAGCACGCCGTGGAACGAGACGTTGCGCGACCAGTTCAGGAAGCGCGTGACGGCGCGGGTCGGTCGGCGGCTCACGAAGATCCCGGTGCCGCCGAACGCGCGGCGGTCCGGACCGGACCGGATCGTGAGCGAGTCGGCGAAGATCTGGGTGGTGTTGAACCCCTCTGGATCGTTGTCGCACACCACCGCGTTGTCGAGGTGGACGTGGGAGCCGATGAGCGCGTCGGCGTCCGGGTCGGTCTCGATCCGGTCGGGCTCGTGTTGCACCGACACGACGCGGACGTCGAGGAACCGCAGCGACATGTCGCCGTAGTAGTTCCACTGGCAGCGCAAGAGCGGCGGATCCGACTGGTCGAGCCCGATCAGCCAACTCCGGAACTGCTCGGGCGTCCGACCGCCGAGCACGGGCTGGACCCGCTGCGAGTCGCTGGTGACGCTGATCTCGGTCCCGGGTCCGATCGAGTCGTTGTTGGCCGTCCCCGCGTTCACCAGCTGTGTCCCGAACACGTGGATGCGCGGGTAGTGGAAGATCCCCACGGAATTCCGCCCCTTTCCTTCGAGTTGCCGCCGAGCGCGCCCCTCGCGCTCGACAGCCCACTGTAGGCGCCGGTAGAAAGCGGGGGAAGGGTGCCGTCGGCGGAGGGTCGGATGGTGAGCGAACGAGACATCGAGCTGGGCGGGCTGCCGAACGCGGGTGCGGTGCTCGCCACGTCGGTCGAGCACGGCCGCGCGCTGCTGCGAGCACGCGACTCGTTCGTCGAGAACCAGTCGCGCTTCGATCGCCAGGCCCGCCTGAACCTCCGGGCGACGGTCGCCCACGTCGACGAACGCACCTACCTCGAATACGTCGGCGCGCAGGTCGTCGCGTGGCAGCCGACCGAGATCGACCGCTTGCGGGCGATCGTCGAGGCGATGGGCGGGCTGCTCGAGCGGTTCACGTTCGACCTCCCCTCGCCCATCCATCTGGTGAAGACCACGGGCCAGGAGGAGGGCTACGCGGCATATACCCGACGGCGAGACGTCATCGTGCTCCCGGCGAACATGGTGGCGAGCCTCGAGGCACCGGCATCGTTTGGCGACCCGCTGCACCCCGGCGGCAGCACGACCTACCTGCAGAACGTGATCCTGCACGAGTGCTTCCACTTGTTCAGCAAGAACAATCCGGTCCGACGGCGCGAGCTGTACGAGCTGATCGGGTACCACACCACGGCCGAGGAGATCGTCCTCCCCGACGTCGGATGGCCCGCCCCGGACAGCCCGGACTCCATGGCCGACCTGAAGATCACGAACCCCGACACGCCGACCCTCGACGCATACATCACGATGCGGCTTCCCACCGAGGTGACCGGCGGCGACCCCGCCGACAAGCACCTCCTCCCGGTCCTCCTCGCGAGCGGGCCCTACGACGGTGGTCTCTTCTTCGAGTACCTCCAGGTGAACTTCATGTCGATCGTCGACACCGGCGCGGGCGGTGAGCCGACGTGGACACCCGAGCTCGACGACGATGGACGCCCGATCATGTTCCCGATGGACTCGCACAACCCGGAGCTCACGCGCGTCTACGAGCGCCGGATCGGTCACAACCTCTCCGGTGAGCTGTTCCACCCCGATGAGGTCCTCGCGCAGAACTGGGTGCTCGTCGCGAACGAACCGAGCCTGGGTCTGTTGACCAAGATGTCGACGGCGCTGCGCGCCTGAGCGACCGTCGTGGTGGCGCGCGGGCTCGGCGGTTCGCGAGCCGGTGGGCGAAACGAGCCGAGCTGTGAGCGTCAGCCGGCGACGGTGGTGCGCCAACCGTGCGGGTCGGGGGCGGCGCCGATCTGCACCGACGTCAGCGCCTCGCGCAGCTTGAGGGTGTTGGGGCCCGGCTGACCGTCGCCGACGGTCACCTTCGAGTCGCCGACGATGACGGTGCCGACCGGGGCCACGACGGCCGCCGTGCCCGACAGGAACAGTTCGCCCGCGCGCTCGGCCCATTCGACGAGCTCGCCGACGCTCAGCTTGCGCTCCTCGGCCTCGTAACCGGCGCTCGCGGCGATCTTCAGGATCGAGTCGCGGGTGACGCCGTGGAGGAACGACTCGTCGAGCTCGCGGGTGACGACCCGCTCGTCGTCGCAGAAGAAGAAGTTCGACGCCCCGGTCTCGGTGACGTCGTCGCCGGTGGCGAACAGCACCTGATCAGCGCCGTGGTCGCGCTTGGCGTCGAGCGTCGGGCCGAGCGCCATCACGTAGTTGGCGCCGCTCTTGACCATGCCGAACTGGGGCGTCGTCCGGGGGGTCTTGGTCTCGACGTAGACGGTGAGCGGGCGGACGCCGCCCTTGAAGTAGTCGCCGACCGGTGAGCAGATCACGTACAGCGTCGCCGTGTCGCTCGGAGCCGCGGCGGCACCGATGTTGGGCGCAGTGCCGATGTACGTGGGGCGGATGTAGAGCGAACCCGGGCTGTCGGGCGCGAACGACGCATTGGCCTCGACGGCGTCGACGATCATGCGCCGGATCAGCTCGGCGTCGGGCACCGGCATGCGCAGCCGGGCGACGCTCTGGCGCATCCGCTCGACATGGTCGTCGAGCCGGAAGATCGCCAACGATCCGTCGACCTGACGGTGCGCCTTCAGCCCCTCGAAGCAAGCGCTGCCGTAGTGGAATACGTGGGTCGCCGGATGCAGCGAGAAGTGCTCGAGCGGCTGCGCGCTGCCACCGTAGGTGTACCCGCCGTCCACGAGCCGGGCGATCGTCATCTGGTCGCCGAACAGCGAGCCGAACGGGGCGGTGAAGGGGTCGGTGCTCATCGTCACCATCGTCCTCTCAGAGCTTGGACGAGATCGCGTCGCCGATCTCGGTGGTGGATCCGGTCAGATGGGCCACAGCATCGCACGCGTCTCGGATGCGGCCCGCAGCCGTTTGCTCCCCGAGGAAGTCGAGCATCAGCGCGGCCGACAGGACGGCGGCGGTCGGGTTTGCCAGGTTCTTGCCGGCGATGTCGGGAGCCGAGCCGTGCACCGGTTCGAACATCGACGGGCCGGTGCGAGCCGGGTTCAGGTTGGCCGACGAGGCCAACCCGATGCCGCCCGAGATCGCACCCCCGAGATCGGTGAGGATGTCGCCGAACAGGTTGTCGGTCACGATCACGTCGTAGCGGTGCGGGTCCTGGACGAAGTAGATGCACGCCGCGTCGACGTGGTGGTACGCGGTGCCGGCATCCGGGAACTCGGCTGCGACCTCGTCGAAGGTTCGCTGCCAGAGGTCGCCGGCGAACGTCAGCACGTTCGTCTTGTGCACGAGCGTGACGTGGTTCCGGTGGCGCCGGCGCGCGGCGAGCTCGAACGCGTACCGGATGCAGCGCTCGACGCCCATCCGGGTGTTGACCGAGCCCTGGGTGGCGACCTCGTGGCGCGTGCCCTTGCGTAGCACGCCGCCCTCGCCGACGTACGGCCCCTCGGTGTTCTCGCGGATCACGACGAAACCGTGCGGCGTATCGTGGCCGGGCGCCGTGCCGTCGAACGGGCGCTGGTTGACGTACAGGTCGAGCTCGAAGCGCATCTTGAGCAGAAGGCCTCGCTCGATGACGCCGGGCGGCACCTCGGGTGTGCCGACGGCGCCGAGCAGGATGGCGTCGAAGCGCCGCAGCTCGTCGAGCGTCGCGTCGCTGAGGATCTCCCCGTCACGCAGGTACCGGGCGCCGCCGAGGTCGAAGTCGGTGGTGTCGACGTCGACACCGGCCGCCCGGACGACCTTGAGCGCCTCGGCGGTGACCTCCGGGCCGATGCCGTCGCCACCGATGACTGCGATCCGATGTGCCATAGACATTCGAATCTACCGGGGTACGGTCGGAGCATGAAGGTGCACGAGCTCGACCACATCGTCGTGAACGTGTCCGACGTCGAGTTCGCGCTGGCGTGGTACACCGAGCGGCTCGGGCTGACCCCCGAGCGGGTCGACGCCTGGCGGGCCGGCGACGTGCCGTTCCCGTCGGTGCGGGTGAACGAGCGCTGCGTCATCGACCTCATGCACCTCGCGCGCACCGGCCACAACGTCGACCACTTCTGCCTCGTGGTGGACCGGGCCGACGTCGAATCGGTCGCGACCGACCCCCATTTCGATCGCATCGAAGGGCCGGTCCAGCGGTGGGGCGCGCGTGGCATGGCGACATCGGTGTACGTCTCCGACCCCGACGGCAACACCGTCGAGCTGCGCGCGTACGACTGATCGTCCGGCGGGAGACCGATCGGTAGGCTGACCCGTCTATGGCGACCCAGAAGCTCTCCCGCGCCGCCTATGACCGCCTCAAGGCCGAGTTCGACGACCTGACGACGCGCGGCCGGATCGAGGTCGCCGAGAAGATCGAGTTGGCTCGTGAGGAGGGCGATCTCAAGGAGAACGCCGGCTACCACGCCGCCAAGGACGAGCAGGGCCACCTGGAGGGCCGGATCCGCCAGCTCGAGCACATGCTCGAGAACGCCGAGATCGTCGATGACCAGCTCGTCTACACGATCGTGTACGACGGCGACAGCGACGACATGGCCGAGCGCTACGTCGTCGGTCACCTCGAAGAGCAGGTCGACGGTGCCGAGATCATCAGCGCGTCCAGCCCGCTCGGCGCCGCCCTGCAGGGAGCCGAGGCCGGCCAGGAGGTCACCTACGAGGCGCCGACCGGCGCGCTGAAGGTGCGCGTGCTCGACGTGGAGGCGATCTGACCGTCGAACCGCACGGCGGGTCGACCGACCTCACGTTCGCGGGCGCTGCGCCGCGTCCCGAGCTGCCGCGTGCGGGCGAGGTCGACCTCGGCGAACTGGGCACGCTGCCCGTGCGTGACACCGGGGGCCCGCCGGGCGCGCCGGCGGTGGTCCTGTTGCACGGCTGGACCGCGACGTCCGACATCAACTTCTTCACCTGTTACGGACCGCTGGCCGAGCGCTACCGCGTGATCGCGTTCGACCAGCGTGGACACGGACGAGGCCTGCGCACGCGCCGACCGTTCCGGCTCGAGGACTGCGCCGACGACGTGATCCGCGTGGCCGACGCGCTCGGCATCGACGAGGTGGTGCCGATCGGCTACTCGATGGGCGGGGCGGTCGCCCAGCTCGCGTGGCGGCGCCACCCCGACCGCGTGCGGGGGTTGGTGCTGTGCGCGACCGCGCCCTACTTCGCCGGGCGCCGACCGGAGCGCCTGTCGTTCATCGGGCTCACCGGCCTCGCCGCCCTCGCGCGCTACACCCCGGTCCAGGCGCGCGACTGGATCACCGACCAGGTGTACCTGCAACGTCGCAGCGAGTCGTGGGGGCCGTGGGCGATGGAGCAGGTGGCGCAACACGACTGGCGGATGATCCTCGAGGCCGGCCGGGCGATCGGCGAGTTCTCGTCGTCCGACTGGATCACCGACGTCGACGCGCCGACGGCGGTCGTGGTCACGATGCGCGATCAGGTTGTGCCGGTGCGCCGCCAGGTGAAGCTGTGGGAGTGGATCGCCGGCGCGACGGTTCATCGCGTCGACGCCGAGCACGACGCCGTGGTCGCCGCCCGCGAGCGGTTCATCCCCCAACTTCACCGCGCACTCGCGACCGCCGGCGGCCAGGGCTGACCCGTGCGTTCCGAGCGCCCGAATCGTCGGTGCAGTCGAGACCCGGGTCCGTTCACCCATCCCCTGGACTTCGCGGGCGCCGCGGCGCATGCTGCGATGATCGGCAACGACGGGTTCACGCTCCACGTGATCTGCTGACCTCGCGACCGTCGCGGCCCACGCCCGACCACCGAGCCGAGCCCGTATCCTGGGCCGTCGTGTTGAAGCGGTCTCGAGCAGGGCGAACGGCGGCGTTGGCGAAGTTGGGTGCCAAGGTCGCCGGGACGCACGCATCGACGGCCGCTCGGAAGGTGTTCGCATCGGCCGAGCGGCGGGTCGAGCTCGACGAGCGACGGCGGCTCACGACGGCCGCCGCCGTCGCCGAGGAGCTCGGGCACATGAAGGGTGCGCTGATGAAGCTCGGCCAGATGGCGAGCTACCTCGACGAAGGCCTGCCCGAGCCGATGCGGATGGCGCTCGCCCAGCTCCGCACGGACGCGCCGCCGATGTCGCCCGAGCTGGCGGCCGGCGTGGTCGCCGAGGAGCTCGGTCGTCCGCCGACGGACGTGTTCGTCGAGTGGGACCCCGAACCGATCGCCGCGGCGTCGATCGGACAGGTGCACCGGGCGATCGCGATCGACCCCTCGAGCGGCGATGAGCGACCGGTGGCGGTCAAGGTGCAGTACCCCGGGGTCGACGATGCGATCGAGTCCGACCTGCGGAACGCCGACCTGCTCGGCACGATCCTCAAGCAGGGCTTCGGCGGGCTGGAACCCGACGAGATGGTCGCCGAGATCAAGGAGCGGCTCACCGAGGAGCTCGACTACGAGCTCGAGGCGCGCAACCAGCAGGCGTTCGTCGACTTCTACCGCGACCACCCGTACATCGGTGTGCCGGAGGTCGTGCACGAGCTGTCGACCAAGCGCGTCCTCACGACGGAGCTGGTGAACGGTCACACGTGGGACGAGCTGCTCACCTGGGACCAGCGCGAGCGCGACCTGGCAGGCGAGGTGATCTTCCGGTTCGTGTTCCGCAGCCTGTACCGCATGCGGGCATTCAACGGCGACCCCCACCCCGGCAACTACCTCTTCCATGGCGACGGTCGCGTGACGTTCCTCGACTTCGGCCTCGTCAAGCACTTCACGGCCGGCGAGATGAACACCTTCGCCCATATGGTCAAGGCGGCCGCCGTCGACCACGACGCCGCCGAGTTCCGCACGATCGTCGAGAAGGCCGGCATGCTCCGGCGCGACGCACCGGTCGACACCGACGCCGTCGGGGAGTACTTCAGCCAGTTCTACGAACCGGTGCGGATCGACCGCGAGATGACCTGGACGCCTGCGTACTCGAGCAACATCGTGCGTCACACGTTCGACCGGACGAGCCCGATCTCGCAGTTCGCGACCGTGCCGAAGGCATTCGTGTTCATCCAGCGCATCAACCTCGGCCTGTACGCGCTCCTCGGCGAGCTCCGGGCCACCGGCAACTACCGCCGCATCGCCGAGGAGCTGTGGCCGTTCGTCGACGGCCCGCCCTCGACCCCGATCGGCGAGGCCGAGACCGCGTGGGTCGCCGACCGTCCGGCGCCCTGACCCGGTAGCGTCGCCGTCCGTGCACCGACCACTCGCGCTCCTGGTCGCGGCTGCGATCGCACTGGCGGGATGCACACGCGGCGACGAGAACAGCACGCCGGGAACGACGACGATCTCCCCCAGCGATGCGACGCCCACCACCCTCGCCGGGCCGGTCGCCGTCGACGAGTGCGAGGACGCGCCCGACCCGGCCCACTACACCGACACCCAGTTCCCGATCGCCGTGCGTCCGTGCACCGTGCCGGCCGAGCTCGTCGTGCACACGATCCGCGACGGCGTCGGCCGACCTGCCGAGCCCGGCGACACGATGATCGTCGACTTCACCGGTGTGCGAGCCGAGACCGGCGAGATCTTCGACACGAGCTTCCTGCGGGGCATCCCGTTCGACTTCCCGCTCGGGCGCGGCGGGGTGATCCCCGGGTGGGATCAGGGCCTGGTGGGTGCTCGCGCCGGGTCGCTCGTGAAGCTCGACATCCCGGGCGACCTCGCGTACGGCGACAACCCGCCGCCGGGCGACCTGCAGCCCGGTGACGCCCTGAGCTTCGTGATCGCGGTCCGCGCCGTGATCCCGCCGGTCACGGCGGTGGACGCTCCGACCGACATTCCCGTCGAGCCGTCGGCGGGCGCAATGGAGACGACGGTGAGCGAGGTCGTCGCCGGTGACGGCGCCGAGGTCGAGCTCGGCACCACCGCCGTCGTGCACATGCTGGTCGTGCGCGGCGACAACGAGGTCGTGCTGGTCAACACGTGGGAGGCCGATGACCCGCTCCAGATCCTCATGGAGGAGGGCCAAACGCTGCCGGGTGTGTTCACCGGCCTGCTCGGCGCCCGTGTCGGCAGCGTTCGGGTGATCACGATGCCGCCGGCCGATGCGTTCGGCCCCGACGGCGAGCCGAGCATGGGCCTGCCCCCCGGCGCCGACGTCATCGTGATCGCCGAAGTGATGGGCGTGTACTGACCCTTGCTCGGGCTGCGCCGACCGAGCCGGATCGGCTGCCCCCGGGAAATCAGAGCACGGTGCGCAGGTCGAGGCCGAGGTCGAGGACCCTCGCCGAATGGGTGAGCTCGCCAACGGCGATCCAGTCCACGCCGGTCTCGCCGACCGCGCGGGCGCGCCCGATGGTCAGCCCGCCGCTCGCCTCCAGCTTGACGCCGGGAGCATGCTCGTCGCGATAGGCGACGGCGGCGCGCATCTGGTCGACGTCGAAGTTGTCGATCAGCACCTCGTCGGCGCCGGCCGCGACCGCCTCGGCGAGGCCCTCGAGGGAGTCGACCTCGATCTCGACCGGGATGGAGCCCTCCAGCGCACGCACGAGGGCGTACGCCTCGGCCACCCCGCCGGCCGCGGCGACGTGGTTGTCCTTGACCAAGGCCATGTCGGACAAGCCCATCCGGTGGTTCGCGCCCCCTCCGCAGCGCACGGCATACTTCTCGAGCGCGCGCAGTCCGGGTGTCGTCTTGCGGGTGTCACGCACGGTTGCCGGGGTGCCATCGAGCTCGTCCGCCCAGCGACGCGTCAGCGTGGCGACGCCGGAGAGCCGGCACAGCAGGTTGAGCGCCGTCCGCTCGGCGGTCAGCAGCAGTCGGGTCGGGGCGGTCACGCGGGCGACGTCCTGGCCGGGTGCGATCCGATCGCCGTCGGCCGCCAGTTGCTCGAAGTCGCTCGCGGCACCGCCGCATACCGCGTCGATCGTCGCCGCCGCGACGGGTAGGCCGGCGACGACGCCCGCCTCGCGCGCTCCGAACGTGGCGATGCTGCGCTGGTCGGCCGGGATCGTGGCCACGGACGTGACGTCGACGCCGCCCATCAGGTCCTCGGCGACCGCCATCCGCACCAGCGCGGCCACCGCGTCGGGGTCGAGCCCGCCGGCGAGCAGACGTTGACGGGTCTCGGCGGAGAGCGGGTGGAACACGAACACGGCGCCGACAGTAGCGTCGGCCTCGTGGACGTCCATCTGGCGCAGATGAACATCGGCACGCTGATCGCGCCGACCGACGACCCGGCGGTCGCGGAGTTCATGGACGCGCTCGACCGCGTCAACGCGATCGCCGACGAGGCACCGGGCTTCGTGTGGCGGCTCCAGACCGATAGCGGCAACGCCACCGACATCCACCTCTTCGACGACCCGTGTCGCCTCGTGAACATGAGCGTCTGGGAGTCGGTCGGCGACCTCAAGGCGTACGTCTACCGGTCCGAGCACGTCGAGTTCTTCCGTCGCCGCGCCGAGTGGTTCGTTCCGGATGCGAAGCGGCTCGCGCTCTGGTGGATCGCGGCCGGCACGATTCCGACCGAGGCCGAGGGCGTCCGTCGCGTCGAGCACCTCGGGCGGCACGGCCCGTCGCCCTACGCGTTCGGGTTCGGCAGCGTGCAGCCCCCGGTCGCTGTCGAACCGCCGTAACGAAAGGTGCCTGGCACCTTTCGTTACACGTGCGGGATGCCGGTGATTGCGAGGTCACCGTCGATCGTGAGCCTCGCGTCGAGGTGGGTCAGCCACTCGGCGCGCGGCTCGGGGTGGTCCTCCCGGCGGTGGCACCCGCGGCTCTCGGTTCGCGTGAGCGCAGCGGTGGTCACCGCAGCCGCCACCGTGAGCATGTTCGTCGCCTCCCAGGCGGCGCGTGAACCGGTCACACCGACCGAGGCGGTCGACGCCAGCGCCTCGAGCTGACGGACGGCGCTCTCCATGCCCCACGGCGTCCGCAGCACCCCGACCTGGCTCGACATGACCGACCGCAGTTCGACCCGCTGGGCCGGGTTGCGCAACGGGGCGTCGAAGCTCCGCCCGGCGTCGGCGCTCGGCTCGACCTCGTCGGGCAGGGCGTCGCGCAGGAGCTCGCCGACGTTCGTGCCGGCCACGACGCCTTCGGTCAGGCTGTTCGACGCCAGCCGGTTGGCACCGTGCACACCGGTGCAGGCGACCTCGCCGATCGCATAGAGCCCCACCATCTCCGTGCGGCCGTGGAGGTCGGCCGGGACTCCCCCGCACACATAGTGAGCCGCCGGTGCGACCGGGATCCGCTCGCGGGCCGGGTCGACGCCGGCGGCCCGACACGCCTCGGTGATCGACGGGAACCGCTCGTAGAACTCCTCGCCCAGGTGGGTCGCGTCGAGGAACACGTGGTCGCCGACGCCGCCGGGCGCCTCGGCCATCCGGCGGCTGATCGCGGCGGCGACGACGTCACGGGGCGCAAGGTCTTCCAGCGGGTGGACGCCCTCCATCACCCGCCGGCCGAGACCGTCGTACAGGATCGCTCCCTCGCCGCGCACGGCCTCGGACACCAGCGCCTGCTGACCGGTCGCGCCGGGGCCGACCCAGAGCACCGACGGGTGGAACTGGACGAACTCGACGTCGCGGGCGGACAGGCCGGCACGAAGGGCCAAGGCGAGGCCGTCGCCGGTCACCGCGGGCGGGTTGGACGTCGACGCGAACACCTGCCCATAGCCGCCCGTCGCCAGCACGACGGCGCGGGCGCGCACGACGCCGATCGACGCGGCGGCGCCGTGCTCGTCGATCAGCGCCACCCGCACACCTGCCGCCTGGCGCCGGCCGCGCGAGTTACGGGCCGTCACGAGATCGAGCGCGAACGCGTGCTCCAGGACCTCGACGCCCGCCGCGAGCGCCGCGGTGTCGAGTGTGCGCTGGACCTCGGCACCCGACTGGTCGCCGCCGGCATGGACGATGCGCCGGTGGGAGTGGCCACCCTCCATCGTGAGCGCCATGGCACCCTCGTCGTCGGGGTCGAACATCGCGCCGAGCGCGATCAGCTTGCGGATCGCGTCCGGCGCCTCGGTCGCCAGCGTCCGCACCGCCGCCTCGTCACAGAGCCCGGCGCCGGCGGCGAGCGTGTCACGCACGTGGTCGTCGATCGAGTCCTGCGGGTGCAGCACGGCGGCGAGGCCGCCCTGCGCCCACGCGGTCGAACCCGCCGCGAGGACGTCCTTGGTGACGACCAGCACCGAGCGCACCGGGCGCATCGCCAGCGCCGCCGCGAGGCCGGACGCCCCCGATCCGAGCACGACGACGTCGACGTCGCGCTCCCACGTCGCCGACGGTGCGGCGAGCTTGGACGGGAGCGTGAAGCTCATTCGGCGGTCGGCGACGGGGTGCCGATCGCGATCATGCGCTCGACGCTGGCGCGGGCCCGCTCGGCGACGTCGGGCGGCACGTCGACGACGTCGACGCCCTCACGCAGCGAGCGCAGCAGCTTGGCGGGGGTGATCATCTTCATGTACTTGCACACTGCGGCCCGGTTGACCGGGGCGAACTCGGTGCGGTCGTTGACCCGCTGGAGCTGGTGGAGCATCCCGGTCTCGGTGGCGACGAGCACCCGCTTCGCCTGCGTCTCGGCCGCCGCCATGACCATGCCGCTCGTCGACAGGATCTTGGTCCGCTCCTTCGGCACGACGCCCGCCTCGGCGAGGTACAGCGCGCTCGTCGCGCACCCACACTCGGGGTGGATGAACAGCTCGGCGTCCGGGTCGGCCTCGACCTGGTCCTTGAGCTCGGCGCCGTTGATGCCGGCGTGCACGTGGCACTCCCCCAGCCAGATGTGCATGTTCTCGCGCTGCAGTTCGCGCTGCACGTGGGCGCCGAGGAACTGGTCGGGCCCGAACAGCACCGTGCGGTCCTCCGGAATCGATGCCACGACGTCGACAGCGTTCGACGAGGTGCAGCAGATGTCGGTCTCGGCCTTCACGGCCGCGGTCGTGTTCACGTAGCTCACGACGACCGGCGGTGGCTGCCCCTCGACGGTGTATTCGGCCTTCCACGCCCGCAGCTGATCCGCGGTGATCGTCTCGGCGAGACTGCAGCCGGCTCGCTCGTCGGGGATGAGCACGGTCTTGTCGTAGCTGAGGATCTTGGCCGTCTCGGCCATGAAGTGGACCCCGCAGAACACGATCGTCGACTGCTGCGCCTCGGCGGCGAGGCGCGACAGACCGAGCGAGTCGCCGGTGTGGTGGGCGATGTCCTGGATCTCGGGTACCTGGTAGTTGTGGGCGAGGATCACCGCGTCGCGCTCGTCGGCGAGGGCCCGGACCTGCTCTCGCCAGTCGGACGGCAGGATCTCGACCGGCTGCTCGGCGGCGGTGGCGCTCATGCCACCGACACTACCCACCACCGTCGAACGATCGACCGCCCGTCCCGATCTGCGGCCTGACCAGGGGTTAACGTCGCGATCAGGTCGTCCGCCGGGAGGAACGGCCCGGCTCGACGGCGGTATGACGACATGCCACACCCGACCCTGCCCGACGAAGGGGCTGCCGCGACACTGGCCAGATACGTGCCTCGCCTCGCGTCTCAATGGCCGGCGACCGCGCCACGGTTCCGGACCGTCGCCGGCACGCTCTGCTTCGTCGACATCTCCGGGTTCACGGCGCTGTCCGAGAAGCTCGCCCGCCGCGGTCGGGTCGGCGCTGAGGAGCTCACGGAGGTCCTCGACAGCGTGTTCGGGCGGATGCTCCACCTCGCCTACGACCGAGGCGGCAGCCTGCTCCAGTTCGGCGGCGACGCCCTCCTGCTGTTGTTCACGGGCGACGACCATGCCCGTCAGGCGGCGTCGGCCACGATCGAGATGCGCGCCGCGTTGCGCGACGCGAGCACGATCCCCACGTCGGTGGGTCGGATCCGACTGCGGATGTCGGTCGGGCTCGAGGCCGGGGAGCTCGACCTGTTCCTCGTCGGCGGCTCCCACCGAGCGCTGATCGTGACCGGGCCGCTGGCGACCGCGACGACGGAGCTCGAGAAGACGGCGGAAGCGGGCCAGATCCTCGTCGGGCCGGCCGTCCGAGCAGCCCTGCCGGCGCGGGCGGTCGGTGACCCGCGCGGGCCCGGCCGGCTGCTCCGTTCGACCAAGCCGTTCACGCCGTCGCCGGGGCCGGCGGCGCGCGACGACGTCGGCGTGGCAACGATCTCGAGCTTCGTGCCGACCGCCCTTCGGGAGCTGCTCGCTGCGTTCGGGCGAACCGAGCCCGAGCACCGGGTCGCGAGCGTGGCCTTCGTCCAGTTCAAGGGCGTCGATCGGCTCCTCGCCGACGAGGGCCACGAGGCCGTCGCCGATGCGCTCGACGCCGTCGTCCGCGCCGCCCAGGACGCCGCCGACGACGAGGCGATCACGTTCCTCGCCACCGACATCGACCAGAACGGCGGCAAGATCATCCTGGTCAGCGGCGTACCCGCCACCCAGGAAGACGACGAGGGCCGCGTGCTGCGGGCCGCCCGTCACATCGTCGAGGCCGGCACGTCGCTGTCCGTTCGCATCGGCGTGAACCGTGGTCACGTGTTCGCCGGCGAGATCGGCACCGACTTCCGAGCCACGTTCACGATCATGGGCGACACCGTCAACCTCGCGGCACGGCTGATGGCCCACGCCGCACCGGGCAGCGTGCTGGCGACCGCTGCCGTGCTCGACCGGTCGCGGACGCTGTTCGAGACCGAGGCCGTCGAACCGTTCCTCGTCAAGGGCAAGCGCGACCCGGTGCACGCGTTCGTCGTCGGGAACGAGGTGGGCACGCGAGTCGCACACCTCCACGGGGAGCTGGCCTTCGTCGGCCGCGACGAGGAGCTGCGAGCGATCGAGGAAGCGACCCGGTCGCTCGCCGCCGGCACGGGCGCCGCGCTGGCGATCGTGGGTGACGCGGGGGTGGGCAAGAGCCGGCTCGTCAGCGAGGCGTTCGAGCGCACGCCACCCCCGGGGCGGCTCGTGGTCACCGGCGAGCCGAACGGCGTCGACAACCCCTACTGGGCGTTCCGCGACCCGATGCGCCGCCTGCTCGGCATCGAACGTCGGTCCCAGGACCTCATGGTGTCCGACCTCAGCCGGGCGCTGCACCGGATCGATCCCGCGCTGGTGCGGCTCGCGCCGTTGATCGGTGACGCGGCCCACATCCACGCACCCGAGAACGACGAGACCGCGGCGATCGAGCCGCGGTTCCGGCCGGGCCGGGTCGCCCAAGCCCTGATCGAGCTGCTCGAGCACCGCTTCCCGTCCGGCGTCGCCGTCGTCGGCGAGGACGCCCACTGGCTCGACGACGCCTCGATCGACCTGCTCGACGCGATGCGGGACGAGACGGCACGGCGTCCGTGGCTCGTCGTCACGACGAGCCGGGAACGGATCGCGGCGAGCGAAGTCCCGCTCATCCGCCTCGGCGGGCTCGCCGCCCACGATGTCGAGCGGCTGATCGTCGACGCGACGCAGGGTGCGCCGCTGCGACCCGACGAGATCGGCGAGATCGTCCGCCGCGCCGGCGGCAACCCGCTGTTCCTCGGCGAGATCCTGAAGGTCGTTCGGGAGACGGGGCGGGTGTCCGACCTGCCCGACTCGCTCGATGCCGTCGTCGGCGCCCAGATCGACGCCCTCCCCGAGTTGCCGCGTCGGCTCCTGCGATGCGCATCCGTGCTCGGGCGGAGCTACCGGCGGGTGCTGCTCGATCGGTTCCTCGAACCCGAACAGGTCGAGATGGACGGTGCGACCCGCCGCACGATCGCCCGCTTCGTGACCGAGGACGGCCCGGACCGTTGGCGGTTCCGCCACGCCGTCATCCGCGACGTCGCCTACCAGGGCCTCTCGTTCCGCCGACGGCGCGAGCTGCATTCCCGAGCGGCGGCGGTGATCGAGGAGCTCGCCGACGGCGACCTCGAGGCGGTAGCGGAGTTCCTCGCGCTGCACAACGCCGCGGCGGGAAACCATCGGGAGGCATGGCGCCACTCGATCGTGGCCGGTGAGCGCGCTGCTGCGGCCTACGTCAACATCGAGGCCGCCGGCCACTTCGAGCGTGCCATCGAGGCGGCGCGACGGATCCCCGACCTGCCCCGGACCGACCTCGCACGGGCGTGGATCATGCTCGGCGACGTCCGTGAGGCGGCCGGATTGTACGAAGCGGCGCTGTCCGCGTTCGGGGCCGCCGCCCGCCTCACCGACGACACGATCGAGCGCGCCGACCTCCACCTCAAGCGAGCACGCGTGCGGGCGCGGGTCGGGTCGTACCGTCCCGCGTTCCGCGACATCACCCTCGGCGAACGACTCGTCGACGACGGCGTCGCCGGCAGCCTGGCGATGCGGGCCCGGCTGCGGTCGTTGCGCGCCCAACTGCGCCAGCTCCAGGAGCGGCCCCACGCCGCCATCGCGCTCGCCCGCCGCGCGATCGACGACGCCCGAGCTGCCGAGGAGTGGGACGCGTTGGCGCACACGTACCAGGTGCTCGACGCGTCGTACAACATGATCGGGCAGCCCTCGCTGGCCGTCCACGGCGACGAGGCGCTCGAGATCTTCCAGCGGCTCGGCGATCTCACCGGCGTCGCCGACGTCACCAACAACCTCGGCGGCCAGGCGTACTTCGAGGGTGACTGGGCGCGCGCCGTCGAGCTCTACGAGCAGGCCGAGGACGCGTACCGGCGCGCCGGCAACGAGGCCGAAGCCGCGATGGCGCGGGCGAACATCGCCGAAGTGCTGATCTCGCAGCGACGATACGACGAGGCGGAACCGTTGCTGGCCGGCGCGGTGCGCGTGTTGCGCGCTCATCACCTCGTCGACGCGGCGCTGTTCGCGGAGATCCAGCAGGGCCGGCTCCTGATCGGGCAGGGACGCTTCGACGAGGCGTTCGAACACCTCACCGAGATCCGGGCCGAAGCGACGCAGGTCGGCCAGCTCCACTCGACGCTCGAGGCGGCGATCCACCTCGCGGAGGAGCACGTCCGGCGCCTGGAGCCGATCAAGGCCCTCCGACTGCTCGACGAGGCCGAGCGCGATGCAGGACCCGACGCGGCCCTCTTCGCGACGGCGATCGCCCGGGTGCGCACGAAGGCGCTGCTGTCGCGGGGTGCGGTGGACGATGCCGCCGAGGTCGTCCACCCAGGCCTGCGAACCGCCCGCGCCGAACGGCTTCGCTACGACGAGGCGCGCCTGCTCGAGATCCTCGCCGACATCGTTCGGGCGACCGGCGACACCGAGCGTGCGAACGAGCTGTCGGAGGAGGCCCAGCGCCTCCTCCGATCGCTCGGCGTCACCTGAACTTGGGATCGTCCTCGCCGTACACCTGATAGCACGTGACGAGATCGACGCCGCCCGGAGCCGTCGGCGCCGTGTAGGCCGACGCGATGCACCAGGTCTCACCCGCCGGGAGCGTCGCCGACGTCACATTGCCCGAGCCGTCGAACACCGGGGCGATGCACCACTGCACCGGCTGGAACGAGTCGCCGCCGGTCGGGTCGTACTCGAGGAACAGGTCGACCGGGGTCGGTGGCGACGGCGGCGGCGGCGATGAGCTGCCGAGCTTGAGCAGGCCGCGGTACTTCACTGTCGAGGAGCCTTGCGGCTGGAACAGCACCGTCCCGGACTCGCTGTCGGCCACCGCCACGTACCGCTTGCACTGCTCCGGGTCGGTGAGCCGGGTGAAGGTGCCGGTGACGTCGTCCTCGGTGACGGTCACCGACTCGCCGGAGCAGATCGTCTGGAACGTCTCGACGGTGACCGTGGCGGTGTCGGTGCCCCCGTTGCCGTCGGACGCGGTGTACGTGAACGTGTCAGTCCCGACCCAACCCGTTCCGGGCGTGTACGTCACGTTGGCCCCGCCGCTGTTGATCACGACCGACCCGTTCGCCCCCTGCGTCACGGCGGTGACCGTCAGCGTGTCGCCGTCGATGTCGGTGTCGTTGGCGAGCACATCGATCACGACCGCGACGTCCTCGTCGGTCTCGGCCTCGTCGTCGGCCGCGACCGGCGGGTCGTTGACCGGGTCCACCGTGACCGAGATGGTGACGGTGTTCGAGTCGGACGTGCCGTCGTTGGCTGTGCAGGCGAACGAGTCGTCGCCGTTGAAGTCCGGATCGGGCGTGTACTCGATCCACCCGCCGCCCTTGTCGACGACGCTGCCGTTGGCCGGATCGTCACACGTCACCGTCAGCGGATCGTTCTCGACGTCGGTGGCGACCTT
>JBFHJC010000003.1:0-47149 GCA_041596155.1 Ilumatobacter sp. | reverse complement strand
GTTGCGCCACCACGATCGGCACCCTCGCGGCCGGCGCCACGGCGACGATCACCTGCAGTCGGACGAACGTGCCGGTCGGGTACACCAACGTCGTCGACGTCACCGGCGATCACCCGCTCGGCACGGTCACGGCCACCGACACCGGTGTCGTGAACGTCCTCGTTCCGGGCGTCGAGATCCAGAAGTCACCCGACTTCCAGCAGGTAGCGGCGGGCGACCTCGCCACGTTCACGATCGTGGTGACCAACAGCGGCCAGACCGACCTCACCGATGTCATCGTCTCCGACGTCCTCGTGCCGAGCTGCGATCGGATCATCGGCTCGCTCGCCGTCGGCGCCTCGGCCAGCCACACCTGCTCGGTGACGGTCGCCGGTGACTTCGTCAACACGGCGGCCGTCACGGCCGATGATCCGATCGGCAACGCCTGGACCGACAGCGACGACGCCCAGGTCGACGTGATCGCCCCGAGCCTGTCGATCGCCAAGTCGCCCGACGTCCAGTCCGTCCCCCTGGGTTCGCTCGCCACGTTCACGATCGAGGTGAGCAATGACGGTGACGTCGAGCTCACCGACGTGACCGTCGTCGACCCGGCGACGCCCGCGTGCGACAACACGATGGCGACGCTGGCGGCCGGAACCAGCTTCACGTACAGCTGCGACACCACCGTCACCGGCGACTTCACGAACACGGCGACCGTGACCGCGCGCGACCCGAACGGCGACCTCGTCGACGGCGGTTCGGACGACGCCGTCGTGACCGCGCTGCGGCCGGGCGTGCTCGTCGAGAAGATGCCCGGGGCCCAGACGATCGGCATCGGCCAGGACGCGACGTTCACGATCCGCGTCACCAACATCGGCGACGTGGCGCTCGTGAGCGTCGACGTCGTCGACCCGCTCGTGTCCGCTTGCGACGCCGCCGCCGGTCCGCTCGCTGCCGGCGAGTCGATCTCGTACAACTGCGGCCGCACGGACGTGCTCGCGAACTTCACGAACGATGTCGACGTGACCGGTCGCGACAGCAACGGGAACGTCGTCACGTCGAGCGACTCGGCGGACGTTCGGGTCCTGCCCGCATCGATCACGGTCACAGTGACCGCCGACAACGCGACGGTCGTCGACGGCGGGGACATCGTGTACACGGTCACGGTCCGCAACGACAGCCTCGCCGACCTGTCGAATGTGGTCGTCACCGACCGCGGCCTGGCCGCCTGCGATCGGACCTTCGCCGACCTCCTCGCCGGAGCGGTCGAGACGTACACCTGTACGCGGAACGCCGTCGACGCCACGGTCGCCGATCCGGTCGTCAGCACGGTCACCGTCAGCGCGCTCGACGAGGCCGGCACCACCGTGACCGATGAGGCGACGGAGACCGTCGACGTGCTCGTGCCCGCCGTCGCCGCAACGAAGACCGCGATGACGCCGTCGATCGTCGAGGGCGATGACGCCGTGTTCGAGATCACCGTCATGAACACCGGCGAGGTCGACCTCACCGACGTCACCGTCGCCGACGCCGCCCATCCGATCTGTGACGCGACGTTCCCGACGCTCGCCACCGGAGAGGTGCGCTCGTACACCTGCACGATCCCGTCGGTCGTCGACGACGTCACCAACACGATCGTGGTCACGGCGACCGACCCGATCGGCGGCAGCGTCACCGACACCGACTCGGCGACCGTCACGGTCGCCGCGACCGGCGAGCTGTCGGGGTTCGTCTTCCGCGACGTCGACGGCGACGGCGTGTACGACCCAACCGCCGGCGACGCGCCCATCGCGAACGTCGACGTCGTGGTCTCCGACGCAGCGGGTAACGCGACGATCCTGGTCACCGATGTCAATGGTGTGTATCGAGGCGTCCTGCCGATCGGGGACCACGTGGTCGACGTCGACCGGGCCGACGCCGACTTCCCGCCGGGCTTCACGGTCGTCACGACCGGCAACGACGGCCAGACGGTGACGGTGCTCGACGACACGCCGGCCACGGCGGCCGACATCGGCTTCGGTCCGCCCCTCGCCGGCTCGGTCCGCGGTCGCGTGTGGCACGACGCCGACGCCGACGGCGTGATCGACGCGACCGAGACGCAGATCAACGGCGTCCGGCTCACGGCGACGTGCGCCGGGCCCGACGGCGTGCTCGCCACGGCCGACGACGTCGTCGCCGGGTCCGCCACCACGGCCCCCGGGTACACGTTCACGAACCTGCCGGCCGGCTCGTGCGCGATCGAGATCGACCGCTCGACCTTGCCGCCCGACGTGCGCAGCGGCACGTTCGAGATCGACGGCGTCGTCGATGGGCGCGTCGTGGTGACCGTCGCCGGCGGTGGCGTGGTCGACGGCGTCGACTTCGGGTTCGTCAACCTGGTACCGGTCGCCGTCGACGACAGCGCAACCACCGACGAGGGGGTGCCCGTCACGATCGCCGTGCTGACCAACGACACCGATCCCGAGGGGCGCTCGCTCACGCTCACCTCGGTCGTGCAGCCGTTCGACGGCACCGTCGTGGCGATCCCCGACGGTACCGTCACATACAGGCCCCGCCCGGGCTTCGACGGCGTCGACACGTTCAGCTACACGGTGTGCGATCCGGCCGGTGAGTGCTCGGTCGCGACGGTTCGCGTCACCGTGCGCGACACCAACGCACCGCCGACGATCGTCACCACGCAGCTGACCGCCTCGGTCAACGGGACGCTCCCGGCGATCGCGATCCGCGACGTCGACGGCAACGGGCCCTACACCACCGCACTGTCGGCGGGGCGCCTGCCCGCAGGTGTGACGCTCAACGGCGACGGCAGCTTCACGGGCCGGGCGACCGAAACGGGCTCGTTCACGTTCGTCGTGCGGGTCTGTGACGCCCTGGGTGCGTGCTCCGACGTCACGATGACGGCGGTCGTGCGCGGGAGCAGCGTGCCGGCCACCGGGTCGTCGAGCCGTCTGCTCACCCAGTGGGCACTCGGATTGACGGTGCTGGGACTGCTGCTGCTCGCTCCCGCTCGCCGTCGCCGTGACGGCGACGTCGGGTGATCGGCGTGTCGGACGGTCGGGCCGATGGCTGATCCACCGGTCGAGCACGCGACGCCGACGGCGGTCGCCTCGCGTCCGGTCGAGGGCGTCGACGACCCGGAGGCGCGCTGGCGCGACCATCCCTGGCTCGCGCGGATGCTGCGCTGGTCGATCCTCGTCGTCCCGGTGGTGGTGTCGTTCTTGTTCGCCCTCGCCCTGAGTCACGTGCTGCCGGAGGTCGACGGCCGCCTGGCCGGCTTCGGACGATGGCTGTTCATCGCGGTCCTGTCGACGCTGGTCCTCCTCGCCATGCAGCGCTTCGCGCGCCGCTTCACCCCGCTGGTCGCGCTGTTCTCGCTGACGCTCGTCTTCCCTGACTCGGCGCCGTCGCGGTTCGGTCTCGCCCTGCGCACGGGCACGACCAAGCAGCTCGAACAGCGCCTCGAGCTGGTGGGCGAGGAGGGGCTCGGCGACACGCCGAAGGAGGCGGCGGAGCAACTGCTCGAACTGATCGCCGCGCTGTCGCGCCACGACCGCCTCACCCGCGGCCACTCCGAGCGCGTCCGGGCGTACTCGCGCATGATCGGCGAAGAGCTCGAACTCGAGACCGCGGACCTCGACCGCCTCCACTGGGCGGGCCTGCTGCACGACGTCGGCAAGGTGTACGTGCCGTCCGACATCCTCAACAAGCCGGACACCCTCACCGACGAGGAGTTCGAGGCGATCAAGGCCCACACCGTCAAGGGGCAGCGACTCGTCGAGCCGCTCGTCGGTTGGCTCGGCCCGGCGTCGGCGGCCGTCTGGGAGCACCACGAGCGGTGGGAGGGCGGCGGCTACCCGACGGGCCGACCGGCCAGCGAGACCGCCCTCGAGTCGCGGATCGTGTGCGTCGCCGACGCCTTCGACGTGATGACGTCGGCCCGGTCGTACAAGCGCCCGATCTCGGCCGGCAAGGCGCGGGCCGAGCTGCAGCGCTGTGCCGGCACCCAGTTCGATCCGGCGGTCGTGCGAGCGATGCTGTCGCTGTCGCTCGGCAGACTCTGGGCGGCGATGGGTCCGCTGTCGCTCATCGCCCAGATCCGCCTGTTCCCACGACGCCTGACCGAAGGCGGCGCGGCGGTCGCGGCGGCGCTGGCGGCCCTGCTGGCCATGTTGATGTCGTCGATCGCAGCGGGGCTGCCGTGGGACGCCGACCGGACTGCTGAGGGTGCTGCGTCGGCGGCGGAGGCCGTCGAGGGTCGGGCCGACGAGCCGGCGGATGATCTCGGCGCCGCCGAGGTGCCGCCGCCGGCCGACCCGCCGCCGACCGACCCGCCGCCCACCAACCCGCCGCCCACCGACGCGCCGCCGCCCACCGACCCGCCAGTCACGACCGATCCGCCGGTCACGACCGATCGGCCGGTCACGACCACGACATCACCACCCACCACCGTCGCGCCGACCACCGCACCACCGGTCACGACCGCCCCGGTGACCGTGGCGCCGTCGTCGACCGGCCGTCCGGCCGCGACGTCACCGCCGCCGACGACCGCGTTGCCGGTCTTCACCGTTCCGCCCGCGACGAGCACGACCACCACGCTGCCGACCGCACCGGACCGGCTGATCCTGGCGTCGACGGTGCGGGGCGACGTCGCCTCGCGAGCCGTGCTCGACCTCCTCGTCCGCCCACCGATCAACGGCGCACCGCTGCCCAACTACGACACCGACCGCAACCCCGACCCCGGACTCACGATCCGACGGGCCGAGGCCGGGCTCGCGAGCTCCGATCCGACCGTCGTGCAGATCTGGCGGGCGCCCGGCTCGATCGTGACGGCATCGAGCCCGATCCGCCTCCAGCTGTGGTTCGCGCCGGCGTCGGCGCCGACGGGCGGGTTCGGGGTCGTCGTCGCCGGGCTCTACGACTGTGGCACCGGTGGTACGGACTGCGTCGAGCTGGCCACCGACCTCGGCGTGCTGGGCTCGACGCTCGGCCGGTTCCAGGGGGTGTCGTTCGACCTCACGCCGGCGGGCGGCGCCGACGCTGTTGCCACCGGCCGGGTGCTCGAGATCCGCATCGCCGTCCCGGCGAGCTCGTCGACCGACGCGCTCGTCGCCTACGACTCGGTCGACTACCCGGCCACACTGACGTTCGGTTGAGCCCCGGCGGGCTCGCTCCTCAGGCCTCGGCCGCCAGGCGGAGCACCTCGTCGGTCGGGAACATCCCGAGCCAGCCGCCGAGGATCTCACCCGTGGGTGACAGCAGCACGGCGGCGGGTTGCGACACCACACCGAACGCGATCCACGACTCGCCGGTCTCGTCCCAGTACATGGGGAACGAGTACACCTCGCGCGACTCGATGAAGTCGACCGCGTAGGCGCCGTCGTCCTGGGTGCCGAGGCCGATCACGCGGACCTCGTCACGGTGCTCTCGAGCGAACCGCTCGACGTCGGGGGCCTCCCGACGGCAGGTGGGTCAATGCGGCGCCCAGAACCAGACGAGAACCGCACGGTCGGCGGGGATCTCGTTGCGGAGGTTGACCCATCCGCCGGCGCAGTTGACTCGCCGCACGGGCAGGTCGGGCAGTGGACTCGTCGCCGACTCCGCCCGCAGCGGCAGCGCCGGCGGGGGGCCGTCGGTAGCAGCCGCCGGCATGGGCGCGTTGTCGGGCGAGCACCCGTCGTCGGGCCAGGCGACCGCAGGCGCGGCGGCGATCGTCGTCGCCGGTTCGTCGGTCGGGGCGCCGACGGTCTCGGGCGTCACGACGGTCGTGTCAGGGGCCGGTGCGGGAGCCGGTGGCGCCGCCGTCTCCTCACCGGCCGGTTCGTCGGCCGTCGCTGCGGTCGCCTGCTCGGTCGAGGTCGGGACGTCGTCGGTGTCGGAAGCGACCGTGGTGACGGGGGGTTCGGCGACCTGCTGGTCGGCGTCGCCGGACGACGTCCCGCACGCGGCCAACGCGGTCGAGGCCGCGAGCAACCAGCCGATCCGTCGTCGCATCCGGCCAGTTTCGCAGTGCAGCGGTTCCGGCACGTGGCGTTTCCCGAATGTTCCGTTTCGGAAGGCCGCGGTGATCACGGGGCCACGGCGTTACGGAGCCAGCGGTCGGCGGCTCGCCGTGAGCGCCGCCTGCCAGACGGCGTCGTCCTCGTAGCCGAGCGCCCACAACGCGACGCCGCCCCACCCGGCGCGACGGGCGAGCTCGATGCGGGCCGCGACCCCTTCGGCGTCGACCCAGTGGACGCGGCGGTTCTGCACGCACGACGTCGCGCCGTCGTCGACCGTGAGGGCGTAGGCGAACGTCCACTCGACGTCGATCGGGTCGTAGACCGGCGTGGCGCCGCGCCGGGCGGCGAGGTCCTCGACATTGCGAGCCGTGATGTTCGTGCGCCCCTCGGCGGAGGCCGGGCACTCGCCGAGCGTCGACTCGACCCAGTTCGACCCGTACGAGGGCACGCCGAGCACGAGCTTGTCGTGGTACTCCTCCGGGACGACGGCGGACGTGCCTGCGATCACCGCCTCGACCCATGCGAGCGGCGCGATCGGGCCCGCCTCGGCGACCGAGTAGTCGTAGGCCATGATCCGGATCAGGTCGGCGTGCTCGGCGATCGCACCGTGGTCGTACACCCAGTAGCCGTCGCTGCCCAGCTCGGTGACGTTCCACACCCCGGGGATGCTGATCGTCAGGGTGCGGTCGTCGTCGTGAAGCCGGGCGGCGAGCTCGTCGACGAAGGCGACCCAGTGCGGGCGCGTCGCTTCCCACGTGGCCGATCCGTCGGCGAACGCGAACTGCTCGTAGTCGAGGTCGATGCCGTCGGCGTCGAGCCGGTCGGCGAACCGGAGGATCGCCTCGACGTGCGCCGTACGCGTGGTCGGATCGGCGAGGATCGCGGCCATCCCGCCGGCGGGCATCTCGTCGCGGATCGAGGGCACCAGTCGGGCGCGCGAGCCGTCGAGCCGGCCGACGAAGTCGTCGGTGAGCGCGATCGTCGAGTTCTCGTCGGAGACGATCTGGTCGACCCCGCGCGCCCCGAACCAGAACGGCGAGACCTCCCGCAGGTCGGCGAACCGGACGTCGGTCTCGCGGAGCGTGTCGCCGAGCGTCCAGTACGGCGCCCATGCGTCGATCGGGACGGCCCCGGGCGGGAGCGGCGGCGCGTCGTCGCCGCTGGTCGCGACCCAGCCCACCAATGCCACGACGGTGATCGCCAACAGCGCCGCGACCAGACGCCGCCGCCGCCGGAGGCCGACGAGCAGGGCACCGACGTCGAATCCGGTCGCCGTTCGCGGCCGGGGCCGGTCGAACAGCTCGAGCAGGTCGACGGCGCGCACCCCGGCGAGCGAGTCGATCAGCACTGCGTCGGGTGCATCGGGGAGGTCGACCTCGTTCGGCACGCCGATCACGCGGCAGCCGGCGGCGAGCGCCGAGCGCATGCCGGTCGGCGAGTCCTCGATGGCGACGCAGTCGCGGGGGTCGGCCCCGCAGGCGGCCGCGCCCACCAGGTACGGCGTCGGGTGCGGCTTGCCCTCGCCGGGCGGGACCTCGTCGCCGGCGACGATCGCCGCGAACGTCCTGCGGGGCAGCGCGGCGACGATCGGGTCGACGAACCGGCGCCACGACATCGTGACGAGCGCGCACGGCACGCCGGCGGCGGTCAGGTCGGCGAGCAGCTCGCGCGCCCCGGGTCGCCACGGGATCTTGCGGTGGAGCCGGGCGACGACGCCGTCGAGCAGGCGCTCGACGATCTCCTCCGCGGGCAACGGCACGTTGCCGTGCTCGCGGATGAAGTAGGCGGCGTCGATCAGGTCGAACCCGACGAGCTCGCGGGCGAGCTCGTGCGACCACTCGCCGCCGAACGACTCGACGAGGTCGAACTCCGCTGCGAACCAGTACGGCTCGGTGTCGACGAGGGTGCCGTCCATGTCCCAGAGGACGGCGGCGGGCAGGCGCGGCCCGTGGGGAGGGTCGGCGACGTGCTCGTCCGGGGAGAGATCGTGCAGCGTCACTCCTGGACGAGCTCGATGAGGGTGCCGAACGCGCCCTTCGGATGCACGAACGCGACCGTGGTGCCGCGGCTGCCCGGGCGGGGCGCCTGATCGATCGGGGTGGCGCCGGCTGCGACCATCGCGGCGAGCGCGGCGGCGCAGTCGTCGACGCGATAGCCGACGTGGTGGAGCCCCTCGCCCCGCTTCTCGATCGACTTGGCGATCGGGGAGTCCGGGCGGGTCGCGGCGGTGAGCTGGATGTAGCTGTCTGCCACCTTCACCAGGGCCTCCTCGACGCCGTCGCTGTCGACGATCTCGCGGTGGTGGACCTCGGCGCCGAACGCCCGCTGGTAGAAGTCGATGGCCGCCTCGAGGTCGCGCACGGCGATCGCGATGTGATCGATCTCGGTCAGGATCATGCACCCATTCTGCCGTGGGCGCGGCGGCTCGCGGCGTTCAGCCGGCACGCACGATCAACGGCGCATGAAGCGTGTGATGTTCGCCTCGCCGACGCGCTCGCGCTTCTCCGGGTCGTCGATGCCCAGACCCTCCTCGGGCGCCAGGCACAGCACGCCGAGCTTGCCCTCCGCCTCGTTGCGGTGCACCGCGAGCGCGGCCTCGCCGACGCGGTCGAGCGCGTACACGTCGCTCATGATCGGGTGGATCCGGCCCTGGTCGATCAGCTTGTTCGCCGCCCACGCCTCGGCGTAGTTGGCGAAGTGCGACGAGATCAGCCGCTTCAGCTTCATCCAGAGGTGACGGTTGTCGAACTCGACCATGTAGCCGGACGTCGCCGCGCACGTGACGACGGTGCCGCCGCGCTTGACGGCGAAGATCGACGCGCCCATCGTCGAGCGGCCCGGGTGCTCGAACACGATGTCGGGGTCCTCGCCGACGAGCTCGCGGATCTTCTTGCCGAAGCGTCGCCACTCGGACTCGTCCTGGGTGTGCTCGTCGGACCAGAACCGATAGCCCTCGGCGCGGCGATCGATGACCGCTTCGCACCCCATCTCGTTCAGGAGCTGGGCTCGCTCGGGCGACGACACGACGCCGATCGGCGTGCCGCCACCGTTCAGGACGTACTGGATCGCGTAGCCGCCGATGCCGCCGGTCGCCCCCCACACCAGCACGGTGTCGCCCTGCTTCATGCGCGCCGCGTTGTCGCTGACGAGCATGCGATACGACGTCGAGTTGCAGAGCGCGTTGACCGCCGCCTCCTCCCAGGTCAGATGGGTGGGCTTGGGCATCAGCTGGTTGGCCTTCACGACCGACAGGTCAGCGAGGCCGCCGAAGTTCGTCTCGAAGCCCCAGATCCGCTGATTGGCGGCGAGCATCGAGTCGTCGTGGGCGCTCGGGTCCTGGTCGTCGACGTGGTTGCAGTGGACGGTGACGCGGTCGCCGGGTCTCCAGTTGCGGACTGCCGACCCCACCCGGAGCACGACGCCCGAGGCGTCCGAGCCCATGATGTGGTACGGCAGCGCGTGGCGGGCCGCCCACTCGGACTCGCGGGCCAGCCGGTCGAGGAAGCCGAAGGTGGGCAGCGGCTCGAAGATCGACGTCCAGACCGTGTTGAAGTTGATCGCCGACGCCATCACGGCGACGTACACCTCGTCGGGCGCCAGCTCGGGCACGGCGACGTCCTCGACGTGGATCGACTTCGTCGGGTCCTTCTCCTCGGAGGGGACGCCCTCGAACATGTCGACCTCGTCCCGGCGCACGAACGCGGCGCGGTACGACTCGGGGAGGGGGAGGTTGGCGATCTCGTCGCCGGCGGCTCCGGCCTGGATCGCGGTGAGGATGTGCTCCATGACCCGATGTTACTGGTCGGTAACCTCGGCGACGAAGCCGGGGTCCGGGGGCGGGGACGGGCGTCAATCTGCGGTGGTCAGCATCTCGCGCAGGGTGAGTCGTCGACCGGTGCGCACGATCGCCCGGCGGAACACCGCCGCGCCGACGCGGGCCGCCACCGCGACGCTCAGCACGAGCACGAGGGCCGAGCCGACGTACTCGCCGATCGTCCCGACCTCGATGGCGATCCGGTAGGGGACGATCATCGGGGCGACGAAGGGGACGAACGACAGCACGGCACCGAACGCGGTGTCGGCGGCGATCAAGGCGACGATGTAGCCGCCGACCAGGAAGATCGTGAGGGGGAGCACCACCGCGCCGGCTTCCTCCTGCCGTCCGACCAGGGCACCGAGCGTCGCGCCGAGCAGCAGGTAGAGCGCCAGCCCCGCCACGAACCAGAGCGCTGAGCCGGCGAGGGTGCGACCCATCCCAGCGGGGAGCTCGCCGCCGCCGAGCATCTGGAGCACGACCGGGGTCGCCCCGGCGATCAGCGTCGCCAGGCCGATGCAGCTGACGCCGATCACCTTGCCGAACAGCAGCGCCCGGGGTGGCACCATCGCCAGCAGGACCTCGCTGACTCGGTTCGACTTCTCGATCGCGATCGCGTTCGCGACCTGGCTCGTCAGTACCACCGTCAGGAGGTAGAGCACGAGCGTCACGCCGAGCGCCGCCGACTCCTGGCCCTCGCGGTCGGGATCGGCCGCCTCGATCTTCGGGTCGGCGTCGGCGAACGCTCCGGCGACGAGGTCGTCGGTGACGCCCGCCTCGGCGAACCGGGCGGCGATGATCCGTTCGGCCACGACGCCCCGCACGAGCGGCACGAGTCCGGAGTCCTCGTCCTCGACGATCATCAGCGGTCGGCGGGTACCGATGAGGATGACCGCGACGTCGGCCCGCCGCTCGGCGATCGCCGTGGTGCCGTCGTCCAGGTCGTCGCCGGTGAGCAGCTCGAGGTCGCGCTCCGTCACCGCCTCGAGCGCCTCGGTCAGCCCGATCCGGTCCTCGTAGATGATGATCACCCGTGTGTTGTCGTCGAGGTCGGGCAGGACGGACGGCGCCGCCACGAGTGCGGCCGAGCCCAGGAACGTCAGCGCCAGCAGCGCCCAGATCCCGCGTCGGCGCGCCGCTTCGCGGACCTCGCGCTCGATGACGAGCCCGGTGGCGCGCCAGCTCACGCGCTCCCTCCGCTCGCGGCGAGGAACATCTCCGACAGGCGTGGCGCCTCGACGCCGAAGTCGTTCACGCCGACGCGAGCCCGGATCGCGTCGAGGACGGCACCGGCGTCGACGCCGGCGGCGAGCAGGAGGCGGCTCCCATCGGCATCGCGGTTGACGGCGCGCACCGCCTCGCCGTCGAGCCACGACGCGTCGACGTCGACGTCGACCCGCAAGTAGCGATGGGCGCTCTGGCGGCGGAGCTCGCGGAGCGATCCCTCGAGCACGACGCGCCCTCGGTCGAGCATCACGATCCGTTCGCACAGGTCTTCGACGAGGTCGAGCTGGTGGCTCGAGAAGACGAGGTGACCGCCGGCCGCGACATGTTCGCGGATGACGTCGGTGAGGAACCTGATCGCGCCGGGGTCGAGCCCGGCGAACGGTTCGTCGAGCACGAGCAGCTCCGGACCGTGCACCATCGCCGCCGCGAGCTGCACGCGCTGGGCCAGGCCGCCCGACAGCTCGCGGATCGGGTCGCGAGCTCGGTCCGCGATGTCGAGGCGGGCGAGCAGCTCCATCCCGCGACGGCGGGCCTCCGTCCGGTCGACGCCGGCGAGGCGGGCGAGCCAGACCAGGTGGTCGAGGGTGCGCATCTCGCGGTAGAGGCCGCGCTCTTGGGGCATGTAGCCCCAACGGCGGCGGTCGGTCGCCGTCGCGGTTCGGCCCGCCCACCGCACCTCGCCCGCCTGCGGGGTCAGCACGCCGAACACGATCCGCATCAGGGTGGTCTTACCGGCGCCGTTCGGACCCAGCAGACCGACCACCTGTCCGGCCGGGACGTCGAGGTCGACGTCGTCGAGGACACGACGCCCGTCGTAGGCGTGCACCACGCCCCGCACCTCCAGCGCCGTCGTCATCGTCGAGAGCATCGCGCACCCACCCGTTCGTGTCGCGCTGGACCACCGCATGCCCGTGTCGAGCGCGACCTGAACGGGGAGGGTGGTGGCTTGCGGCGAGCGGCTTGCGGGGGGTCGGTCGGGGCGGGGTAGCGTTCGCGCATGAGCTCCACCGTCATCGTCGCCGGCGCCCGCACCCCGATCGGGAAGATGTCGGGTGCGCTGTCGTCCCTCAGCGCCGCCGAGCTCGGCGCCACGGCGATCGCCGAGGCGCTCGTCCGCGCCGGCGTCTCCCCTGACGAAGTCGATCACGTGATCATGGGGCAGGTGCTCATGGCCGGGCAGGGGCAGGTGCCCGCTCGCCAAGCCGCCGCCACGGCCGGCATCCCGATGCGCGTCCCCTCGGTGAACGTCAACAAGGTCTGCCTGTCCGGTCTGAACGCGATCTACCTCGCCGACCAGATGATCCGTTCCGGCGACGCCGACGTGGTGGTCGCGGGCGGCATGGAGTCGATGACGAACGCCCCGTACCTCGCCCGCGGCGCCCGCGGCGGGTTCCGCTACGGCAACACCGAGCTCGAGGACGCGATCATCCGCGACGGTCTCTGGTGCGCGTTCGACGCCTGCCTGATGGGGCTCGGCACCGACCGGTACACGGGTGACTCGATCAGCCGGGCCGAGATGGACGAGGTGTCGGCGGCGTCGCACGAGCGGGCCGCGATCGCGATCAAGGACGGCATCCTCGCCGAGGAGATCGTGCCGGTGAGCATCCCCCAGCGCAAGGGCGACCCGATCCTGGTCGAGCACGACGAGGGTGTGCGCCCCGGTACCACCGCGGAGAGCCTCGGCGGCCTGCGCCCGGCGTTCGACCCCGAGGGCACGATCACGGCCGGCAACGCGTCGCAGATCAGCGACGGCGGTTCGGCCGTCGTGATGATGTCGGCCGCCACCGCCGCGGCGCGCGGCGTCGAGCCGCTCGGCGAGATCGTGTCGTACGGCATGGTGGCCGGTCCCGACAACCCGTCGCTCAACCTGCAGCCGGCGAACGCCATCCGGGCGGCGCTCGCCAAGACCGACCTCGCCGTCGGCGACATCGGCCTGTTCGAGCTGAACGAGGCGTTCGCGGCGGTCGGCATCGCGTCGGCCCGCGAGCTCGGCGTGTCGCTCGACGTGGTCAACGTCAACGGCGGGGCGATCGCGCTCGGTCACCCGATCGGCATGAGCGGCAACCGCCTGGCGCTGACGCTGCTGCACGAGCTCCGCCGGCGCGGCGGGGGCATCGGCGCCGCCGCGCTGTGCGGCGGCGGGGGTCAGGGCGACGCCCTGATCGTCAAGTCGACGTGAGCCCGCGTCACCGAGTTGGGGGAACCTTTTCGGGTTCTTGACGCCGAGTGGGTTGACACCGTTCCGTCATGTTCGTAACATGACTGTCATATACGACGCGAAGCTCGCCTCGAGTCGGAACGTCGTTGAACGAGGTGTCGCGCAATCCGGTCCGGCCCGTCCGCCCGCTACCGGACCGGTGAGCGCGGCACCTCGTTCGCGTCCGGCTGCCGACTCGGCACGCCGTTCACGTCTCGATGGCGCGGCGGCCTTCGATGGCGCGACCGAGGGTGAGCTCGTCGGCGTACTCGAGGTCGCCACCGACCGGTAGCCCCGAAGCGATCCGGGTGACCTGCAAGCCGAGCGGCTTCAGCATGCGGGCGAGGTACATCGCGGTCACCTCGCCCTCGGTGTTCGGGTTGGTGCACACGATCACCTCCTCCACGCCCTCCGGTCCGAGCCGGGCGAGGAGCTCGCGGATCTTGAGCTGCTCGGGGCCGATGCCCTCGAGCGGGCTCATCGCGCCGAGCAGCACGTGATACCGCCCACGGAACTCACCGGTCTTCTCGATGGCGACGATGTCGCGCGACTCCTCGACGACGCACAGCACCGTCGAGTCGCGCCGGTCGTCGGTGCAGTACGAGCACAGCGATGACTCGGCGACGTTGAAGCAGCGCTCGCAGAAGCGCACCTTCTCCTTGGCGTCGCGGATCGCGTGGGCGAGCCGGTTGGCGTCGTCGGCGGGCACCTTCAGGAGGTGGAACGCGATCCGCTGCGCCGACTTCGGCCCGATGCCGGGGAGCCGACCGAGCTCGTCGATCAGCGTCTGGACCGGAGGCGTGTACGCGCTGGCCATGAGCAGATCAGTCGTCGGTGACCAGTTCGGAGCCGGGGAAGGCGTCGGCGAGGCGGTCGATCGGCGTCTTCACGGTCTCGGGCGGGGCGTCGGTGAGCTCGCTCAGATCGATGTCGTCGTCGTCGGACGCGGGCTCGCTCGCCACCGCATCGGCGGCCGGAGGCGCCGCCGCCCGCTCGACAGCCGGCGCAGTGGCGGCGCGAGTGGGCGCCGTCGGCGCCGCATCGGCGGGATCGTCCGACACTGCCCGCCCACCGACCACGAACTCGATCGTCACCGGGATCCCGACGGCGGCAGACAGCGCCGATTCGACCGCGGCGCGGTGCTCGTCGCACTTTGCGCCGTGCGCCTCGTTCGGCACGCCGAACTGCCAGCGTCCACCCTCGCCACCGACGAACGAGCCGGCGCTGTAGAGCGCTCGCACGAGCGGCTTGACCTGGGCCTTCACGGTCTCCTCCCAGGCATCGACGACCGAGCGAACGGGCGCCGGGTCGGCGGCGGCCGACGCCGCTTCGGGCGCCGGTGAGTGCTCCGGCGCGGGCCGCTGCGAGCCGGTGGCGGGCGTCGCCTCGCTCGTTGCGCCCGACGGCGCTTCGCTTGCCGTGGCCACCCGCCGCGCCGCCCCGCCGAGCACGGCGCGACCGGTCGCCGGGTCCTTCGGAGCCGCCACCGGCCCACCGTCACGGAGCTGCTTGACCGCGTGCTCGAGCCGTTCGAGACGGGCGAGCAGCACGTCGGCGTCGTCGGCGGCGTCGTCGTGGGTGAGCTGGACCAACGCCACCTCGACGAGGATGCGCGGATCGGGGGCGTGACGCATCTCGACCAGGATCGAACCGAGGCGTTCGATGGCGCGCACGAGTGCCGCGGCGCCGAGCTGTTGGGCTTGCGCCGCGATCGCGTCGACCCGGTCGGAGGGGAGCACCACGAGCTCGGGCGCCATCAGGGAGAGGAACGCGTTGCGCAGGTGGCGGACGATGTCTTCGGTCACGGTTCGCGGATCGCGGCCCATGGCCACGGCGTGTCCCATCGCCGTCAGCACACGACCGGGATCGTGGTCGATCATCGCCTGGAGGAACTCGTCGAGGTCGAGGACCTCGTCGACGGCACCCCCGGTCGAGGCGATCAGCTCGAGCGCCGACAGCGTGTCACGGGCCGAACCGCCACCTTGGGCCAGGGCGCGGTCGAGGGCGGCGTCGGACAGCTCGTACCCGGCGTCGCTCGCAACCCAGCGCACGTGCTCGGCGAGGGTGTCGGCGGGGAGCAGGTGGAACTGGAGATGCTGGGTGCGCGACCGGATCGTGTCGCTCATCTTCTGCGGATCGGTCGTGGCCAGCACGAAAACGACGTGCGGCGGCGGCTCTTCGAGCGTCTTGAGCAGCGCCGCCTCGGCCGCTTTCGAGAGCATGTGGACCTCGTCCAGGATGTAGACCTTGTGCCGCCCCGGCGTGCCGAGCGACGCCATCTCCACCAGATCGCGGATCGCGTCGACGCCGTTGTTCGACGCGGCGTCGAGCTCGTGAACGTCGTAGCTGGTCCCGCGTTCGACGGCGATACACGAGTCGCACTCGCAGCACGGCTCACCATCGACGACGGTCTCGCAGTTGAGCACCTTGGCGAGGATGCGGGCCGACGTCGTCTTGCCGGTGCCGCGCGGCCCCGAGAACAGGTATGCCTGCCCTTCCCGGCCGGCGGCGACGGCGTCGCGGAGCGCGTGCACGACATGATCCTGGCCCTTCAGCTCGCTGAACCGTCGGGGCCGGTAGCGGCGGTAGAGCGACTGCGTTGCCATCGCCGCCGACTCTACCGATCGAGGTCCGGGCGGCCGCGACGGCCGCGGTGCGCCAGGTCGACACGGAGCCGGTCGGAAGTGATGTCGGACGTCACCACGCGCCGCTGGCTACCGTGGTCGTCGTGAGCGTTCGAACCTCTGTTCCCTCGCGCCACTCGGGGAACGCTCGCCACGAAGGAGCCGCCCACCGACGGCGGCGCGTCGGTCGCGCGCGCCTCGTGTGGCTCGGGGCGATCGGGACCGCGCTGCTCGTCGCGCTCGGCGGCGCCGTCGCCGGTCCGGTCGCCGCCCAGGAGGGGTCGAACTCGCTCCAATCGATCGACCCGCCCGACGGCGCCTCGCTCGAGACGTCACCGAGCGCGATCACGCTGGCGTTCAATCAGGAGCTGTCGAACGACGACGCGCTGTCGCTCGAGCTCACCTGCAACGCTGAGATCCAGGACACGAGCATCCCGGAGGTCGACGCCGACGGTTTGGTCGTCACCGTCGCCGTGAACACGGCGCTGCCCCGAGGGGCGTGCTTCATCACGTGGGTGCTGCGCGACGGCCTGGGCGCCACCATCACGAACGGCCAGTCCACGTTCGCGATCACGCAGGATCCGCCCGCGACGGCCACGACGGTCGGCGAGGACGCCACGACCACCACTGACGCGTTCATCCGCCAGCCGGCGGTCCAGAGTCCGACCGCGCAGGGTTCCGACGGCGACCAGGGGAGCACCGGTGGCGCGCTCTGGCTCGGACGTCTCGTCTCGACGATCGCGATCCTCGTGCTGTTCGGATCGCTCGCGCTGATCAGCGTCGGCTGGCCGGAGGGGCCCGAGTACGTGGTGACGGTCCGCTTCCTGCGGCTCGTGTGGCTCGTCGGTCTCCTGGGCGCCGTGCTCTACCTGATCGCGTTCGCCGCCGACTTCGGGAACACGTCGTTCGGCTCGGCGATGAGCCCGGGCGCGTGGCTCGACCTGAGCGACGCCGGATGGCCGGGCCGCGGGGCGCTGCTCCGGTTCGTGCTGCTCGCGGCGGCCGGTTGGGTCGCGGTGCGCCCGGAGCGGATCATCGATCCGCAGACCGCGATGTGGGCGTGGGCGGTCCCCGGTGGCGCGCTGATCGCCGTCGCGATGAGCCGCGTCGAGGGCCCGGTCGCGCTCATCGGCTTCCTGGTCGGCGTCGTGCACGTGCTCGCCGTCGCCGTGTGGGTCGGCGGCGCGGCACTGGTGGCGCGCGTGGTCCTCGCCGGGCCCGGCGAGGAGGACCTCGTGCACGCCACTCGGGCCTTCTCGCGCATCTCGGTCCCGGCGATGCTGGTCGCCGCCGTGACGGGCGTCATCCAGACGATTCGCCTCGACGGTGGTGACCTGTTCACGAGCGGTCACGGGCGCGTGCTGTTGCTCAAGGTGATCGCCGTCGCCGCCATGCTCGCCGTCGCGCTCGCCGCCCGCCAGCAGGTCGGCATGCGGCTCGACCGGGCCCACGAGATGACGGTGCCGTTGGCCGATCGATTCCGGCGAGCGTTCGGCGCCGAGGCGGCGCTCGGCGTGGTGGTGCTCGCGTTCAGCGGGTGGATGCTGACGCTCACGCCGCCCCAGGTCGACCCCCTCGCCGGCGAGTCGTACCCGCTCGTGATCCCGTACAACGACGCGTCGACCGGTCTCGAGGCCACCGTGTCGATCGGTCCTGGCCGGGTCGGCCTCAATGGGCTGAAGGTCGAGGTCGACGCACCCGACGAAGGGATCTCGAACCTGGTCCTTCGCTTCATCCCGCCGGCCGACTCGGAACAGTTCGTCATCGAACAGGCGATCCCGCTCACCGGGGCCGGTACCGCCTACCTGGATGACTCCGAAGGACTCCCGTTCGGCGTCGCCGGCACGTGGACGCTCCAACTCGACACCGCCACGACCGGCGGCGTGCTCACCGACGCGACGCGCACCTTCGCCGTCACCGACGCCGACGGCAGCTTCGTGACCGTGCCCGGCACGCTGCCGCCCGCCGACACGGTGGTCGCCGTCATCGACCAGTCCACGACGACGGCACCGTTCGCCACGACCACCACCCTGCCGCCCACGACGACCGCTCCACCCGGCTGACGTCGCGGCAGCCGTCGGGCCGGCAGCGGTCGCAACGGCTGCCCCAGCTATCGGGCCGGGAGCTGGGCGAGGGCAACGACGGGATCAGTCGGCTCCGGTTTCGGCGAGCAGCTCCTCGAAGCGGACCGGGCTCGCGACATCGAGCTGGGAGTAGCGGCACGAGTCGGGCGTGCGGTCGAATCGCCAACGCTGGAACCTCACGCCGTGGCGGAAGCGGCCGCCTTCGAGCTGGCCGAAGGTCACCTCGACGACGCGCTCGACGCGCAGCGGAACGAACGAAAGGTCCTTGTCGACGTTCCACCGTGAGAAGCCGCCGGGCATGCGCTGGTCGGAGTGGGCCTGCGCTTCAGCCCACTCGCGCCACGGATGACCATAGAGCGCGTCGACGGTGAGCGGTTCGAGCTCGGCGAGCAGCTCGCGCCGGAACGCCGCCGTGAACGACGCGCAGACCCCCACGTGGTGCAGCCGGCCGTCGTCGTCGTACAGGCCGAGCAGCAAGGAGCCGACGCCGTGGCCGTCCTTGTGGACGCGGAACCCGGCGACCGCGCAGTCGGCGCTCCGCTCGTGCTTCACCTTCACCAGGGTGCGCTTGTCGGGCGCGTACACGCCGTCGAGCGGTTTGACCATCACGCCGTCGAGGCCGGCTCCCTCGAACCGCGTGAACCAGCGTTCCGCGATCGTCGCGTCGGTGGTGGCCGGCGTGAGGTGCACCCGGTCGTTCGTCGCCAGGTGTTGCTCGAGCAGCGCCCTCCGCTCGCCGAACGGGGTCGTCATCAGATCGCCGTCGTCGAGGGCCAGGAGGTCGAACGCGACGAACGCCGACGGTGTCTCGTCGGCGAGCATCCGCACGCGCGACTCGGCCGGATGGATCCGCTGCTGGAGCGCGTCGAAGTCGAGCCCGCGGCCGGCTCGGTCCGGCACGACGATCTCGCCGTCGACGACGCAGCGCTCGGGGAGCGCCTCGGCGAGCGGGCCCAGCAGCTCCGGGAAGTAGCGGTTGAACGGACGCTGGTTGCGGCTCGTGAGCTCGATCTCGTCGCCGTCGCGGAACACGATGCAGCGGAACCCGTCCCACTTCGGCTCGTACAGGACCCCCTCGCCCGTCGGGATCTCGCGGGCGAGCTTCGCGAGCATCGGCTTCAGCGGCGGGGTGATCGGCAGCGTCACGGCACGAGTCTGCCCGCTGGCGTCGCCGTCACGCATCGTGACGGGACGGAACCTCGTGTGACGCGGCGGTGTCGGATGTCGGACAAGCTTGTCGACAGATGGACGCACGATCCGAGGTGACCGCGCAGGACGACGCCCAGCTGGTCGCGCGCGCCCGGTCGGGCGACCGGGCGGCGTTCGGTGAGCTGGTCGACCGCCATGCGCGGGCCGCCCGGCGCGTCGCCGCCGTGATCAGCAACTCGACCCAGGAGGCCGACGACATCGTGCAGGATGCGATGGTGAAGGCGTATCGCTCTGTCGGTACGTACCGCGGTACCGGTTCGCCGCGCTCGTGGCTGCTCCGGATCGTGGCCAACGAGGCCAAGAACCACGTCCGCAGCCGAGTTCGCCGACGCCGCCGCGACGACCGCCAGGCGAGCCTCGAGCTCCGCGTCGACGACGCCCCCGACGACCGCGTGCTCGAACGGTTCGAGCACGAGCGTCTCGCCGTCGCGCTCGCCGGGCTCGGTGCCGCCGACCGAGCGGTGCTCGGTTGCCGGTTCGTCGCCGGCCTGTCCGAACGCGACACCGCCGAGGTACTCGGCGTCGCACCCGGCACCGTCAAGTCGCGCACGTCGCGAGCACTCGAACGGCTGCGCACCCGACTGGAGGAGACGACGTGATCGATCTCGCAGATCGGCTCAGGGAGCTCGGCGACGAGCTGGCGCTCGAGGACCGGCCGCTCTCCGGAACCGTCCTCGTGCGGTTGGAGGACGACCTGCCGGAGCGCTCCGTCGCCGCGCGGTGGACCTGGGCTGCGGCTGCAGCGGTGATCGCGCTCGTCGCCGTCTCGCTGGCGATCCCGGGGGCTCGCCGGGCCGTCGCCGACTGGTTCGGCATCGGCTCGGTCTCGGTCGAGCGGCGGCCCGACCTCGAACCGCCAGCGACGACGACCCCGTTCGGCGATGCCGGCGACGCGACCGATTTGCCCGACGGTCGAGCGGTGCTCGTCACGCGCATCGACGCTCGCCTCGACGTCGGCCTGGCCCGCAAGACCGTCGGCACCGCGACGCAGGTCGTGGAGACGACGGTCGCCGGCGGGTACGCGCTCTGGATCGACGGTGAACCGCATCTGGTCACCCTGCTCGCGCCTGACGGCGCGGTGGTCGCCGAGCGCGTCGCCGGGAACACCCTGCTCTGGCAGGAGGGCTCGACGGTCGTTCGCCTGGAGGGCTTCGACGATCGCGCCGACGCCGTCGCCTACGCCGAGTCGCTCGGCTGAGCGGAACCCGGTACACCATCGCGGTGTCGGAACCGGCATGACACCGAGCACGAGACGGGCGACGACGGTCACCTTCGCGTTGGTCGTCGCCGGCTGCACGGGCAGCGGAGCGGCCGACGTCGCACCGACCACGGAGCCCGGGGGTGGGACCGGTGCCACCGTGCCGTTGCCGCCGGCCACCGAGCTCCCCGACGCGCCGCCGGCGGGCGGCGAACCGACCGTGGGCGGAGCACCGGCCGTGCTCGCCGTCGCCGACGCGGACGGCGACGTCGGGCTCGTCGACGTCGGGCGTGAGGGGTGGGTGCAGGTTCGTCGGAACTGGGAGACGGCGATGTCGCTCGACGGCCGCTACTCGGTCGCGACCAAGCAGCTGCTGAGCGGCGACCCGAAGGCGCCGACCCGCGAGACGATCGCCGCCTGGGACTCGCTCCCCGACGGGCGCACCCTCGGCGAGATCTCACTCGGGGAGCCCGATCTCGCCCCGACCGCGACCCAGGTCGGCGGCCACCTCGTCGCGTTCACCGATCTCGTCGAACCCGACGACGGGGTGATCGCAGCGCCGCGAGCGCAGAGCCGGATCGTGCTCGCCGATCCCGACGGGGTGCGGTGGCAGGCCGAGCTCGACGGGAACTTCGAACCCGAGGCGTTCGGTGGTCGCCGGGGCGCCGATGGCCTGCCCGCCCAGCTCTTCCTCCTCGAGTACTTCCCCGCCGCGGCGCCGCGCTTCTATCGGGTGCGCGTCCTGTCGCTCGAGACCGGTGAGGTGTCGCTCCCGCTCAATCTCCGCGACAAGACCCAGCAGGTCGACGAGAGAATGGCGGGCATCTCGCGGCGCCAGGTTCTTTCGGGTGAGCACGGCCTGCTCTTCACCCTCTACCGCGGCACGATGGACGGCACGCCCGATGGCGAGCCGTACGCGTTCATCCACGTGCTCGACCTCGCCGACGGGGTGTGGTGCCTCGACGTCCCGCCCGAGCTCGAGCTCGAGCGACTGCCCGGCTCGCTCGCGGTGGGCGGCGATCGGCTCTACGTGGCGAGCGCCAACGGGTCGGTCGGGTCGATGTCGATCCCGTCGATCTCCGATGTCAGGTCGCCGCCCGAGTTCGACTGGATCGTCGAGGTCTCGCGCTCGGCCGAGGTGGCTCCGGCGCTCGCCGCCGACGCCGACGGGGTCTGGGTCGGTCCCGACGACGGGGCCAGCCGGCTCGTGCGGCTGAATGCGTCCGGTGCCCGCGGCGAACCGCTCGCGCTGCCGAGATCCGGGCCGACCGCGGTCACCGTCACCGGAAGCGGGGTCCTCGTTGCCGGACCGGGCTGGACGACGTTCGCCGGCATCCCCGACCTCGACTGGCTCGACACCATCGCCCGGATCTCCGCCCCCTGACTCCCTCACGCCCCTCGTTCATGTCGCGCTGACCACGCCATACGGTGGCTGAGCGCGACACGAACGCAGGACGTGGTGGGTCAGATGTCGAACTTGACGCCTTGCGCGAGCGGCAGGTCGGTCGAGTAGTTGACCGTGTTGGTCTGGCGGCGCATGTAGCCCTTCCAGGCGTCGGAGCCCGACTCGCGTCCGCCGCCCGTCTCCTTCTCGCCACCGAACGCGCCGCCGATCTCGGCACCCGAGGGGCCGATGTTGACGTTGGCGATGCCGCAGTCGCTACCGGCCGCCGACACGAAGCGCTCGGCTTCGCGCAGGTCGGTGGTGAAGATCGACGACGCCAGCCCCTGGGGCACCCCGTTGTGCAGCGCGAGCGCCTCGTCGAGGTCGTCGTAGGCGACCGCGTACAGAATCGGCGCGAACGTCTCGGTGCGCACCATCTCGGTCTGGCCGGGCATGGCGACGATCGCCGGTCGGGCGTAGAAGGCGTCCTGCTGCTCGTCCGCGAGCACCCGGTCGCCGCCCGCCACCAGCTTGCCCCCGTCCTCGGCCGCGGCGCGGAGCGCCTGCTGCATGCGGTCGAACGAGCCACCGTCGATCAACGGGCCCACGAGCGTCCCGTCGGCGAGGGGATCACCGATCGGGAGCGACTCGTAGGCCCGTGCAATCCGATCGACCAGCTCGTCGTGAACCGAGCGGTGGACGATCAGTCGACGGAGGGACGTGCAGCGCTGCCCGGCGGTGCCGGCCGCGGAGAAGACGATCCCGCGGAGCGCGAGGTCGAGGTCGGCCGACGGCGCGACGACCGCCGCGTTGTTGCCGCCGAGCTCGAGGATCGCACGCCCGAAGCGGGCAGCGATCACCGGTGCCACCTTCCGGCCCATCGCGGTCGATCCGGTGGCCGACACGATCGGGACGCCCTCGTGCCCCGCGAGCGCAGCGCCGACGTCACCGCCGCCGAGCACCACCTGCATCAAGCCGTCGGGAGCGCCGGCGTCAGCGGCCGCGCGGTCGAACATCGCAGCGCAGGCCAGCGCCGTGAGCGGAGTTTTGTCGCTCGGCTTCCAGATCACCGGGTCGCCGGCGACGATCGCCAGTGCCGCGTTCCACGACCACACGGCGACGGGGAAGTTGAACGCGCTGATCACGCCGACGGGACCCATCGGGTGCCATGTCTCCATCAGGCGGTGCCCCGGCCGCTCGGATGCGATCGTGAGACCGTGCAGCTGCCGGGAGAGGCCGACGGCGAAGTCGCAGATGTCGATCATCTCCTGCACCTCGCCGAGGCCTTCGGAGCGGATCTTGCCGGCCTCGATCGAGACCAGCTCACCGAGCTCGGCCTTGTGCAGGCGCAGCAGCTCGCCCAGGCGTCGCACCAGGTCGCCGCGGACGGGAGCCGGCGTGGAGCGCCAGATCGCGAACGCGGCCGCGGCGCGTTCGACCGCCGCGTCGACGTCGCCGGATGGCCCCGCCGCGCCGAGCTCGCCGCCGGTGATCGGCGTGCGGGCGCGCTGGTCGCCGCCGGTGGTGCTCGCGCCGCAGGCGTCGAGCAGCCCGACCGTGCGGGCGACGAGATCGTGGTGGTTCGGCAGGCTCATCGGGCAACCTCCTGGCAGGCATCGGCGATGATCGCGAGCGCAGTCTCGCACTGGTGCTCGCGGACCACGAGCGGGGGAGCGAGGCGCAACCCGCGCATCCCGCACGTCAGGGTGAGCAGGCCGCGGCGGAAGCACGCCTGCTCGAGGGCGACGGCGGCGTCGTGGTCGGTGACGTCGAACCCGATCATCAGGCCGCGGCCGCGCACGTCGGTGACCAGCGGCTGTCGCTCGGCCAGCTCGCGCAACCCGGCGAGCAGCTGCTCGCCGCGCGCCGTCGCGTTGGCGGCCAGCTCGGACTCGACGAGGTCGAGCGTGGCGAGCGCCGCCGCGCACGCGACCGGGTTGCCGCCGAACGTCGAACCGTGCTTGCCGGGCCCCCACTGCATGATCTCGTCGCGGGCGATGATCGCCGCGAGCGGCATGCCGCTGGCGAGGCCCTTGCCGGCGGTGATGACGTCGGGGGCGATGCCGTCGTGCTCGCACGCCCACATCCGGCCGGTCCGGCCGATGCCCGACTGCACCTCGTCGGCCACGAGCAGGATCCCGTGGCGGTCGCACAGGTCGCGCAGCTCGCCGAGCCAGCCGGCCGGCGGCACGATGTAGCCGCCCTCGCCCTGGATCGGTTCGACGAAGATCGCCGCCACGTCGTCCGGCTCGGTCATCCGGCGGAACAGGACCTGCTCGATGTAGGCGGCGCCCGTCAGCTCGCCGTCGCCGGCGAACGGAGCGTGGTAGCTGCCCGGCGTCACGATGCCGAATCCGCTGCGGTACTTCGCCTTCGACGACGTCAACGAGAGACTGCCGAGGCTGCGCCCGTGGAAGGCCCCGTAGAACCCGATCACGTTGGGGCGGCCCGTTTGGTAGCGGGCGAGCTTGAGCGCGCCCTCGACCGCCTCGGTGCCCGAGTTGGCGAGAAACACCCGGCTCGGGCCCATGCCGTCGGGCACGCTCGCCGCGAGCCGCTCGCACAGGTCGGCGTAGGTGGGGTGGTAGAAGTCGCTCGAGCAGTAGTGCAGGCAGGCGTCGACCTGCTCGTGGATGGCGGCGTTGACCTTCGGGTGGGCGTGGCCGGCGGCGTTGACGGCGATGCCGGCGTTGAAGTCGAGGAAGCGGTTGCCGTCGACGTCCTCGATGACGGCGCCCTCGCCGCGGGCGACCACCAGGGGGTACACCCGCGTGAGCGAAGGGCTCGACGCCGCCTCGTCACGCTCGATCACGTCCCGGGCCCGCGGCCCCGGCAGCTCGGTGAGGATGTGCGGCACCAGCTCGGGGGGCGCCGAATGCGCAACGGTCGTCATCGTTCCATTCTGGCAGACGTGTGCCGCATTGTCACCCGAATCGGAATGAACGTACCGGACCGACGCCATGGGCGCAGCAGATCCGGCGCGGCCGGTCGGCGAAGCCCTAGTTGCGATACCCGTGGGTGATCGGCATCCGGCGGTCCTTGCCGAACGCCTTCGGGCTGACGCGCACGCCGGGCGGTGACTGGCGTCGCTTGTACTCGGCGATGTCGACGAGCCTCGTCACCCGTCGCACCACCTCCTCGTCGTGGCCGAGCTCGACGATCTCGTTGGCGGTGCGGTCCTGCTCGACGTACAGCTCGAGGATCGGGTCGAGCACGTCGTAGGGCGGCAGCGACTGGTCGTCGCGCTGGTCGGGACGCAGCTCGGCCGACGGCGGCTTGGTGATCACGTCGGGTGGGATCACCTCGCGCCCGGCCGCTCGGTTCACGTAACGGCACAGCTCGTAGACCTCCGTCTTGAGCACGTCCTTGATCACCGCGTAGCCACCGACCGAGTCGCCGTAGATCGTGAAGTAGCCCACGGCCAGCTCGCTCTTGTTACCCGTCGTGAGCACCATCCAGCCGAACTCGTTCGAGAGCGCCATCAGCAGCTGGCCGCGGCACCGCGACTGGAGGTTCTCGTAGGTCAAGCCCGGCTCGCGCCCGACGAACGACGGGGCGAGCATGTCGAGGTAGGCCTGGAATGCCGGCTCGATCGAGATCGTCCGGTAGTCGATGCCGAGGTTGGCGGCGAGCTTCTCGGCGTCGGTCTTGGAGTGATCGGAGGAGTAGCGCGACGGCATCGAGACGCCGTGCACGTGGTCGGGGCCGAGGGCGTCGGCGGCGACGCAGGCGACGAGCGTCGAGTCGATGCCGCCCGACAGCCCGATCACGACGTCGGAGAACCCGTTCTTGCGGCAGTAGTCGCGCGTGCCGAGCACGAGCGCGTCGTACAGCTCGCGGTGCGGGTCGAGCGACTCGGCGATCGAGCGTTCGACCACCTGATCGTCGACCCTCGTCGTCGCGGTCAGCGGCACGACCGGCAGCTCGTCGTCGGTACGTCGGCCGCGGGGGTCGAGCAACCGCTTGCGGTACACCGGCGGGATCGGGACGTCGACGATCGTCACGTCCTCGACGAACTGCGGTGCTCGCGCCAACAGGTGCCCCTCGGCGTCGACCACGAACGAGCCGCCGTCGAACACCAGCTCGTCCTGGCCGCCGACCTGGTTGACGTACACGATCGCCGAGTGGGCGTCCTGGGCGCGGGTGGCGACCATCCGTTCGCGGCCGGTGTCCTTCTCCCAGTGGTAGGGCGAGCCGTTGATGTTCACGTTCAGCTCGGCGCCGCCGGCGGCCTGGGTGGCGAGCGGACCGAACGGCGACCAGATGTCCTCGCAGATCGACACGCCGACCTTCACGCCGCCGATCTCGTACAGCTCGAGCGGGTCGCTCTCGGTGCCCGGCGTGAAGTAGCGCTGCTCGTCGAACACGGCGTAGTTGGGGAGCAGCCGCTTGCGGTAGGTGCCGACGACGCGGCCGCCGTGGCAGACCGCCGCGGCGTTGTAGAGGTCGCGGTCGGCGTCGACGAACCCGACGACGGCGACGCACTCACGGGTGTGGTCGGCGAACGCGTCGAGGATCCGGAGGTTGTCGGCCACGAAGCCGGGCTTGAGGACGAGGTCCTCCGGGGGGTACCCGGTGATCGAGAGCTCGGGGAAGGCGACGATGTCGCAGCCGGCCTCGTCGGCGCGGTCGTACGCGTCGCGCAGCAGCGCCAGGTTGCCGTCGAGGTCGCCCACGGTCGGGTTGAGCTGGGCGAGCGCGATTCGCAGGACGGTCACGAGGTCAGGCTAGTTGGGCGCTCGCCGGGAGGTCACCGTCACCGGTGATCAGCAATTCCGTTGACCCCGCCGTCGAGGCTGCCTACCCTCGATGGGCACATCGAAGGCAGGTGAAGGGGGCCGCGATGAGCACGCTGCGACGGAGAGCCGGGAGGGTGCGAGTCGGGCTGTTGGGGGTGATCGCGCTCCTGATCACTGCTGCGGTTGCGGCCTCGGCGCCGTCGGCCGCCACGGCGACCGGTGACTCGACGGAGGCGACGGCGTCCTCCGGGACCATTCGCGACCGCTACATCGTCGTGTTGCGTCGCGGCGTCGACCCGGCCGCCTTCGCGACCGCACGCGGGCTGCGCGCCGGCGCCACGTACACCGCGGCGCTGACCGGGTTCGCGACCAACATGCCCGCCCGTGCGGCACAGGCGCTCCGTCGCAATCCCAACGTGCTGCTCGTCGAGCAGGACGCCGTGATGTCGATCGCCGCGCCGCCGTCGGGGATCGACCGCATCGACGCCGACGAGAACCTCACCGCCGCGATCGACGGCAACCCGGCCACCGGCAACACCGACATCGACGTCGCCGTGCTCGACACCGGCGTCGACCCGACCCATCCCGACCTCAACGTGGCCGGGGGAGCCGGCTTCGCCGGCTTCTCGCTGTTCGGGCTCTTCTGGGTCTGCGACGACGGCACCGCGTCGTTCGCTGACGGGAACGGGCACGGCACACATGTCGCCGGCACGATCGGGGCGCGCGACGACGGGCCGAACGTCGGCGGCACCGACGTGGTGGGTGTCGCACCGGGTGCCCGCATCCACGGCGTCAAGGTGCTGACCAACGGCGGGAGTGGCGCGATCTCGTGCATCATCGACGGCGTCGACTGGGTCACCCAGCAGAAGCTGGCGTACCAGTCGAGCGGGGGCGCATCCGGCATCGACTTCGAGGTCGCCAACATGAGCCTCGGCGGCGGGAACAGCAGCGCTCTCTGCTCGGCGGTCAACGCGTCGGTCGCGGCCGGCATCGTGTACGCGGTGGCCGCCGGGAACAGCGCCCAGGACGCCGCGACGAGCAGCCCGGCGAACTGCACCAGCGTGCTCACGATGTCGGCGATCGCCGACTTCGACGGGCAACCGGGCGGTCTGAACGACCAGACGATCGCATTCAGCAGCTGCACCGAGACCGAGGACGACTCGACGGCGTGCTTCACCAACGACGGCAGCACCGTCGAGGCCGCCGCACCCGGCGTCAGCATCCTGTCGACGGTGCCCGGCGGGTACGGCACCAGCAGCGGGACGAGCATGGCCGCGCCGCACGGTGCGGGTGCCGTCGCGCTCTACCGGCTGGCGGGCAACGCCATCCCCGACGCTTCGGGGCCCGCCGTCCTGGCGCAGATGACCGCGAGCGGCTGGACCGTGCCGCAGACGTCGGCGTGCGGCTTCACCGGTGACACCGATGGGTTCGCCGAACCGCTGATCTACGTCGGGTCGAGCTGCAATGGACCGCCGGCCGACGTCACCGACGTCGCGATCACCGACGTGTCGGCGCCGCCGTCGGTGACCCTCGGCGACACGGCGAACGTCAGCGTGACCGTGCAGAACCAGGGCAACCAGGACGTGACCGGCGTCGACGTGTCGCTGACGGCGTCGAACGGCGCGGTCTCGCCGAGCCCGCAGACCGTGGATCTCGTCGCCGGTCAGGTGACGGTCCTGAACTTCGCGTGGAACACCACTGGCATCGCGCCGGGTGACCAGACGCTGACTGCGAGTCACGACCTCGCCGACGACGATTCGAGCGACGACTCCGCGAGCACGACGTCGACGGTGGTGGTTGCCGTCATCGACGCCGCGATCACCGACGTGTCCGCGCCGGCGTCCGTCGCGCAGAACGACGAGGCGTTGGTGTCGGTGACCGTGGACAACGAGGGCAACCAGGACGTCACGGGGGTCAACGTCTCGCTGACGACGACGAGCGGAGCGATCTTCGGCAGCCCGCAGAGCGTCGACCTGCTCGCCGGGCAGTCCACCGTGCTGAACTTCACCTGGGACACCACCGGAGCGGCCGAGGGCCTCCAGACGCTCACGGCGACCCACGACCTCGCCGACGACGACCCGTCCGACGACAGCGGGTCGACCACGTCGACCGTGGTCGCAGTGGTGACCGACCTGGCGATCACCGACGTGTCCGCACCGGCATCGGTCATTGAGGGCGACGGCGCGGCCGTGTCGGTCACCGTCGAGAACCAGGGCAACCAGGGCGTCGCAGGGGTCGACGTGTCGCTGGCGACGACCGGCGGCTCGATCATCGGCAGCCCGCAGAGCGTCGCGCTGGTCGCCGGGCAGTCCACGGTGCTGAACTTCACCTGGGACACCACCGGGGCCGCCGCCGGCGTCCAGACGCTCACGGCGACCCACGACCTCGCCGACGACGACCCGTCCGACGACTCGGGATCGACCACGTCGATGGTGGTCGCGGCCGTGACCGACCTGGCGATCACCGACGTGGCGGCGCCCGCGTCGGTAGTTCAGGGCGACGCCGCGTTCGTCACGGTGACGGTCGTGAACGAAGGCAACCAGGGGGTCACCGGGGTCAACGTGTCGCTGACCACGACGGGCGGTTCGATCATCGGCAGCCCACAGAACATCGATCTCGGGGTCGGCGGCGTGGCGCTGCTCGTGCTGACGTGGGACACGACGGGCTCACCGCTCGGCGTCCAGACGCTCACCGCGAGCCACGACCTGTCCGACGACGATCCCTTCGACGACGTTGCGAGCACGACATCGACCGTGACGGCGCCGCCGTCGGGCATCCACGTCGCCGACCTCGACGCCTCCGCATCGAGCCAGGGCAGGGACTGGTCCGCATCGGTCACCATCCGCATCGTCGACGCTGGCGGCAACCCCGTGAGCGGCGCGACGGTGATCGGCGCGTGGGGCTCGCCGGTCAACAGCGGCGACGCCTGCTTCACCGGAGCATCCGGGACGTGCTCGGTGTCGGCGAGTGGCATCCGTAAGCGCGACAAGTCGGTCGTCTGGACCGTGACCGACGTCGTGCACCCGACGCTCGCCTACGACGCTGGCGCGAACACCGACCCCGACGGCGACAGCAACGGGACGACCATCACGGTCCTGAAGCCGTAGCCCGCTACTCCGAGAACGTCCCGGTCACGTCGACGACGAGGTGGGTCGGGGCGAACGACGTGTAGCGGAGGACCCCCGAGCCGGTCAGCCGCGTGATCGCGAGCACGGCGCGCGTCTGACCCGGGCCGCTGTAGTTGAGGCTCGACACCAACGGGAGGGTGGTGCCCGGATACGTCGCGACGAACCCGGACCCGCCGGTCTCGGTCACGGTCAGGTTCTGCACGACCGCGCTGGCGGACGCGCCCCCGGGGATCGCCGCAGTCTGCGGGACCAACGGCGCCATCGGTCCGAATCCGATCGGGACTCGCGTGTCGACGAGCCGGGTGGGATCCGTTGCGGAGTACAGCCCGGCCGTGGCCAGGGGTGCCGATCCGGACGTGATGTACCCGAGCTGGTCGACGACCACGTCGGGCACGTTGAACGCCCGCAGGTCGATGGTGCCGTCGTCGCCGAGCGGCACGATGGCCAGGTTGGCGCGCGTGTCGCCCGGCCCGGTGTTGACGTTCGACGTGCCCGGGTAGGCGGTGTTGCCCGGGTAGGCGCCGACCCAACCGGTGGCGGCCGGGTGGCCGATCGCCGCGATCGAGACGACGACGGCGTCCGCCGTCCCGTCGGCGGGGACGCCGAGCACGCCGGCGACGTCCACGGTCACCGTGTCACCGGCCCGGCTCCACGGGTTGGGGCTGCCGCCCTCCAGGGGGGTGCCGGCGGGTGACCTCGAATCAGCCAGGCGCACCGGGTCGAGCGCGGCGAGGCGGCCGTCCCGGCTCGATCCACCGGTCTCGTACAGCCACGCCATCACGTCCACGACTACCCGGGCGCTGGTCGACGACTCGAGCACGAACGCCCCGTCGGCGTCGAGCGGCACGATCGCGGCATTGGCGGCGGTCGTGCCGGCGCGATCGGCGTTGAGCGACGAGGTGGCGGGCCGCAGGCCGCGCCCGACCCACGTGCGCACCCAGCCGGGTCCGGCGGTCGCGTCGTAGGTGAGGTTGACGAGCGCCGCCCGCACGCCGGCCGGTGGGTCGAGGTCAACGAGCCGGGTCGTGCCGTTGTGGACCCGTCCCGCGGCAGCACCGATGCCCGGACCGGTGTCGTAGGCGCGGAACGGGGTGACGGGGACGACCTTCAGCCCCGTGGGCGGGGTGGGAGCGACGGTCGGAGGCGTGATGACCCGCAGCGCCCCGCCGTGCTCGACGTAGTAGAGGACCGAGCGCCCGGCAGCGTCGAATCCGAACGTCATGTCGGTCAGGCCGAACGCGCCCGTCGCGAACGGTGCTCCGTAGTCGACGCTGCCGTCGGCCCGCCGGAGCCAGATCCGGCCGCTCCCGCCGTCGCCGAACAGGTAGCCACCGTCGTACTCCTTCGGCCACAGGCCGTTCGGTACGAACGCCCCGCCGGTGATGTAGCGGTTGCCGTCGATGCGCCGGTAGGCGGTGATCGGGTCGGTGACGCCGGCTGGCGGTCCCGGGCACGGGGTCGTCTGTCCCTGCGGGCACGGCCCCTCGCGGCTCGGCCAGCCGTAGTTCGTGATCGCGCCGGCGTCGACCTCCTCGTAGGTGCGCTGGCCGACGTCGTTGATGAAGAAGCGGTCGCTGCCGTCGTTGCGGTCGAACGCGATGCGGTACGGGTTGCGCAGGCCGATCGCGTAGATCTCCTGGCACGGCGTCGGCGGCGTCGAGGCCCGGTTGCCACGGAAGCGGCACACCGCGGAGCCGGGTCCGGTGAACGGGTTGCCGGGCACCGGGCTGCCGTCGAGGCGAACCCTGAGGATCTTGCCGTTGAGGAGCGATGCGTCCTGGGCGGCGTCGTTGGCCCCCGCTGACCCGGAATCGCCGCGCGGGTCGCGGCCGGCGTCGCCGACGCCGACGTACAGGTTGCCGTCCGAGCCGATGTCGAGGTCGCCGCCGTTGTGGTTGCCGTTCACGGCGGAGATGTCGTCGATCAGCACGACCTCGCTCGCTCGGTTGATCGTCGTGCCGGTGAGCGTGAGGCGGCTGACCCGGTTGACGCACGAGCCACCCGACGAACGGGTGTAGTACACGTACACGAACCCGTTGGCGAAGAACGCCGGATCGTGGGTGAATCCCAGGAGGCCCTTCTCGGAGCTCGAGCAGACGCCGCTGAGCGTGAGCGCGGTCGTGAACGGTCCGCCGGGCGGCCCGATGCGAATGCGACCGCTCTGCTCGAGCACCACGATCAGGTCGTTCGGCAGCCATTCGACGGCGGTCGGGCGCGACACCCCCGCAACGAAGCTGTCGGTGAACCCGGGCGGCACGGCCGCGGCGTGCACCGGCGGCGGCGACCCTCCGAGCGAGGTCAGCGACGTCGCGAGAACGGCGACAGCGGCCAGGATCGATCGGCGGCGCACGGCGTGCGACCGTAGTGGAGCGTCCGTTCGGATGGTCCGCGGGCGCGGCTGGTCGGTCGCCGGGTTGTTCAGGCCTCCACCAGGTCACGCTCCGGGGCGGGTCGGCGTCGTCACAGCGCGCCGCCGGGTTCGCCGGAACGGTTCGTCCCCGCGATCATCGCCGCGCTCACGTCGAGCTTGGTCGAGCGATCTCGTCACGGACGCCACCGGATCGCACCCTGCCCCTCTGGTCGGACCGGACGACGGTGCCTCCCACCGTCGGAGGTCGAGCGCACCGACATCGCCGTCCTCCACGCCATGAGGGGGTTGGCCTTGACGAGCCGGATGCCGTCGACCTCGGTGAAGCGCCGGTCGGGCGCCCGAGGGCATCGACCCGTGAGACGCCCGGCGCACCGTTCGGCGATCGCCGTCGGCGACGCGACCGCGTGACCGTCGTCGACGAGCGGGCACCTGGTCGGGGTGAGAGGATTTGAACCTCCGGCCTCCACGTCCCGAACGTGGCGCGCTAACCAAGCTGCGCTACACCCCGTAGCGGGGTGAGAGCCTATCCGGCGGTCGCCGGTTCTTCCTCCGGCGAATCCTCGGCGGCCGCCTCGGGCTCGGCGGCCGGAGCGGGCACGCCTTCGCGATACGTCTCGCCGGCCGACACCGCCGCCACGGCTCGCTTGAGGCGCAGCGCGTCGAGGGGCTTGACCAGCCAACCGTCGGCACCCGAGCGCTTGGCGAGAAACACATCGGCGGTGCGGTCGAGCAGCATCACGATCGGCACACGGGGGAGGAGCTCGGCCGACTCGTCGAGGCGCAGCGCCATCGTGATCGCCATCCCGCCCATCGTGCCGACCTGGAGGTCCGTGACGACCAGATCGGGCGTTCGCTCGGCGACCGCGATGGTGACCGTGCGCCCCTCGCGCACGACCGTGAACGACGTGTCGGGCCCGCCGAGCGCGGCGGTCACCTCGTCGACGATCCAGTCGGCGTCGGTGGCGAGGAGGATGTGCACGGCGCCGACGATACCCGCCCAGGGTCGATGGCCCGGCATGCGTCAACCCGCCCTGACCCGGCCGACGCATCAGCCGGTGAACAGGTGCCCGCCGAGCTGGACGAGTGCGTCGACGTCGTGGACGTCGCTCGCCAGGAGCGGGACCTCGACCGGCGCCGCGCCGACCCGCGCGGCCAGCGGCGCCAGCTGGTCGCGCTCCGCACGAGCGACCGTGCGCAGCTCGGCGAGGTTGCGCCACAGTGCAGCCGCGTCGTCGTCGCCCCGCTCGGCGGCACGCCCCGCCCGGCCCTCGGCGTCGGCCACCGTGCCCTCCCCGAACGTCGGGTGGAGCCGGTTGACGACCGTGGCCGACACGCCGAAGCCCTGGTCGACGAGCTGGTCGGCGAACCAGATGGCCTCGCCGATCGCCTCGTGCTGCGGAGACGTCACCAGCACGAACCGAGTGCCCTCGGCCCGCAGCAGTCGGGTCACGGCCTCGGCGCGCTGACGGAAGCCGGCGTCCATGCCGGCGAACGCTTGGAAGAACGCCACGGCGTCGGCCAGCACGTCGGAGCCGACCACCCGCCCGATCGCTCGCAGGATCGGCTGCGTCGCCACCGACAGCACCTTGAACCCGGTGCGGGTCGGCATCATCAGCAGCTTGAACACCCGATGGTCGAGGAACCGAGCGAGCACGCCGGGCGCCTCGAGGAAGTCGAGCGCGTTGCGGCTCGGCGGGGTGTCGACGACGACGAGATCGAAGCGGTCGTCGCCGTGCAGCTCGTGGAGCGCTTCGGACGCCATGTATTCCTGGGTGCCACTGAGCGCGGTCGCCATGTTGCGGTAGAAGCGGTTGGCGACGATGCGGTCGGCCTGCTCGGGGTCGGCGGCGTGCCGGCGGACGACGCGCTCGAACATCGCCGCCGTGTCGAGCATCATCGCCCACAGTTCGCCCTCCGAGTCGTCCGAGTCGCGCGCCGCGCCGACCTCGATGCGCTGCGGTTCGCCGGTCAGGCCGCCGGGGAGGCCGAGCGCGTCCGCGAGCCGGCGCGCCGGGTCGATCGTCACGACGACGACCTTGCGGCCGCGCCGAGCCGCCTCGATGCCGAGCACGGCGGCGGTGGTCGTCTTGCCGACGCCACCGGCGCCGCAGCACACGATGACCGACGTCGTCGGGAGGAGCTCGTCGAGAGCGGTCACGTCAGCTCCCGGGCGTCGTCGGACAGAGCACCGACGTGGTCCGGGGTGAGCTCCGCCACCGGTAGCTCGGATAGGAGGATCAGACGCTCGGGGCGGTCGGCGCGGAGGCGGTCGAGCTCGGCCGCCTGCACGGCGAGCCGCGCCCGGCGGAAGCGCGCTGCGTCGCGGGCGTCGTCGACCTGGGCTCGGGCGCGCCCGAACGGGACGGTCCCCGGGTCGGGGAGTGGCTCGGTCGGATCGAACCGGTTGACGACGATCGGTGTCAGGCGGGCCCCGACGCGATCCTCGATCGCGGCCGCCGTCTCGACCACCTCGTTGACCGGCGTCGTCTCGGGCACGGTGACGAGCACGATGCTGCACCGGGCCGGGTCGGCGAGCATCGCCAGCACGTCCTCGGCCTGGTCGCGCACCGGTCCGCTGCCGACGGCGTCGAGCAAGCCGGCGGCGGACGTGAGGAACGTGACCGCGTGCCCTGCCGCCGGACCGTCGACGACGATGAGGTCCCACGTGCCGGAGCGCTCGAGCTGCTTGATCTTTCCGAGTACGACCAGGTCGTCGATGCCGGGCGCAGCCGTCCCGACGACGTCGATGACGCCCGTCGTGTTGAGCCGTTTGGCGATGCGGCGGAACCCGTGGTCGTTCAGGTACTCCTCGAGCGCGTCCGCGGCGGAGATGTGGCGGACCTCCAGGTCGGGGACCAGCCGCCGGAGGTGCTGCTTGCCGTCGAGCTCGACGACGAGGACGTGACGTCCGGCGGCGGCTGCCGCGCGTGCGAGAACTGCCGTTACCGTGGTCTTCCCGACGCCCCCCTTGCCCGCCACGACGACGACGTTCGAGGTGGCGAGGTCGGTGAGCGGGGATTCGTTCGAGACTGGAGCTTCCGGAGACACGCCGTGCGCAGACTACTGATCGCCCTGGTTGCGACCCTCGCCGCGCTGGGCGGCGCCGCACCCGCCGCGGCCCAGGACGACGGGGCCGACGCCGCCGGTTCGGTCACCGTGCCGCCCGTCGACGTGCTGCAGGTCAACGGGCTGTTCGACGCGATCATCGTCGACGAGATCGTCGACGCCATCGATCGCGCCGTCGAGAGCGGCAGCCAGGCGCTCGTGCTCCAGGTCGATTCGCGCGGCGCCGTCGTCGGCGACGACGAGATGGCCGCCCTCATCGACACCATCGCCGCGGCACCGGTTCCGATCGGGGTGTGGGTGGGCCCGACGGGCGCCCGCCTGTACGGCAGCCCGGCACAGATCCTCGCCGTCGCCGACGTCACCGGCATGGCGCCCGGGGCGCGGGTCGGCAACGTCGGCCCGGCGGTGACCGACGTCCCGCTCGGCCCGGCGCTCGTCGAGCTGCGCGACCGCTCGGTCGGGCTCACCGACGCCCGTCGCCTCGACGTGTTCCAGCAGCGGATCTCCGACGAGGGGATCGCCACGATCGTCAACATGCTCGACGCCCTCGACGGCTACGAGGAGGATGGCGTGGTTCTCGACACGACCACCGAGGTCGTCACCGACTCCGGCGTCGTCCAGCGCGAGACGATCGCCACGGCGCGGTTCGCCAAGCTCGGCCTCGTCGACCAGCTCTTCCACACGGTCGCCAGCCCGCCGGTCGCTTATCTGCTGTTGCTGATCGGGCTCGCGCTCTTGATCTTCGAGTTCTTCACCGCCGGTGTCGGCATCGCGGGCATCGTCGGCGCGGGTTCGACGATCCTGGCGTCGTATGGGCTCGCCGCGCTGCCCGCGCGCGCGTGGGCGGTCGCGTTGCTCGTCCTCGCGATGGTCGCGTTCGCGATCGACGTCCAAGTCGGCATCCCCCGCTTCTGGACCGGCGTCGGCATCGCGCTGACCATCGTCGGCAGCCTCTGGCTGTACGAGCCGGTGAGCGGGACGTCACTGCGCCCGTCGTGGATCGCGCTGTCGACCGGGATCGGCGGCGTGATGCTGACGTTCATCGTCGGGATGCCGTCGATGACCCGCACCCGGTTCGCCACGCCGACGATCGGTCGCGAGTGGATGATCGGTGCCGAGGGCGTGGCGGTCGACGCCGTCGACCCCGACGGGACCGTCACGGTCGGCACCGCCGAGTGGCGGGCCCGCACCAACCGAGCGACTCCGATCGCCGCCGGCGAGGCGCTCCGCGTCGTCGCGATCGACGGCGTCACCCTCGAGGTCGAGCCACTCGACGGGGCGGCGAAGGACTATCGCGAGATGCGCAAGAAGTCCTCGGCCGACGAACCGGCCGACGCGTCCTGACGTCCATGTCGCGCTCAGCCACCGCGTGGCGGGGGTGAACGCGACACGAACGAGGAGCGGTTGGGCGGGGCGGCGCCCGATCAGGCCGGGAGGCGAGGGCCGGCGATGCGGAGGTCGTCGCGGCGGCGGGTGACGCCTCGGGCGTCGAGCTCGGCCACGAGCGGGAGCGCGAATTTGCGGCTGGCTCCGGTGCGGTCGCGGAACTGGGCGACGGTGAACCCGTCCGCGTCGGCTGCGAGCAGTTCGGCGGCCACTCGTGCCGCGGCGTCGATCGTGTCGCGGTGGAACACCACCTTGTCGCGCTCGACGAGGATGCCGCGTCGCGTGAGCTCGCGCACCGTGGCGCGGTCGGCGTCGGGCGGCAGCTCCGGTGCGAACCCTCCCGCCAGGACCGCCGCCGCGAGCGGATGATCCACGAACGGGTCGCCGCCCGTGCGGGCCCGGCCGCCGTCGACCTGTACGCCCTCCAGCGTGTCGACGATCGCACGCTCGTGCTCCGCGAGGGTGGCCAGGTCGAGGCCGTGGTCGCCGGCGTCGTCGATCGCCGCCTGGAGCCGCGCCGTCGTGGCGGCCAGCTCGGCATCGGTGGTGACCCACCGCCCGACCGTCGGCGCCACCTGCTCGCCGGTGAGCAGTTCCAGGTCGTCGACGGCCACCCAGCCGCGCTCGGACACGATCCGGTCGATCGAGCGGGTCGGCCGGGCGCGCGACGCCCGCACGATCGGGTCGATGTCGAGGATCTCGCCGCCGCCGACCGTCTCGTCGCGGCCCGACTCGCGCAGGATGTAGCGGTCGCCCGGCAGGAGCGGCAAGGCGAGCGGGAGGAACACACGGATGGCGCCGGTGGTTCCGGGCGCCAGGGCATCGGATCCGAGGACACGGACTCGCACCGGTACCTCGCGGGAGCCGACGTAGGCCGCGAACGCGCCGCGCCGCGAGACCTCGTGGGTCAGGCTGGCGAGCACGTCGAGCGACGCGTCGAACCGATCGCACGGACGCCAGCGGCCTGGCGTGACGACGGCGTCGCCGCGGCCGATCTCGTCGTGGGCGATCCCGCTCAGGTTGAGCGCGACACGGTTGCCGGGTGCGATCTCGTCGACGCCGCGGCCGACGGTCTGGATCGCCCGGATGCGCGCCGTGCGACCGCCGGGCTCGACCGAGACCGCGTCGTCAGCGGCGAGTCGCCCGCCGGTCAGCGTCCCGGTGACGACCGTGCCGCTCCCCTTCGCCGCGAACGACCGGTCGACCCACAGCCGGGGACGGCCGCGATCGGTCGCCGCGGGCGTTGCGGCCACGAGGTCGTCGAGCGCGGCGACGAGGGTGTCGAGCCCACCGCTCGACAGCGAGTCGACGGCGACGATCGGCGCATCGGCGAGGAACGTCCCGGCGAGGTGGTCGCGCACCTCGAGGGCGGCGATCTCGAGCCACTCGCCGTCGACGAGGTCGCGCTTGGTGAGCGCGACGACGCCGTGACGCAGTCCGAGGAGCTCGAGGATGCGGAGGTGCTCCTCGGACTGTGGCTTCCACCCCTCGGTCGCGGCGACCACGAAGAGGCATGCGTCGACGCCGCCGACGCCCGCCAGCATGTTGCGCAGGAACCGCACGTGCCCCGGCACGTCGACGAAGCTCACGCCCTCGCCCGACGGCAGCGTCGTGTGGGCGAAGCCGAGGTCGATCGTGAGGCCGCGCCGCTTCTCCTCCTCGAACCGGTCGGGGTCGGTGCCGGTGAGTGCGAGCACGAGCGACGACTTTCCGTGGTCGACGTGGCCGGCGGTCGCGACAACCCTCATGGCGCGTCGATCACCGCGTTGCTACCGCGATCGCCGAGGTGAGCGCGGCGTCGTCGTCCGGGTCGACCGAGCGCACATCGAGGAACGTTCGGCCGTCGCGAGCGCGGGCGACGACCGGCGGGTCGTGGGCGCGCAGCTCGGCCAGCAGGTCGCCGTCGAGCGCGATCGCCACGGACGGCATCGTGACCCCGGGCGCCGAGCCGGCGCCCGGCAGCGCCTCGCTGTCGAGGATCGTCCCCGCTCCGGCGTCGGTCACGATGCGCTCGGCACGGCGGCGCAGCGCCTCGACGGGCTGGCTCGCCATGCGCCAGAACGGGATGTCGTCGGCGACCGTGCGCCGCAGGTAGGCGAGCAGGACCTCCTGCAGGGCGACGAGCACCAGACCTCCGCAGCGCAGGGCGCGGGCCAGCGGGTGCTTGGCGCAGGCGGCGACGAGGTCGCGGCGGCCGGCGATGATGCCGGCCTGCGGCCCGCCGAGCAGCTTGTCGCCGCTGAACGTCACGAGCGCCGCACCGGCGGCCAACGTCTGCACGGCGGCGGGCTCGCCCGCCAACCACGCCGGCGGCGGGCCGTGGAGCCATGGCACGGTGGCATCGATCAGCCCGCTGCCGATGTCGGCGACCACCGGCACGCCGAGCGCCGCCAGGTCGCTCACCGGCGTGTCCTCGACGAACCCCTCGACGCGGTAGTTGCTGGGATGCACCTTCAGCACGAGCGCGACGTCGGCGCCGGGTCGCACGATCGCCCGCCGGTAGTCGTCGAGCCGGGTCCGGTTCGTGGTGCCCACGTCGAGCAGCCGGGCGCCGGACTGCTCCATGACCTCGGGCACGCGGAAGGCGCCACCGATCTCGACCGACTCGCCCCGTGAGACCGCCACGTCGCGTCCGGTGGCGAGGGCGGCGAGCACGAGCAGCACCGCCGACGCGTTGTTGTTGACGACGATCGCGTCCTCGGCGCCGCAGAGCTTGGCTGCCAGTTGGCCGATGGCGTGCTGGCGCGACCCGCGCTGGCCGGTGACCAGGTCGAACTCGACCGTCTGGGCGCGCGCCCGCTGGTGGTGTGCAACCGGCGCCCGGCCGAGGTTCGTGTGCAGGAGCACGCCGGTGGCGTTGACGACCGGCGTCAACAGTGTGCGCGCGTAGGCCTCGGCCCGCGGGCGTGCCCAGGCCGGGTCACCGTCCGCGATCGAGGCGCGGGCGATGTCGACCAGGATCGGGTGCGGCAGGCCGGTGTCGGCGATCGATCGCGCGAGCTGGTCGACCGACGGCGGCCGCTCGTCGCTGGTCGGGCTCATCGAGTGGAGCCTACGCTCGACCCCCGTGCCCGAGTCCATCGACCCCCGCCGCGCCGACCCCCTCCGCGTCGACCTGGTTCGCCTCGACCCCGACCTGCCGCTGCCCGGCTACGCCCACCACGGCGACGCCGGACTCGACCTGTCGGCGCGCGAGGGGGCGGTCCTCCGCGCTGGCGGTGGTCGCGCGCTGGTCGCCACCGGTGTGGCGATCGCGATCCCGGTCGGCTGGTGTGGGCTGATCATGCCGCGCTCGGGCCTCGCCCTGAAGCACGGCATCTCGATCGTCAACGCGCCGGGCCTCATCGATGCGGCCTACCGCGGTGAGCTGAAGGTCGTGCTCGTCAACACCGATCCCGATCACGACTACACCGTGCACCGTGGCGACCGCATCGCCCAGCTGGTGATCCAGCCGGTCGAGCACGTCGCGTGGACCGTCGTCGACGAGCTCGACGGCGCCGACCGCGGCGGCGGCTTCGGTCACTCCGGGCGCTGACCGCGAGCCGTGGCGATCAGGACTCGGTGATGGTGACCGACTCGATGCGGATCTCGTCGAGCGGCGGTACCCCGTTGTTCTCGGGGTTGGCGACACCATCGATCTCGAGCAGGGTCTGCTCGACGCCCTGGGTCACCTGACCGAAGAGGCTGTACGAGGGCGGGAGGGCGGCTCCGTTGGGTCCGGTGACGATGAAGAACTGGCTGCCGCCGGTGTCGGGGCCGGCGTTCGCCATCGCGACCGAGCCGATCTGGTACTCGCCCGGCAGCGGGAGCTCGTCGGGCAGCATGTAGCCCGGGCCGCCGGTGCCGGTCGCCGTCGGGTCGCCGCACTGCACGACGAACCCCGGGATCGCGCGATGGCACACCGTGCCGTCGAAGTAGCCGTACCGGGCGAGCGTCACGAAGCTGTTCACCGTCTGGGGGGCCCGTTCGGGGTCGAGCTCGATGACCAGCTCGCCGAAGTTCGTCGCGATCGTCGCGGTGTAGGTCTTGGTGACGTCGATGCAGAACGGCGGGACCCCGTCGAACTCGCGGCGCTGCTCCTCGGAACCGTCGGTGGCAGGGCACTCGCTCGGGTCCGCCATCGGCGGCACCTCGGGCAGCACCCGCTTGGTGACGGTCACCGCCTCGACCACGAACGTGAGCGCCTCGCCGGGACCGATGACGTCGCCGGCACCGCGGTCGCCGTAGGCCAGCGCGGCGGGGATGTCGATCTGGCGGCGGCCTCCCTGGCGGATGCCGACGAGGCCCTGGTCGAAGCCGGGGATCACTCCGCCCGAGCCCACCACGACCGGAAGCAGCCGGTCGGAGCCCCAGTTGCTGTCGAACTCGGTGCCGTCCTTGCTGAGCACGCCCACGTAGAGCAGCTCGACCGTGTCGCCGGCGGCGGCCTCGTCGCCGTCCCCCACCACGAGGTCGGTGACGACCAGCTCGGTCGGGATCTGGTCGGGGATCGACACGACCGGCTTGTCGCCGGCGTCGGACGCCACGGTGGTCGAGGAAGCGAGTTCGTCGGTGTCCGTGGTGGTGGCGGCCGCCGACGCACCCTCGTCCTGGACCGGGTCGGCGATCGGGTCGTCGCCGGAGCTGTCGCCACCGCATGCCGCGAGGAGCAGCACCGCCACGACGATGGCGGCCGTGGGACGATGTGCGCTCATCGGTCGGCCACGGCGGTCACGGAGAGCACATCGACGACGAACGTCAACGCATCGCCGGCCTCGATGACCCCGCCCGGCGGCGGCGAGTCGCCGTAGGCCATCTCGGCGGGGATGTCGAGCTGGCGGCGGCCGCCGGCGCGCACGCCGATCAGACCTTCGTCCCAGCCTTGGATGACGCTGCCCTGACCGAGCACGACCGGGAACGGGGAGCCGCGGTCGTAGCTGTTGTCGAACTCGGTCCCGTCCTCGCTCAGGACACCGACGTAGTGCACCGTCACGGTGTCGCCGGCGACGGCCGGATCGCCCTCGCCCCTCACCAAATCGGTGACGACGAGCTCCGCCGGGACCTCGGCAGGGATCTCGACCTCGGGCTTGTCCGGCGTCTCGGCAGGGAGCTCCGCGAGCGTCGTGGGCGGCGCGTCGGTGAGGGGTAGCGTCGTCCCGGGCGCGGCGACCTCGTCGCCCTCGAACGCCCCGCCCAACCAGGCGATGAACACGACGGCACCGACCGCCAGCACGGCAACGGTCGTCCAACGAACGACGTTGCGCTTGACCGTCCCGATGCGGTAGGCGCGCGCCTCTTCGATCTGGCGCCGTTGCCGGTTCGCCTTCTGTCGTTCACGCTTCTCGGTGCCCACGAGGAGGCGAGGTTATCGGCGGCTCGCGTCCGCCGGCGCGCGGCGCGCCGACCGCACGCTCGCTCAAGTTCGCGCCGTTTCGTACCGATGGGGGACGAGAGGGCGGGACCGCGCCGCCCCACCGACCACAACCGACCCAGGACGACATGGCGGACGGCCCGCACCAGAACCGCAGCGACGATCACGCCCCCGTCCTCACGGCGCGCGCCGCCACCCTGCCGGTCGCCCCTCCGCTCGGCCCCGTCCGACGCGCCGCCGGCTTCGTGGCCCTCGGCGTCTCGCTCGCGGCGACCGTGCCGTGGCTCGTCTGGAGGTTCGGCTGTCTCGACTGGAACCCCGTGAAGTGGGTCGTCCTGACCGTCGAGCTCGTCGGACTGCTGTCGGGGGCGGCGATCGCGATCGCCCTGCTGCGATCTGACGACCGGCGCGCGGTCCTCGACGACCGCACGTTCGGCCACCGGTCCGAGTCGAACCGCTTCGCGAACGCGGTCGCCGATCTCGTCGGGCGAACCCGCTCCCACGACCTCCACCGCGACGTCCGGGTCGCGGTCCGGGCCGCGTCGCGGTGGCGGCCACGCTCGTGGGCCGACGTGGCGATGGCCGCGGTGCTGTTCGAAGGCGTGCGCCGCCTGGCGCTGGTGCTGCTCGTCTCGGCCGGCTTGCTGCTCGGCGTGCCGCCGATGCCGGTGCCACCCCGGTGGGCGCTCGCCGCCTTGGCGCTCGCGCTGGCCGCGATCTCGGTGTCGCACGTCGCCGCCGGCAACGGTCGCATCCGCTTCGGCGACCGTACCCGCTGGACCTATGGCGCGATCGGCGAGATCCTGTCGCCGGTCGATCACGCCGCCCTCGCCCCTCGTCGGTGGGTCGGCACCGTCGCCGCAGCCGTGCTCCCACTGCTGGCGGTCGGCCTACGAGGCATGAGCGACCGGTGGACGCACGGGCTGGCGCCGATGGGCGCGGACGTCCGGATGGGCACGATGCTGCTCGCCGTCGCGGTCTCGGCCGGCGCGTTCTACACGCTCGCGAGCACTCCGGTCCCCGACCTCCCGGACGCCCATCTCGCGATCCGGCGGCTCGAGGAGCGGACCGCCCGCCAAGCTGCACTGGGGACGGCCGTCGTCGTCGGTGCGATCGGACTCGTCGCCGGAGCGGCATCCGACGGCTCGGAGCCGGTCCGCGAGGACGTCGTGGTCGAGCTGCACGACGCCGAACCCGTCGACGCCGGCCTGCCGCCGGGCGACGCGGGCGACGCCGACGACCGCGGCGACGGATGACGGTCCCGCCGGCGACCATCCCGAACGGAGCGTTCGCCCGCAGTACGCTGGACCCAATGGCCATCGTGCGCCTCTTCGCTGCCGCGCGTGACGCGGCCGGAACCGGCCGTGACGAGCTGCCCGGCGACACCGTCGCCGAGGTGCTCGATCTCGCGCTGGCGCGCTATGGCGATGCGTTCGCGGCGGTGTTGGCGACCAGCAAGGTGTGGGTGAACGGCGAGCCGGCCGTCCGCACCGACCCGATTGCGCCGGCCGACGAGTTGGCGGTCCTGCCGCCAGTGTCAGGAGGATGACGTGAGCGACCCCGACCCGCGCACGCTCTCGCTCGACGAGCTGCGCGAGCTGCGCAACGAGCTCCAGAACGAAGACGACGTGGTCTCGTATGTGCGTCGCGTGGCGCAGGCGAGGCTCGACCTCGTGCGCGCCGAGGTCCACCGGCGCGAGCGGGGTGAGTCGCCCGAGGACATCCCGAGCGAGTTGCGCGTCGTGCTGAGCAGTCATCTCACCGGCGGCGCTCCGCGCCCGCCCCGACCGGTCGAGAACCTCGACGACCACGCGCTCTCGGACGAGCTCGAGCGGGTCTGCTCCGAGCACGGGTTCGGCCGCCTCGAGGACCTGATGGCGAGCGAGCTGGAGGCGCTCGACGGGGCGCTGATGGCGTTCGAGCGTCAGGTCTCCGATGACCGGCGTGAGCGATTCGACCGGCTCGACGCCCTGAGCGCCGAGCTCGTGCGTCGCTACAAGGAGGGTGAGGCGTCGGTCGACGGGCTCCTCGGCGGCTGATGGCGAAGCGCGCCGCCGACGAACCCGATCGCGACGAGGGCAACGGCGGCTCGTCGCATCCCTTCGACCCGCTCGACGTCGGGGCGTTCATTCGCACCCAGCGTGAGCGCGCCGAGATGTCGATCCGGCGGCTCGCCGAGCTGGCCAACGTGTCGAATCCGTACCTGAGCCAGATCGAGCGCGGCCTCCGCAAGCCGTCGGCCGAGATCCTCCAGCAGGTCGCCGACGCGCTGCGCATCAGTGTCGAGACGCTCTACGTGCGAGCGGGCATCCTGCCCGACCGCGACCATACGGTCACGCCGGTCCCCGAGGCGATCGAGCACGACCCGTACCTGTCCGACGAGCAGAAGCGGGCGCTGCGGAACGTGTACGAGAGCTTCATCGCCCAACGTTGACCACGCCGTCGGGCCGAGCATCGGGCCGCTGACCAGGCATGGAATGCCGGGTTGCTGGATAGCGTTGCAATTCGCGATGCGCCGCGTTGCCGTGATCTCCCTGCACACGTCGCCGCTGCTCCAGCCCGGTTCGGGTGACAGCGGCGGGATGAACGTGTACGTGCGTGAGATCGTGTCGGCGCTCGCCCAGGCCGGCGTCGAGTGCACCACCTACACGCGAGCCGACCGTGAGGGGCTGCCGCCCGAGGTGGTCGTCGAGCCCAACCACCGCGTCGTGCACGTCGAGGCCGGCCCGCACCATCTCCCGAAAGAAGCGTTGCCCGACATCGTCGACGAGTTCACCGACCGGGTGCTCGAGCACCTCGACGCCAACGGCGGCGCCGACGTCGTCCATGCCAACTACTGGCTGAGTGGTGTCGCCGCGCACCGCGGCAAGCACGAGCTCGGCATCCCCTTCGTGTCGACGTTCCACACGCTCGCGCGCGTCAAGGCCGAGGGCGGCGATCCCGAGCCGGGTTGGCGCGACCGCGCCGAAGCCGAGCTGGTCAACTGTGCCGACGCGATCTGCGTCAGCTGCGTCGAGGAGGAGCAGCAGTTCCGCCGCCTCTACGGCGATCCTCACGGTCAGATCGAGATCATCGCGCCGGGCGTCGAGCACGCCCTGTTCGCGCCCGGCGACCGCGAGGGGGCGCGCATCGCGATCGGGCTTCCCGCCGACGTGCCGGTCATCCTGTTCGTCGGGCGCATCCAGCCGCTCAAGGGTCCCGACGTCGCCATCCGCGCGCTGCGCGAGCTCGACCGATCGGACGCCCGGCTCCTGATCGTCGGGGGGTCCAGCGGCTCGGAGGGCGACGGGGAAGTCGAACGCGCCCATCAGCTCGTCGACGAGCTGGGCCTGCACGACCGAGTGGCGTTCGCGCCGCCCCAACCCCATCACATCCTGTCGACCTATTACCGCGCCGCCGACGTGGTGATCGTCCCGAGCCGCAGTGAGAGCTTCGGGCTCGTCGCGCTCGAAGCGGCCGCGTGCGGTGTCCCGGTGGTGGCGAGCGCGGTTGGCGGGCTGCTGTCGCTCGTCGACCACGGCGAGACCGGCTTCCTCGTCCCGCGCCGCGACCCGGCCGGGTTCGCGCGCGCGATCGCCGCCGTCCTCGACGATCCCGATCGTGCGGCGTCGATGGGTGCGGCGGCCGCCGAGCGTGCCAGCGCTTACACCTGGCGGGCTGCCGCCGCTCGCCTCCGGCGCTTGTACACCGATCTCACGTCTCGTCAGCTCGTGCGCGGCGACCATCCGGTCGCGTTCTGACCGGCGAACGGATGACCGACCTCCACCGCGACGACCGGCTGCGCGACCTCCGCGAACGCATCGATCGCTGGCTCGACGCGGCGGCGACCGAGCAATCCGCGATCGCTGCCGTCGACCGCGGCACCAGTGACGACGGTCCGCTCGGCGAGCCGCGCTGGTACGTGCGAATGGTCGGTGCCGAGAAGGACTTCACGACGGTGTGGCTGACGCTCGGTCAGCGAACCCTGCGCTACGAGACCTACGTGATGCCGGCGCCGGAGGAGCACCGGGCCGAGGTGATGGACCTGTTGCTGCGACGCAACGACCAGCTGGTCGGCGCCCACTTCTCGATCGGGGCCGAGGATGCGGTGTACCTCCGCGGCGAGATCCCCGACGCCGCCATCAGCGCCGACGAGCTCGATCGGATCCTCGGAACCCTCTACACGACGGTCGAGGGCAACTTCCGGCCGCTGCTGCGGCTCGCGTTCGCCAGCCGGTTCCGCGGCTGATCACGTTTCCCGTTCCGGCGGCGGCCGCACCACATTCCCGGTGCCCGGGCGGTGGATCGGGGAAGTCGGAACTCCGCGCCGCCCGGGCAGCCGCCTCCACCGCCGAGCCGCCCGCTGCATCGAGGAGGGTGCCGGGTGGGTGAGAGCGCGTAGCGTGCGGGTCATGGCGTACGGACTGGCGATCGTGGGCGGGGGCAACATGGGCGCGGCGCTGCTCGGCGGCCTGCTCGGATCTGGACGGATCGCGCCCGACGCGGTCGCGGTCGTCGAGCTCGCTCCCCCCCGGCGCTCCGAGTTGGCGGCGATGTTCGACGGGGTCGCCGTCCTCGACGCCGTGCCCGCGTGCGAGGCTGCCGTGCTCGCCGTCAAGCCGCCCGACGTCCCCGCCGTCGCCGCCGCGGCCGCCGCAGCCGGCGCTCGCCGGATCTTGTCGATCGCCGCCGGCGTCACGACCGACTCCATCCGCGCCGCCGTCGCAGGCGCCGCACCGGCCTCGCCGGTCGCCGTGCTGCGCGCGATGCCGAACACGCCGGCCCTTGTCCGCGCCGGCGTCACCGCCGTCTGCGGCGCCGCGGGCGCGGCGTCCGACGACCTCGACTGGGCGACGGGCATCCTCGAGGGCGTCGGACTCGTCGTTCGTGTCGCCGAGCACCAGCTCGACGCGGTCACGGGTCTGACCGGCTCGGGCCCGGCGTATGTGTTCCTCGTCGCCGAGGCCCTCATGGATGCCGGCGTGGTCGCCGGCCTGCCTCGCCCGGTCGTGGAGGACATGGTCGCCCAGCTGCTCGTCGGGTCGGCGAAGCTGCTCGCCGAACGCGGCGACCCGGCGGCGCTGCGAGCCATGGTCACGTCGCCCGGCGGTACGACGGCGGCCGGGGTTCGCGTCCTCGAGGAGCGTGCCGTTCGCGCTGCCATGATCGGCGCCGTGCAGGCGGCGACGGAGCGAAGTCGCGAGCTCGGCGGCATCTGATTCGGGCGCTCGACGCCTCGACGGGGCCCTCGTGTGCTCGTGAAGAATTTCCGTGTGACACTTTTCTCACCGCCCGGACGTCGCCTACAGTGGCGAACGGTGAGCGCACCGGCGAAAGCCGGGCAGCGCCGAGAGGGCCGGTGCCATCGGGGGGTTGGCACCGGTCCTCGTCGTTTTCCGGCGCTCCGCTCCGACT
>JBFHJC010000002.1:0-48302 GCA_041596155.1 Ilumatobacter sp. | reverse complement strand
GTCGAGAGCCTCGAGGGCGACGAGCAGACCGGCGCCAAGCTGGTCTGGGAGTCGCTCGTGGCACCGGCGAAGAACATCGCCGAGAACGCCGGACTGGAGGGCTCGATCATGGTCCGCTCGATCGAGAGCGAGACCGGCTCGAACGGCCTGAACGCGGCGACCGGCGAGATCGTCGACCTGATGAAGGCCGGCATCATCGACCCGGCCAAGGTGACCCGTGCGGCGCTGCAGAACGCGGCGTCGATCGCGGCCCTCGTGCTCACCACCGAGGCGCTCGTCGCCGACAAGCCCGAGCCGCCCGCCCCGATGGGTGGCGGCGGCATGGACCCGATGGGTGGCATGGGCGGCATGATGTAACGAAAGGTGCCAGGCACCTTGCGATACGCCTGACGACGGCCCGGGGCGTCGGCCCCGGGCCGTTGCGCGTTCCGGGCGGTAGGTTCGGCGCATGGGTGAGCGCGCGATGCGGCCGTTCTGGGTGCACCAGCTCGCCGAGTACCTGATCGGCATCGCACTGGTGGCCCAGGGCATGCAGGACCCCGAACCGTTGGTGCCTGCCGTCGCGGGCGCGATCGTGATGGTCAACGCGTCGGTCGTGCGGGGGCCGCTCGGCGCATTCCGGCTGGTCGGCCGCGCCGTCCACCGCTGGCTCGATCTGCTGGTGATGGTGGCGATCGCGGTCGGCGCCGTCCAGCCGTGGCTGGCGGTCGAGGTGACCGGCCGCCTCGTCATGCTCGTGATCCTGGTGCCGCTGGGGTTCCTGTGGTTCTACACCGACTGGGCGGAGCGCCGTCAGCGCAAGGCCCGGCGGGCGGCGCGGGCCGGCACCGGCGGCGAGGACATCGGTCGCTCCGCAGGTCGGCTCGCCGGCAACGCCTATCTCGCCGGCAAGCGTGCCATCAAGAAGCGCTCGGAGACGTCGGAGTAGCTGCCGCTCGCGCGGCCTCGATCTTCTCGGTCGTCAACTTGGCGCGACCGAACACGAACAAGCCGACGTGAACGAGCGCGGCCGCGAACCAGGTCGACCGCAGCGCCCAGTCGCGGTCGACGGAGCGCTCGGCGAACCACACCAGCGCCCCGCCGAGCGCGGCGCCCACCGGCATCATCCCCCAGGCGAAGAACCGGTACACGCTGTTGACCCGGCCGAGCAGGTGCTCCGGGATGATCGTCTGTCGGAGGCTGACCGTGATCACGTTCCACAGGATCCCGAGCAGCGCCTCGATCCCGAAGATCACGATCACGAGCGGCCACCACGGGAAGAGTCCGATCACGAACAGGCCGATGGCCGTGCCCCCCAACGTCAGCGCGAGCGAGGTGCCGCTGCCGAGCCGACGCGAGACCGCCGGTGCGATGTTCCCCCCGATGAGCCCGCCGATCGCGCCGCCGAAGAAGAGCACGGTGAACAGGAACGGGCCGATCTCGAGCACCTCCTGTGCGAACAGCACGATCGTGCCGCCGAAGATCATCGCCCCGCCGTTCATCAGCCCGAGGATGATCGCCATCGGCCGCAGGAGCGAGTGGCCCATCAGCCACCGAACCCCCTCGCCGAGCTCGCCTCGGAACGACCGCGCGGTCGCAGTCGGGTCGCGGTCGGCGCGAAACGTGCCGGGGATGAGGAACACCATCGCCGCCGCCACGAAGAACGTCGCCGCGTCGACGAAGAACGGGAGCGAGAAGGCGACGAGCAGGAGGATCGACCCGAGCGGAGGTCCGGCGAACGTGTTCATGACGCCCTCGACGCTCCAGATCCGTCCGTTGGCGGTCTCGAGCTGGTCGGGCCGCACGATCCGCGGGAGGATCGTCTGGTTGGCGTTGTCGCGCAGCACCTCCGCCATGCCGAGCAGGAGCGTTGCCAGCAGGACGACGATGAACAGTCCGGTGCGGGTGCCGGTGACCTGGTCGACCTCGTCGGGCCCGGGAAGGGTTCCCTGGGCGCTGAGCACGGCCAGCGCCACCCACAGGGTGAGCAACCCCCGGATCACGTCCATCGAGATCATCGTCCGGCGGCGGTCGACCCGGTCCGTGATCACACCGGCGGGGAGGGTGAACAGCAGCCACGGCAGCCGCTGGGCGACCGCGACGAGCGCCACGAGGAACGGGTTGCGGGTGATCGCCGACGCGAGCCAGGGGTAGGCGATGGTCCCCATCCCGTCGCCGAGGTTCGACACGACGGTGCCCGCGAACAGCTTGTGGAACGATCTGCCCAGCCCGCGGGCTGGCGGGCGGCTGATCGAGGGCTCTTCGGGGGGAAGGGCGGTCTCGGTCATCTCGCCTCCGTCGCGCCGCCCGCGCGCGGCAGGCGGTTGGTCGGGAACACGTGGAACATCAGTGCGAACTCGACCTCGCCGTCTCGGGGCTCGGTGCTGAACTCGAGGGCCAACGCGTGCAAGCGGGCGATGTACTCGTCGGCGCGGCTCGCCGGCACGCGTGCGTGCCGCAGCGTCGAGCCGGCCGGCAGGTCGGGTTGCGGGGCGAACTGGGCGGCCGCCTCGTCGACGAAGGGCAGCCGGTCGGGCAGGTGGCCCAGCTTGTACGTCCGTGCCACCCGCCCGTAGAAGCGCTCCTCGACGGCGCGCACCCGCCGGGTGCGGACCACCTGCAGCAAGCCGGCATCGACGAGCACGCCGACGTGGTAGGCGACGGTGCCACGCGGACGTCCGGTGCGCTCGGCCAGCTCGGAGACGGTCATCGCCCGTTCGAGCACGAGGTCGACGATCAGCAGCCGCAGCGGATCGCCAAGCGCCTTCATCTGCTCGGGCGCGTCGGCCGGCGCCTCGTCGAGGAGCTCGTAGTCGAGCTGGTTCCCGGGAACGTCCGACATTTCTCGAATGATAAGAAAATCTCGGACGTTCCGCAACCGGGGCACGGCCGTAGCCTGGGCGACATGTCGTTCGAGCGGCCCGCCCCCGACCTCAGCAAGCTCCTCCAGGCCTGGGAGGAGTTCGAGCGCGGCGAGCAACCACCCGGGCGGGTGCTCGCCGACCTCAAGACCGCCGGACTGCCGGAGGTCCTCGCCGAGCTCATCGAGTCCGGCTGGACGCCCTCGGCTGCCCCCTCGGCCGGCTGATCGGTCGTGCCGCCCGACTCGCCGACGCCCCCTGACGCTGCACGCCGGCGCGGCGGATTCCAGATCGTGCCGCGGCCGGCCGTGTGGTCGCCGGGCCCAGACGCTCCCTGGCCGATCGGCGCCCGGGCTGGACTGACCGAGGTCTTGGCCGCGGTGCCCGACCACGAGGGTCCGCTGCTGCCGGCGTTCCCGAACGCTCGCGGCTCGGCGGTGCTGGTCGCGTTCGCCGACGGCCCCGACGGTCCGGAGGTGCTGCTGACACGACGGTCGTGGGAGCTGCGTCACCATCGTGGCGAGGTCAGCTTCCCGGGCGGCCGCATCGATCCGGGCGAGACGCCGGTCGACACGGCGCTGCGCGAGGCGGAGGAGGAGGTCGGGCTCGACCCGGCGCTCGTGCGAGTTCACGGCGAGCTCGAGCACCTCAACACGGTCGTCAGCCGCAGCTACATCGTCCCCAAGGTCGCGACCCTCGACGAGCGCGTCGAGTTGCGCCCGCGCACGATGGAGGTCGACCGCGTGATGTGGGTCCCGCTGGCGGAGTTCACCCGGCCGGGCACCTACCGCTCCGAGCTGTGGGGCGAGCGGGCGGCCGGCCGGCTGCTCCACTTCTTCGAGCTGGACGACGAGACGGTCTGGGGCGCGACCGCCCACATGCTGGTCGACCTCCTGCGACGGGTCTTCCCCACCGGGTGATCCAGCCGAGCGTCGGTGACGAACACCCGCCGACACGCACGCGCCCATCCCGAGGAGGAACGAACATGGCGGTCGTCGCTCACATCGTCATTCGCGACATCACGCAGGCCGAGTACGACAAGGTTCGCGCCGAGACGGGATGGCTCGAGGAGGCGCCCGACGGCGGTTACTCACACGTGACTTGGTGGGAAGGCGCCGACTGCCACAACATCGACGCGTGGGAGGACGAGCAGGCGTTCGCCGCGTTCGGCGAGCAGCGCCTCGGGCCGGCGATGGCGGCCGTCGGCGTCGCACGCCAACCCGACGTGACGTTCCACCCGGCGCACGAGGTCTACACGCCTCACCAGGTCAAGATCGTCTGACGTTCGGCCGAGCACCGGGCCGGCCCGGCGGGCCGGCTCAGCCCGTCACGGCCGAGCGGAGGTCGTGCCACAGCGATTCGACGTGGTGGCGCTCGGTCGTGCGCGCCCCGATGCTCACCCGCATCACCGACCGGCCGTCGAGCACCGTCCGGGTGACGTGGTGGCGGCGATCGCCGTTGATGCGCTCGACGAGGGCGTCGGTTGCCTCGTCGCCGTCGCCGGCCACCCGCAGGCAGAGCAGGTTCAGCGGGTGCGGCGCCACGATCTCGAAACGCTCGTCGGCGTCGACCCAGCTCGCCAATTCCTGCGTCAGCGAGACGTCGCGCCGGATCCGATCTTGCACGGCGGCCACACCGTCGAGGCGGATCGTGAACCACAGCTTGAGCGCCCTGAACCGGCGGCCCAGGGGAATCTGCCAGTCGCGGTAGTCGATCGCCCGCCCCGACTCGGCCGCCTCGGACCGCAGGAACTCGGGCAGGATGCTGAGCGCGCCGAGCAGCGCGGCGCGGTCGGTCACCCAGAACGCGGTGCAGTCGAAGTTGACGCCCATCCACTTGTGCGGGTTGGTGGCATAGCTGTCGACGCGGTCGAGGCCGTCGTTCACCCACGCGAACTCAGGGGCGAGGGCGGCGATGCCGCTCATCGCTGCGTCGACGTGCAGCCAGATGTCGTACCGATCGCACACCCCGGCGACCTCCGCGGTCGGGTCGAACGCCATCGACGACGTCGTGCCGTGGGTCGTGCTCACGAAGAACGGGAGGTAGCCGCCCTGGACGTCGGACTCGATCGCCGCAGCCAGCGCGTCGGTGCGCATGCGGAAGTGCTCGTCGTGCTCGACGACCCTGATCCGGTCGGTGCCGATGCCCGCGATCCGCAGCCCCTTCTCGGTGGCCGAGTGGGCGTGGGCGGTGAGGTACGCCGTCAGCCGGCTCGTGTCGCCCGAGACGTTGACGGTGCCGACCGTCGCCCGCCACCGAGCGGCGAGGATCGCCACGAGCACGGCCTCGCTCGCCGAGCCCTGGATCACGCCGCCGCCGGATTCGCTCGTCGAGCGGAATCCGGCGGGCAGGCCGAGCAGCTCCTGCATCCAGTCGAGCATCAGCGTCTCGAGCTCGGTGCAGGCGGGTGACGTGACCCAGCTCATGCCCTGCACGCCGAGGCCGGCCGACAGCAGCTCGCCGAGGATCGACGGGTACGTCGTGTTCGCCGGGAAGTAGGCGAACCAGTTCGGGTGCTGCCAGTGGGTGATGTTGGGAACGACGACGCGCTCGACGTCGGATATCACGGCCTCCCACGGCTCCGGCTCCGTCGGGGGGTGAGCAGGCAGCATCGCTCGCACGTCACCGGGCTCGACGTTCGGTACGATCGGGCGCTCGCCGACGTGCTCGATGTAGTCCGCGATCAGGTCGATGAGCTGGTGTCCGCGGGCTCGGAACTCGTCGGCGTGCACTCAGCCGACGGTAGCGGTCGGCTCGTCGCCCTCCGTGAGCCGGCGGCGCGCCGCTCGCGACGCAGCGATCACCCGCCAGGCGATCACGCCGAGGCCGAGGAGGATCGCGAGCAGCACCAGCCCCTGGCGCCACCCGCCGCGCGCCTCGCTGCCGCATCCCGGCTTCGGAACGGCGCTGATGCACTCGCCGAGGCCCCGCTCTTCGGGCAGGAACTCGTTGACCGTCGACTCCGTCGGCGCCGGGTCGGGCGCGGGCTCGGCGCCGAACGCGACGACCGATTGCCCGGGCGTCGCCGCGAGGACAGCGATCACGATGACCGCGAGCAGGATGCGGAGCGACGTGGAGGCGCGCACGCCGTCTGTCTACCATCGAGACCTTGAGCAGCGACGCCGCACCGACCGCCTCCAACCCCGACCACGACACGGTGCTCGTGGTCGACTTCGGCGCCCAGTACGCCCAGCTGATCGCCCGCCGGGTGCGCGAGCTGAGCGTGTTCTCCGAGATCGTGCCGCACCGCATCACCGCCGCCGAGGTCGCGGGGCGTGCACCGGCTGCGATCATCCTCTCCGGCGGTCCGGCGAGCGTGAACATCGAGGGCACGCCGCGCCTCGACCCGGCGATCTACGAACTCGGCGTGCCGATCTTCGGCATCTGCTACGGCGCCCAGCTGATCGCCACCCAGCTCGGCGGCACGGTCGGTCGTGGCCTCGCGGGCGAGTACGGCCGGGCCCACCTCACGCGGACGGCCGAGTCGTCGGTGCTGCACGCCGACGTCCCGACCGAGCACGACGTCTGGATGAGCCACTTCGACGCCATCACCGAGGTGCCGCCCGGATTCCGAGCGACGGCATCGACGAAGGACGCGCCCGTCGCCGTGCTCGAGAGCGACGAGCGCCGCATCTGGGGCGTCCAGTTCCACCCCGAGGTCGTCCACTCGCCGCACGGTATGGCGGTGCTGCGCACGTTCCTGCACGACCTGGCGGGATGCCGGGCCGACTGGAAGATGTCGTCGGTGATCGAGGAGCAGGTCGCGCTGATCCGCGAGCGCGTGGGCGCCGGTCGTGCGATCTGCGCGCTCTCGGGCGGCGTCGACTCGTCCGTCGCGGCGGCGCTCGTGCACCGGGCGATCGGCCATCAGCTCACGTGCATCTACGTCGACACCGGCCTCATGCGCAAGGGCGAGAGCGAGCAGATCGTCGAGACGTACGGCCGCAACATGAACCTCGAGCTGATCCACGTCGACGCCGGCAAGCGGTACTTCGAGGCGCTCGCCGGCGTCACCGAACCCGAGGCCAAGCGCAAGATCATCGGCGAGCAGTTCATCCGCATCTTCGAGGAGCACACCGGCGGGTTGACCGACGCCACGTTCCTCGTGCAGGGCACCCTGTACCCCGACCTGATCGAGAGCGGTGGCGCGGACGGCACGGCCGACGTCATCAAGAGTCACCACAACGTCGGCGGGCTGCCGGAGGACATGACGCTCGAGCTGATCGAGCCGCTGCGCGACCTGTTCAAGGACGAGGTGCGCAAGCTCGGGACCGAGCTCGGCCTGCCCGACGAGATGGTGTGGCGCCAGCCGTTCCCCGGCCCCGGCCTCGGGGTGCGGATCGTCGGCGAGGTGACGCCCGACAAGGTGGCGACCTTGCAGGACGCCGATGCGATCGTGCGCGAGGAGATCGCCTGGGCCGGCCTCGAGCGCGACATCTGGCAGGCGTTCGCCGTGCTCGCCGACATCCGCTCCGTCGGTGTGATGGGCGACGAGCGCACCTACGGCCACCCGATCATCATCCGCGCGGTCACCAGTGACGACGCGATGACGGCCGACTGGGCCAGGTTGCCGTACGACCTGCTCGAGAAGATGAGCCAGCGGATCATCAACGAGGTGCCGGGCATCAACCGGGTGGCCTACGACATCACGTCGAAACCGCCCGGCACGATCGAGTGGGAGTAGGGCTCGCACCGACCCGATCCGGTCCGGACGAAATCGTTCTGTCGCGTTCGCAACACGTTCGTAACACTGGATACACTGTCCGCCGTCCTATGCGTCGACCACGATCGCTCCGCCGAATCGCCGCGCGCGCCGGTGTCGTCACCGCCGCCCTGACGCTGGCCGCTCCCGCGCTGTTCCCCGAGGTCGCCCGCGCGTCGGTCGACGACCAACGCCGCGAGGTCGAGCGGATCGTCGACGAGCTCGACGCGCTGCACACCCAGGCCGACATCCTCGCCGAGGACTACGCCGAGGCCGTCGACACGAAGAACCAGCTCGACGTCGAGGTCGCCAAGGCCGAGGCGCGCGTGGCTGCCAAGGAGGCCGAGCTGAACGCTCTGCGCGGTGATCTGGCCGCCGTCGCGGTGCGCTCGTTCACCGGCGCCGGCGGTGACGTGCTGGGGCCGCTCTTCTCGAACGCGGCGGCCTACGGCGACGGCCTCCAGCGCGACCAGTACAGCCGGGTCGCCCTCGCCGTCGGCACGGTGACCACCGACGATCTCGACGAGCTCGTCCACTCACTGGCCGAGGAGCGCCAAGACCTCGCCGACAAGCGCCAGCAGGTCGAGCAGCTCACCGTCGCGATCGCCGAGAAGCAGCGCCAGACCGACGAGCTGACCGCCGAGTACGTCCGCCGGCGCGACGCCGCCCAAGCCCGCCTCGGCGAGCTGATCGAGGCCGAGGAGGCGCGCCGTGCCGAGGAGGCGTGGGCTCGCCTGCAGGCCGAGTACGCCGCTCAGCAGGCGGCGGCCTCCGGTGGAGGCGGCGGCAACTCGGGTGGCGGCAACTCGGGTGGCGGCAACTCGGGTGGCGGCAACGGCTCGTCGTCGAACTCGGGCTCGTCCGGATCCGGCTCGGGCTCGTCCGGATCGGGCTCCTCGGGCGGCAGCCCGCCGCCGCCGCCGTCGAACGTTCCGGCGGTCTCGGGCCTCGCGGGCGTGGCGATCAGCGCCGCCCAGAGCCAGCTCGGCGTCCCCTACCGGTACGCGACCTCGAACCCGGGCGTGTCGTTCGACTGCTCGGGGCTCACCCACTACGCCTGGGGTCAGGCCGGTGTGTACCTGCCTCGCAACTCGCGTGCGCAGGCGGCGGCGACGCCGCGGATCCCGACGGCAGCCGCCCAGCCCGGCGACCTGCTCTTCTACTACTCGCCGATCAGCCACGTCGGCATCTATCTCGGCGGTGGTCAGCTCATCCATGCGCCCAACTCGGGAACGGTCGTGAAGGTCTCGAGCGTGAGCTGGGGCAAGGTCACCGCGGTCGGTCGACCCGGCTGACGCCGGCTGGCCCGCCGCAGGGCGCCGTTCGCTACGGTCGGCCGGCGTGCAGGGCATCCATCTCCAGCGGGTGAGCGACTGGATGGTCGCCAACGTGGACGACGTCGTCGCGCCGTTCGAGTTCGAGCTGATCGTCGGCGGCCGCTCGAACCTGACGTACCGCGTCGTCGACGCCGCCGGGCGGGCGATCATCCTCCGCCGGCCGCCCACCGGCCATGTCCTCGCGACCGCCCACGACATGGCCCGCGAGCACCGGATCATCACGGCGGTGGGACGCACGACCGTGCCGGTACCTCGGACGCTGGGCCTGTGCACCGACGATGCGGTCACCGGCGCGCCGTTCTACGTGATGGAGCATGTCGCTGGCGAAGTCCTCGATTCGCCCGAGCGGGCCGAGCTGTTGCCGCTCGAGCTTCGGCGGGAGGCGAGCGAGCACTTGATCGACGTCCTGGCCGACCTCCACGCCGCGGACGTCGACGAGATCGGCCTCGGCGATCTCGCCCGGCGCGACGGCTATGTCGAGCGGCAGCTGAAGCGCTGGACGACCCAGTGGGCGAATTCCAAGACGCGGGAGCTGCCGGCGGTCGACGAGGTCGCCGCCCACCTGGCGGCCCACGTGCCGGCACAGCAGGGCGTGTCGATCGCCCATGGCGACTATCGGTTCGGCAACTGCATCACCGACGTCGGCCACGGCCGCATCGCCGCCGTGCTCGACTGGGAGCTGTGCACGCTCGGCGACCCCCTCGCCGACCTCGGCTATCTCGATGTGTACTGGGTGCGCCCCGGTGGGGACGGGCGTCACAACGACCCGACGAGCGCGCCCGGCTTCCCTCCGTACGCGGAGATGGTCGGCCGCTACGCCACGCGCACCGGGCGCGATGTGTCGGCGATCGACTACTACGTGGCGTTCTCGTCGTGGCGGCTGGCCGTGATCAGTGAGGGGGTCTACGCCCGCTACGTGCACGGGGCGATGGGGGATCAGCCCGATCCGGACGTCGTCGAGCGCTTCAAGGCCGCGACCGAGGAGCTGTCGACGACCGCGCTCGAGGCCGTCCGCCGGCTCGCCTGACCGCCGGTCCGCTCCACGACGCGACGTTGTTGCCGGACAATACCCCGGTAGGGTATATGGCATGCCGACGGATCATCCTGGCTATCACGCCGACAAGGCGGCCGTGATGGCTCGTCTCAAGCGCGTCGAGGGTCAGGTGCGGGGTCTCCATCGCATGGTCGAAGCCGACACGTACTGCATCGACGTGCTGACCCAGGTCTCGGCCGCGACCAAGGCCCTGCAGAGCGTCGCCGTGCAATTGCTCGACGACCACTTGCGCCACTGCGTCACCGACGCTGCGCGATCCGACGACGCGTCCGAATCCGAGCGCATCATCTCCGAGGCGAGCCGCGCCATCGAGCGGCTCGTCAAGTCCTGAAGGAGCACCTCCGATGAGCGACACCATGACGTTCACCGTTCCCGGCATGACGTGCGGCCACTGCGAGTCGTCCGTGAAGAAGGAAGTCGGCGCACTCGCCGGAGTTAGCACGGTCGACGTCGACCTCGACACCAAGCTCGTGACGGTGGTCGGTGCCGACCTCGACCGCGACCAGATCGTCGATGCGATCGATGAAGCCGGCTTCGACATCGCCTGACGGACGAGTTGTGTCGGACACAACTCGTCCGCCGGTGGTGGATCTCGACATCACGGGGATGACCTGCGCCGCGTGCGCGTCGCGCATCGAGCGCAAGCTCAACAAGGTCGACGGCGTCGAGGCGTCGGTCAACTACGCCACCGAGAAGGCGCGGATCCGGCTGCTCGATCGTCCGGTCACCGTCGAGGAGCTGATCTCGGTCGTCGAGTCGACCGGGTACGGCGCCCACCTGTCGAGTGACGACGGCGAGGGCCCCGACCGCTTGGCGATCCTGCGGACGCGCCTCGTCGCTGCGATCGCGCTCGGCATCCCCGTGCTGTTGTTGTCGATGGTGCCGGCGCTGCAGTTCGACGGCTGGCAGTGGGTCGCGCTCGTCCTCGCGACGCCGGTCGCCACCTGGGCGGCCTGGCCGTTCCACCGGGCGATGGTGCTCAACCTGCGCCACCGCCAGGCCACCATGGACACGCTCATCTCGATCGGCGTCGCCGCCGCGTACCTCTGGTCGGTCTGGGCACTGCTGTTCACCTCGGCCGGCGAGATCGGCATGGAGATGACGATGGCGCTCGACGCCGGGGACGCCGGGGACGGCGCCCACATCTACCTCGAGGTCGCATCAACCGTGGTCGCGTTCATCCTGGCCGGCCGCTACTTCGAGGCGCGGGCCAAGCGACGTTCGGGTGACGCCCTCCGAGCGCTGCTCGACCTCGGGGCCAAGGACGTCGCCGTCCTCGACGCCGCCGGCGCCGAGCGACGCATCCCCGTCGGCGAGCTCGGCGTCGGCGACCGGTTCGTCGTCCGACCTGGCGAGAAGATCGCGACCGACGGCGTCGTCTCCGAGGGCGCGTCGGCGATCGACCGATCGCTGGTGACCGGCGAGAGCGTGCCCGTCGAGGTCGGCCCCGGCGATCCCGTGATCGGTGCGACCGTCAACGCCCACGGCCGGCTGGTCGTCGAGGCGACCCGGGTCGGCGCCGACACCCAGCTGGCCCAGATGGCCCGCATGGTCGAGGACGCCCAGTCGGGCAAGGCTCCGGTCCAGCGGCTGGCCGATCGCGTGTCGGCGGTGTTCGTGCCGATCGTGATCGTGCTCGCCATCGCCACGCTCGTCGTGTGGCTCGCCACGACCGGCGACACGCAGCGCTCGTTCGCGGCTGCCGTGGCGGTGCTGATCATCGCCTGCCCGTGCGCGCTCGGGCTCGCCACCCCGACGGCGTTGCTCGTCGGCACCGGCCGGGGCGCCCAGATGGGCATCCTCATCAAGGGCCCCGAGATCCTCGAGCAGACCCGTCAGGTCGACACGATCGTGCTCGACAAGACCGGCACGGTCACGACGGGCGCGATGACGCTGGCGGGGTTGCGGCCGGCGGCCGGCGTCGACGACGACGTCCTGCTCCGCACCGCGGCTGCGCTCGAGGTGGCCAGCGAGCATCCGATCGCACGGGCCATCGTGGCTGCCGCCGACGACCGGTTCGCCGGCCTGCCCGCGGTGGACGACTTCGTGAACCTGCCCGGCTCCGGCATCGAGGGCGTCGTCGAGGGTGCGCGCTATCGCGTCGGCCGGCCGACGGTGGACGTACCCGTGCGCCCTGGCGAGACCGTGGTCGAGCTGGCGCGCGTCGACGGTCCGGTGCTCGGACACCTCGCCGTCGCCGACGTCCTGAAGCCCACGAGCGCCGCTGCGGTCGAGCGTCTGCGCGGCCTCGGCCTCCATCCGGTGCTGCTCACCGGCGACAACGAAGCGACCGCCCGCGCGATCGCCTCCGAGGTCGGCATCGACGAGGTGTTGGCCGAGGTCATGCCGGCCGACAAGGTCGCGACCGTCGTCGCGCTGCAGGACCGGGGCCGCACGGTCGCCATGGTCGGCGACGGCGTCAACGACGCCGCAGCGCTCGCTCAGGCCGACCTCGGCATCGCGATGGGCAGCGGCACCGACGTCGCCATCGAGGCGAGCGACCTGACGCTCGTGCGAAGCGATCTGGCGTCGGCAGTCGACGCCATCCGGCTCTCACGTCGCACGCTGGCGACGATCAAGGGCAATCTGTTCTGGGCGTTCGCGTACAACGTGCTCGCGATCCCGCTCGCGATGTCCGGGCGGCTGTCGCCGGCGATCGCCGGCGCGGCGATGGCGTTCTCGAGCGTGTTCGTGGTCACGAACTCACTGCGTCTGCGTCGCTTCCGCGGGCACTGATCTTCGTCTCCACGACACGGGCGGGCGGTAGCGTTCGCCGCCGGTGAGCGCGCACACGACACGAGACGTCAGGCTCGTGGGCCTCGCATTCGGGACGCTCGGCATCGTCTTCGGCGACATCGGCACCAGCCCGATCTACGCGATGCGCGAGGCATTCCACCACACCGATCTCGAGCTGACCACCACGACGACGTATGGCGTCGCGTCGGTCTCGTTCTGGGCCCTCCTGGTCGTGATCTCGGCGAAGTACCTGTTCCTCGTGATGCGCGCCGACAACGACGGTGAGGGCGGCATCCTCGCCCTCACCGCGCTCGTGCTGCCGCGGCGCGGCGCGCCGGTCACGCGAGCCGGGGCGGCGATCGTCACGCTCGGCGTCTTCGGAACGGGCCTGCTGTACGGCGACGGGTTGATCACGCCGGCGATCTCGGTCCTGTCGGCCGTCGAGGGGTTCGCGGTGGCGGCTCCGTCGTTCGAGGGCTGGGTCATTCCGGTCGCGATCGCGATTCTCGTGGCCCTGTTCGCCGTGCAGCACCGCGGCACGGCGCGCATCGCGTCGGTGTTCGGCCCGGTGATGCTCGTGTGGTTCGGCGTGCTCGGTGCGATCGGAGTCCGCCAGATCCTGCGTCACCCCGGCGTGCTACGGGCCGTCTCGCCGACGTACGCCCTCGATCTGTTCGTCGAGCACCCGTGGAAAGGCTTCCTCGCCCTCGGCTCGGTCTTCCTGGTCGTCACCGGCGGAGAGGCGCTCTACGCCGACATGGGTCACTTCGGGCGCCGGCCGATCCAGCTCGCTTGGTACGCCGTCGTGCTGCCCGGGCTCGTGCTCAACTACTTCGGTCAGGCAGCGCTGCTCGCCGAACGCCCGGGTTCGCTGGGCGACGCCGTCCCGTTCTACGAGTCGGCACCGCGCTGGGCGATCACGCCGCTCGCGCTGCTCGCGACGGCGGCGACCGTGATCGCGGCCCAAGCGTTGATCTCCGGTGCATTCTCGCTGACCGTCCAGGCGGTGCAGCTCGACTACCTGCCCCGTGTCGCGATCGTGCACACCTCCGCGCGCCACATCGGTCAGGTGTACGTGCCGCTCGTGAACTGGCTGCTGATGGTGGGGTGCGTCGGCCTCGTCCTGGCGTTCCGATCGTCGAGCGCGCTGGCGTCCGCGTACGGCATCGCGGTCACGATGACGATGTTGATCACGACGCTGATCTTCTACCGGGTCGTCCGCGACCGGTGGGGTTGGTCGGCGCCGAAGGCACTGATGATCCTGCTGCCGTTCCTCGCGGTCGACGTGGCGTTCCTGGCCGCCAACCTCCCCAAGGTGCCCGAAGGCGGCTGGTTCGCGGTCGCCGTCGGATTCGCGCTGGTCGTGCAGATGACGACGTGGCGGCGCGGTCGTGCGCTCGTCGCGGCGCGCATCCGGCGTGGCGAGCGACCGATGACCGAGGTCGTCGAGGAGGCGCTGGCGATGTCGGTCGCCCGTGTTCCGGGCACCGCGGTCTACATGTTCAAGGACGCCGGGGTGGCACCACCGGCGCTGATCTCCAACCTGCGCCACAACCGCGTGTTGCACGACCAGACGCTCCTGGTCTCGGTCGAGGTCGACGAGGAGCCGCGCGTCGGCGCGCGCCGGCGGGCCCGCTGGACGCGCCTCGGACCGGGCATCGTGCAGGTCCGGGTGACCTTCGGCTTCCTGGACGAGCCGAACGTGCCCGCGGCACTCGAGCGTCTGCGCGTGCCCGGGATGACGATCGATCCCGACACGATCACCTACTTCATCGGCCGCGAGTCCGTGACCGCCGGCAAGGCTCCCGGGATGCAGCCCTGGCGGGAGGAGCTGTTCGTGTTGCTCAACCGCGGGGCTGCGAGCGCGTCACGGTTCTTCCACCTCCCGCCGAACCAGGTGTTCGAGGTCGGCACCCACGTCGAGATCTAGCCGGTCCGCGCGAGGGGGCGTCGACGCTACGGCAGCGATCCCGACCTCCGAGGTCCGGTTCTCCGCCCCAGACCGACCGAGCGGAGGGCATGACCCACCGGTGTCAGCGGGGCCGATGCTGGGTGCCGTCGCCCCATGTGATGACGAGGAGCCGAGCCGGGCCGTCGAGCGGTGCGTCGGCGGTGTGCCAGGTGCCGGCCGGCACGACGACCAGCTCCGGTGCGCTGACGGTCACCTCCGTGACCTCGCTGCCGTCGTCGAGCACGAACGGCACCACGCCTGCCGTGACGGCGATGACCTCGGCGGCGGCGGGGTGCATCTCCCAGCTGTCCCACGCGTCGTCCATCGACAGACCCGTGACCAGTCGACCGGTCTGGAGTTCGGTGCGCTGACCGATCGTCGGCCAGAAGTCGTCGGTGACCGGGATCGTGGTGAGCTCCGGCCCGGTGCCGAGATGCAGGTAGGTGGCGGACGGATCGAGCGGTTGCATGACGACGACTGTCGCGCTCGCCGGCGCGAAGCGGCGAACCCGAACGGGCGGGCGCGTTGTGCCAGGCTCGCGGCGTGGACGAGGTCGACGCGCGCCATCGTGGGGTCATCGGGGCCGCGTGGCGCGACTACGGCGACGGCCGCACGATGGTCGACGTCGAGGAACTGAGCGCCATGGTGTCGACGAACCGCGTGTTCCGGCTGCGGCTCGACGACGACAGCAGCGTCATCGGCAAGACCTCGAGCTACGGATCGTTCTTCCTGTTCGCCGAGGACCACGACCGTCTGCTGCGCACGTCGCAGCTGCTCGACGGGGGTCCGTACGACGGCTTCATGGCGCGCGTCCTCACCCGCGACGGCCGCCCATACCTCTGGTACGACGGCGACATGTGGGCGGTGTTCTACGAGGAGGTCGGCGTGTGCGATCGGCTGCCGCGCGTGCTGACCGACGGTCAGGTCGAGCGGCTGGGTGCCGAGATCGCCGCGTTCCACCGCGCCTGCGACAGCATCGCGCGGCTCGTGCCGCCACCGTCGAAGACCGCCAAGTCCGATGCCGTCAACCTGCTGCACCTGCTCGGTTCCCGCGGTGCCGGCGACCATTTCGGTCTGGAGCGGAGTCGCATCGACCTCGTGCGCCGGCACACCCACCGCTTCTTGATGACCGCCCTCGAGATCGGGTACGACGACTGGCGCAAGATGCCGGTGCTGATCGACTGGAACCTCGGCAACTTCTCCGTCGAGTTCGATGGCGACGACCACGACGTGTTCACCATGTTCAGCCGTTGGGACTACGACTGGTTCCGCATCGAGTCGCGCTTGCTCGACTTCTACTTCCTGTCGCGGGTGTCGTCGCGCACGGGCGATCGATCGAACTTCACGTACGGGTCGCACACGCTCCTCGAACCGCGCTTCCGGCTGTTCCTGCGCGCGTATCATCGCGTGTTCCCGCTGTCCGAGGCCGAGGTCCGGTTCCTCGTCGAGGCGTACCGGTTCTTCCTCCTCAACTACGTCGTACGCGAGGGCCGTTACTTCTTCCGCTACGAGTTCTGGCAGCACCTGCTCCACGACGCGGTCGACGTGCAGTTGCCCCAGCTCGACGACGTCGACATCACCCCGCTGCTGCGCGATCTGTTTCCGTAGGGCTGCACTGCCGGTGGTCGTCGGTGCCCGCACGCGCGTGTGTTTGGCGCCGGCTGCTCCGGGGTACGAACGCGTTGTCCGTTCCATTGCGACCGAAAGGAATCCCCCAACATGCTCTGGTTCATCCTCGTGCTGCTCGTGGTCGGCCTCATCGCCGGCGGCCTGGCACGTCTGCTCGTGCCCGGTCCCGATCCGATGGGCCTCATCGGCACGTGGCTCCTGGGTGTCGCCGGCAGCTTCGTCGGCGGCTTCCTCGGCTACGTGCTCTTCGGCCACGACTTCGACGACGGTGCGGTGCAGACCTCGGGCCTCATCGGCTCCGTGCTCGGCGCCATCGTCGTGCTCCTGATCTACCGGCTGGCCAACCGCCGGTACGCCTGATCCCCACCCACACCGTCGGCCGGGCGGCCGGGCCCGAGCGGTCCGCCGCCCGGCCGATGCGCGTTCGTGCGCACCTCGCCGTCCTCACCCCGTCAAGACAACGCGTGCTCCTTGCGGGTGACGAGCCGCTTCATGTTGCCGAGGTGGCGGGCCATGATCAGCACACACATCAGCACGGTGGCGATCACCTCCCATGGCTCGCGACGCACGATGCCGACCCCGACCGGGAGGAGGACCACGATGACGATCGACGCGACCGACGCCGTCTTGGTGAGGCGCGAGACCGCGAACCACACGGCGATCAGCACCGCGAAGACCAACGGTGACAGCACGGCGAACACGCCGCCCCCGGTCGCGACACCCTTCCCGCCGCGGAACCGGTGCCAGATCGGGAACACGTGGCCGAGGATCGCCGCCGCGCCGAGCGCATACCCAGCAGGGCGACCACCGGCGAGCAGACCGGCGCCCGCCATCAGGGCACCCTTGGCGGCATCCAGCACGAACACCCACAGCCCGCGACGCCACCCGAGCACACGCGTGACGTTGGACGCCCCTGGGTTGCCCGAGCCGACCGAGCGGATGTCGATGCCGTTCGCGCGCGCGACCAGCGTGGCGCTCGGAAACGTGCCGATCAGGTAGGCGACCGGCAGGAGCAGGACCCACATCGACGCGGGTCACTTCCGGACGAACGCGACGGGCGCCGGAACCGGAGCCGGCCGGACGGGCTTGGAGTGGTCGACGGTCGAACGGGGCACCGTTCCAGGGTCGACGCCGGCCAGAGCCAGCTCGCCGTCGCCGCCGACACACTCGGGGTCGGGGCCGTCGAGCGGGAGCCCGGTGAAGAACTTGGCCGCCATGCACCCGCCCTGGCAGGCGTCGAAGGCGCCGCACGACGCGCATGCGCCGGCGGCCTGCGGCTCGCGCAGCTCGCGGAAGAGGTCGCTCTCCCGCCACACCGAGCTGAACCCGCCCACGTCGCGCACGTTGCCGGCCCGGAAGCGATCGTGGATGACGAACGGGCAGGCGTACACGTCGCCGACCGGATCGATCAGGCAGACCACCCGGCCGGCCCCGCACAGGTTCAGACCCGGCAACGCCTGTTCGCCGAGCGCGTTGAGGTGGAAGAACGAGTCACCGGTCAACACCTGGTCGCCGCGGGCGAGCAACCACTCGTAGATCTGCCGCTGTTGCGCGTTCGTGGGATGCAGGTCGTGCCACGCGTCGGCGCCCCGGCCCGACGGCCGCAGACGTGTCACGCGCAACTGGGCGCCGAGCGAATCGGCGAGCGCCTTGAACGCGTCGAGCTGGTCGACGTTGTGGCGCGTGACGACCACGGAGATCTTGAACGGGCCGAAGCCGGCGTCGTGCAGATGCTCCATCGCTCCGATGGCGGTCGCGTAGGAACCCACCCCCCGCACCGCGTCGTTGGTGGCGGCGTCGGTGCCGTCGAGGCTGATCTGGACGTCGAGGTAGTCCATTGCGGCCAGACGGTGCGCCCGGTCGGCGTCGATGAACGCCCCGTTGGTCGAGAACTTGACGCCGACGCCACGGGAGATCGCACGTTCGACGATCGGGAAGAAGTCGCGCCGGATCATCGGCTCGCCACCGCCGATGTTGACGTAGAACACCTGGAGGTCGTGCAGCTCGTCGATGACGGCGAATGCCTCGTCGGTCGTCAGCTCAGACGGGTCGCGGCGCCCCGACGACGACAGGCAGTGGATGCACTCGAGGTTGCAGGCGTAGGTGAGCTCCCAGGTCAAGCAGATCGGCGCGTCGAGGCCGCCCTTCAGCTGGTCAACGAGCGCGGGCACGCACCATCTCCGCATCGACGAGGGACCGGATCGCGTCTGCGAAGGCGCGGTGACGGCCCGATTCGATCGCGCACGCGTCGAGTGCGGCTGCGACCGTCGGGTGAGCGGCGAGCGCGTCGAGGACGCGGACGACGTCGGGGTGCTTCAGGAACACCAACCGGCGGTTGCCATAGTGGTAGGCGAGCGCGCCGAACGGCTCCGGCCGCACCGCGACCTGCGGATGCAGCTCGAGGGCCTGGCCGAGCAGGCCGGTCTGGGTGTCGACGACGGGCACCCGCTCAGTACACGCCGCACATGCCGTCGATCGAGATCTCCTCGATCAACTGCTCGTCGACGACCTCGTGCTCGCCCTCGGCCGTCTCGGTCGCGGGCTGATCCGCGATGTCGGCGGCGTCGTGGGTGTCGTGCTCCATGCGAGGATCGTATCGAGTGGGGCCCGGGGGAACGGCAACCGGCCCCGGAACCGCCGTGCTGGGCGGCCGTGGCCGCCAGATCAGCTCTCGTCGGTCTGGTCGGCGTCGGGGGGTCGAACGGGCTCCGTCATTTCGGAACCCTCTCCTGGCGCCGGCGCCACGTGGTCGAGCGCGCGTCGCAGCAACGGACCGGTGTCGTCGGGGACGCGTAGCTCGTCGACGTGCGCGGACTCGGCCGACAGGCGGTCGGCGAACGAGCGGCCGCTGCGGTCGACGACCTGGTTGAGCGCCGACTCGAGGCCCGTCATCGGGGGTGGCTCGGGAATCGGCGGTGGAGGTGGGGGCGCGCTCGAACGGCGACCGAGGACGACCGTCAGTGCGACCAGCACGCTGGCCACGAGCACCGCCGCGACGAGGACGATGATGAGCGTGGCCGCCACGCCTCCCACAGTAGTCCGGACTCAGCGAGCAGGCGTCACGGCGGCGACGAACTCGGGGTCGCGTCCCGCGAGCCGGCGTGTGGCGAGGGCGCGCCCGGCGCGCAGGACGAGCCAGCCGGCGACGACCGTCGCTGCACCGAAGAGGGTGACGAGGTCGGCCTCGCCGCGTTCGGTGGCCCAGAACAGCGCCAGCGCGACCGGCACCGTCGCGACGGCGAGGCCGGCCAGGACGACGCCGAGCAGCAGGGCGGCGACGATGCCCTTGCCGGACTCGCCGCCCGCGAACGGGTTGTCCGACTCGGGGATCGCGATCGGGACCACGGCCGACTGCACGAGCGCGGCTCCGGTGCCGGCCAGCAGTCCGCCGACGCCGACGCCGAACCCCGCGACCACGTAGCGCCACTCGCCGGTGATCGCCGCTGCGAGCAGGGGTCCGATCACCGCCAGCGGGGCGGCGACGATGACGATGCCGCGCGCCTTGCCGGCGACCAGCGTCCGGGCGTCGAGCCCGGTCAGGAGCTCGTGGGTGATCGCCGGGCCGTCGATGCCGAAGCTGTTGCCGGCCATGAACAGCACGGCGAGCTGGACCGCGCCGCCGACGAGCACCGCACCGCTCCCCGGCGTGTCGCGCAGCAGGGTGGGGACCAGCACCGCGGCGAGCCCGACCCCGGCGCCGATGACGGTCTCGAGCGCGGTCCGGGGCGTCCGGAAGCGGGTGAGGATGCTCCGCCACGCCAGTGCCCCCGCCGGATCGCGTCCGCAGAGGCGTCGTGCGAAGCGGCCGAGCAGCGTCCGCTCCGCGTCCGCGCTGATCGTCCCGCCGGCCGCCCGGGCGGTGACGGCGAGCCGCGCGCTCGAGCGCGCGAACGCCCACACGAGCACGGGGAGCCACACCGAGCCGGCAGCGAGGTGCCAGAGCCCGCCGGCGCGGTCGGCGGCTGCCAGGGCCTCACCGAGCTGCCCGGGTGGGGACCACCGCATCGTGTCGGCCACGCGCTCCCTGTGGCCGACGTCGAGGCCGCCGAGGAGCGCCGGGACGAACTGGAACGTCCCGTAGAACAGGAGGCCGGCGAGTCCGACGACCACCTGACCGAGCCGCTGGTATCGCGCCGCGAACAAGGCGAGCAGGTTCGTTGCCGTCCGGGCGATCAGCAGCAAGGCGAACAACCACGACGCGACGGCGGCGACCACCACCGGGGCGGTCGACGTACCGTTCGTGAACCCCGCCACGACGCCGCCGCCGAGCACGACGCCCGCCAGGCCGGCCGGTCCGAGCGCTGACGAGGCGAGCAGGCCGGCGGCGCGCTCGCGGTCCGTGAGCGGCTCGGCGGCGATGACGCGCGGGTCGATCGGCTGCGCGATGCCGGCGACGATGCCGAAACCGACGGCGGCGATCAGGACCGAGGTGCAGAAGATCACCGCGAGCTCGCGAGGCGTCGCGGTCGTCCGCGCTGCGATGAGGATGGCGGCACCGACGCCGCCCCCGATCAGGCCGGACGCGACGGTGGAGACGATGGCGCCGACCTGTTCGGCACCGCCGTGGCGGATCGATCCGCGCAGCAGACGCCAGCGCAGTCGCACGAACGCGACGGCGACGGCCATCAGCCGAGCCACGCCAGCGACTCGTGATCGACGTCCGATGCGCCGACGACGTCGATGAACGCCTCTTCGAGGCGTCGCCCGCCCCGCAACTCCTCGGTGGGGCCGAGGGCGACCACGCGACCGTCGTGGATCACGCCGACGTGGTCGCACAGCCGCTCGACGAGGTCCATCACGTGGCTCGAGAGGACGACGGTGCCACCGCCGTTGCGGAACCGGTCGAGCATCGCCCGCATCGTGCGCGCCGACACGGGATCGACGCCCTCGAAGGGCTCGTCGAGCAACAGCAGTCGCGGTCGGTGCAGGAGCGCGGCGGCGAGGGCGGTCTTCTTGCGCATCCCGTGGCTGTACCCGGCGATCTGGCGGTCGGCGTCGCCCGCGAGCTGGAGCGTCGTCAGGAGCTGCTCGCCGCGCTCGCGGACGAGGTCGGGGTCGAGGCGCCGCAGCTCTCCCATCGTCGCGAGGAACTCTCGGGCGGTGAGGCGCTCGAAGAGCTGCAAGGGGTCGAGCACGACGCCGGTGATCGCGCGCGCTGCCGTGAGGTCGGTCGCGACGTCGCGCCCGCACACCTGGATGGCGCCGTGGTCGGGTCGGACGAGGCCGACGACCGACCGCAACGTCGTCGACTCGCCGCTGCCGTTCGGGCCGACGAGACCGAAGCAGCTTCGTGCCGGGACATCCAGCGTGAGCCGGTCGAGCGCGAGCGTCTCACCGAACCACTTCGTCAAGTCCACGATGCGGAGTGGGTTCGCCACCGGCGGCGGCCAGGTCATGGCCGACAGTCTGCCGCGTCGAACGGCCGACGGTACCGCCGACCACGGCTCGGTACGATCGGTGGCCCGATGGCGGACCCGACGGCGTTCCCCGACCTCGATCGCGAGCGCGAGCGGCTGGCGCTGGCGCGGACGTGCCGCGACCGGATGATCGCCCGGCTCGAACGGGTCGATCCTTCGTCGGCGGCCGACGAGATCACCGCCGAGTACGTCGAGATGACGGTCTGGGAGGCGCTGGACTCCCTGCGTTCGCCCGGGGCCGGCGACTTCTTCGGGCGGATCGACGAGCCTGTGGTCGGCGGCGGCGCCGTCGACTCGTGGTACATCGGTCGGCGGCACATCGAGGACGACGCCCACGATCCGGTCGTCGTCGACTGGCGCGCGCCGATCGCGGCGCCGTTCTACCGGGCGACCGCGATCGACCCCCTCGGTGTGTCGTTCCGTCGCCGCTTCACCCTCGCCGACGGTGAGCTGACCGCCTATCTCGACGAGCACCTCGACGATCCGGACGCGGCCGACGTCGCCACCGGCATCCCCGACCCGGTGCTCGCCGAGATCGGCGCCGCCCGTACCGGCGAGATGCGCGAGATCGTGGCCACGATCCAGGCCGAGCAGGACCTCGTCATCCGGTCGGACATCGATCGAGCGCTCGTCGTCCAGGGCGGTCCGGGCACCGGCAAGACCGCCGTCGCGCTCCATCGCGCCGCCTACCTCCTGTTCGAGCACCGGGCCCGCCTCGCCCGCGACGGGCTCCTGGTCGTCGGTCCGAACCAGGCCTTCCTCGACTACATCGCGAACGTCCTGCCGTCGCTCGGCGAGCGCAGTGTCCGCCAGTGCACGGCGCTCGACCTGTGCATCCCGAGAGTCGAGGTTCTCGGCTCCGACGACGTCGAGACGGCGCGCTGGAAGGGCGACGCCGACCGACTCCCCGATCTCGAACGGGCGGCGCTCGATGCGATCGTCCCGCCGGACGACGACGTGCGGGTGCCGATCGGCGCCCGCACCCATGTCTTCACCGCGCCCGAGATCGCCCGCTGGATCGACGCCGCCAAGGAGGGCGTCGTGCCTATCAACCAGCGTCGCGAGCGCCTGCGCGTGCTCGCCCAGCAGGAGCTGCGCCGCCGCTGTGGCGGCGACGACCGCTGGACGGACGCCAGCCCGCTCAAGGCGGTCCTCAGCCGGTGCTGGCCGACGCAGAAGCCCGTGGCGCTGGTCGACCGGCTGCTGCCCGGACCGGGCGGCAAGCGACGCCGTTGGACCGCCGCGGACCAGTTCCTCGTCGACGAGGCGAACACCCTCCTCAACGGCACCCCGTTCACCTACGGCCATGTCGTCGTCGACGAGGCCCAGGACCACTCCGCGGTTGCGCTCCGCGTGATCGGCCGGCGCTCGCCGACGGGGTCGATGACGCTCGTGGGCGACGTCGCTCAGTCGACCGCGCCCGCCGGACAGGAGCGCTGGTCGGACGTGTTCGCGCACCTGGGCGCCGCCGGCTCGGTGGCCGAGTTGACCATCGGGTACCGCGTGCCCGCACCGATCCTGTCGATCGCCAATCGGTTGCTGCCGCTCACGGGCGTCCAGGCGGTCGCCAGCGCCTCGGTACGGATCGAGGGCCGGCCACCCGAGTGGCGCCGGGTCGAACCCGGCGCTCTCGCACCGGCCGTCACCGACACGGTGCGCGGCGTCAAGCACCACCATCGGCTCACCGGCGTCGTCGCGCCCCGGGAGCTGCACGAAGCGATCGCGGCGGAGCTGGCCCGGAGCGGCCTCGTCGCCGTCGGCCACGTCCACGACCTCGGCCACGACGACGTGCCGCTGTTCGACCCCGAGGCGGTGAAGGGTCTCGAGTTCGACGGGGTCGTCGTGGTCGAACCGGGCCGGATCCTCGACGGATCGCCGCGCGGCGCCCGCCTGCTGTACGTCGCCATGACCAGGGCCGTCCAGGAGCTCGCGTTCGTCACGAGCACACCTCCGCCCGCCGTGATCGCCTGAGTCCGACGGCCGACCGGCGCCCCGGGGCGAGCCGACTTCATGGCGGCTCCCGGCTCGGCGTACGGTCGGCGCATGGCAGGTGGGGGTCAGGGTCGATGAGGTGGCGATGAGCGACCGGGTCGCGTACGACGAGTTCGCGCTGTTCCACGAGAACGCCCGGGAGTGGGGGCTGCCCTACGACGGTCCTCCCGACGTCCGCCGGGTCACGACGACGGTCGCCGACGGACGGCGGATCAGCAGCCTCGTCTGGACCCGCGACCCCACCGAGATCGTGCTCGTGCACGGAGGCGCCCAGAACGCCCACACCTGGGACACGGTCGCGATGGCGCTCGGCCGTCCGGTCGTCGCGCCCGACCTCCCCGGCCACGGCCACTCCGACAGCCCGGCACCCGGCGCCGGGACCGCTCCCGCGTCCAATGCCGCCGACCTCGCACCGGTGCTCGACGAACTCGCTCCGGATGCCGGCCTCGTGGTCGGGATGTCGCTCGGCGGGCTGACGGCGATCGCACTGGCGGCGGCCCGGCCCGACCTCGTGCGCCGCCTGGTCCTGGTCGACGTCACGCCGGGTGTGACCGGCGAGAAGGCGAAGGTGATCCACGACTTCGTGCGGGGGCCGGCGACGTTCCCGAGCTTCGACGACCTGCTGGCGCGCACGATCCAGTTCAACCCGACCCGAAGCGAGAGCTCGCTGCGACGCGGCATCCTGCACAACGCGCTCCAACTGCCCGACGGCAGCTGGGTCTGGCGGCACCGGCGCGACGACTACCAGGCGATGGCCGACGACGGGGCCGACCGCCCCGACGTCGCGGGGCTGTGGGACGACCTCGCCGCGCTGTCCGCGCCGGTGACGCTCGTGCGCGGCATGCGCGAGCAGTCGGTCGTCGACGACGGCGACGTCGCCGAACTGCTGCGCCGCCGCCCCGACGCACGCGTCGTCGAGGTCGACGCCGGACACAGCGTGCAGGGTGACCAGCCCCTCGAGCTGGCCGAGATCATCAGGGAGGCCGCCGCATGACCGACTACGCCGAGCGCTACCCGAGCTTCCGGTACGACCGGCCTCGTGACGGGGTGCTCCGGATCACCTTCGACGCGCCGGGGCTGAACGCCGTCGACATCGACGCGCATCGCGACCTGGCCGAGATCTGGACCACGGTCGACCGCGATCGCGACGTCCACGTCGCGATCCTCCAAGGTGCCGGCAAGGGCTTCTCGGCCGGCGGCAGCTTCGAGCTCATCGACGGGATGATCGAGGACTACGCCATGCGTACCCGCGTCATGCGCGAGGCGCGCGACATCGTCTGGAACGTGATCAACTGCTCCAAGCCGATCGTGTCGGCGATGCACGGCCCGGCGGTCGGTGCCGGGCTCGTGGCCGGCCTGCTGGCCGACGTGTCGATCGTCGGACGCACCGCCCGCATCATCGACGGCCACACCCGACTCGGCGTCGCGGCCGGCGACCACGCAGCCGTCTGCTGGCCGCTGCTCGTCGGGATGGCGAAGGCGAAGTACTACCTGCTCACGTGCGACTCGATCACCGGTGAGGAGGCCGAGCGCATCGGGCTCGTGTCGCTCTGCGTCGACGACGACCAGGTCCACGATCGTGCCGTCGAGGTGGCCGATCAGCTGATGGCCGTTTCGCCGTCGGCGGTGCGGTGGACGAAGCACACCCTCAACCACTGGTACCGCGCCGCCGGCCCGGCCTTCGACGCCTCCTTGGCGCTCGAGTTCTACGGCTTCGGTGGACCCGACGTCCGGGAGGGTCTCGCATCCCATCGCGAGAAGCGGGCGCCTGACTTCACCGGTCCGACCTCCGAGTGATGGAAGGCGGGGCGGCCTCGGGTCGTTGACGGGACCATGTCGTCGATCGCCCTGCCACCGGTCCCGGATGAGTACCCGGCAGTGCGCGCTGCGCTCGGGCGCGTCGCAGTCCACATCGTCGCCAGAGCGCGGCAACAGGCAACGGGTCGCTTCGGGCTGCGCGTCACACCGAACGGGTTCGGGACGCCCGCGTTCGGTGACGACGTGACGCGGGTTCGCGTGGCGGGTCCGCTGCTCGTGTGGGAGGCGGCGGGCACGGGCGGTGCGACGTCCCGTTCGATCGAGCTCGACGGTGCGTCGTTGCGCGATCTCGCGACCGTTGCGGGCGTCGACCTCGCGGCGCCCCTCGACGTCGGCCACGACACACCCGAGCTGGGCGATCCCGACGTCCCCCTCGAGATCTCGCCGGCATCCGCAGAGGTGCTCACCATGTGGTTCTGGCTCGTTGCTTCGGCGCTCGATCGTGCGCTCGGCGCGCTCGGGCCGGCCGCGAACGCGACGGTCGTGCAGGTCTGGCCCGAGCACTTCGATGTCGCCGTCGACGTCGAGGCCATCCCGGGTGAACGGGTCAACCTCGGCGGCTCGCCGGGCGACGAAGGCGCGGGCGCGCCGTATGCCTATGTCGGCCCCTGGACCGATCGCCGGCCCGGGGCCCGGGGGTTCTGGAACGCGCCGTTCGGCGCCACGCTCGGGTATGACGTCGTTCGGCGGACTGCCGACCCGATCGGATCGCTGGTCAGCTTCTTCGTCGGCGGCGTCGGGAGGTTCCGCTGAGCACCCATCGGTGGCCCGGAGTCCGTTGGCCGACTAGACCGGAGTGCATGCGACGCGGCGGTCGGACGTTCGATCTGCTGGTGCAGATCGCGTTGGTGGCGGGCGCGGCGCTGCTCTACTTCGGTGTGCGCGGTCTGACCGAGGGCAGGCGCGAGGCCGCCTTCGAGACCGCGCGCGAGCTCTTGCGGATCGAGGGTCGGTGGGCGCTCGACGTCGAGCGGGCGGCGCAGGACTGGCTGCTCGACCACGACTGGCTCGTCACCCTGGCGAACTGGGTGTACATCTGGGGGCACTGGCCGGTCATCATCGCGACGTTGGCATGGTTGTTCGTGCGCCACCCGCCCGACTACGTGCTGCTGCGCAACGCGATGTTCGTGTCGGGCGCGCTCGGCCTCGTGATCTTCTTCGCCTACCCGGTCGCGCCGCCGCGCTTCCTGCCCGAGTTCGTCGACACCGTGACCGACCGGTCGCGCTCGTACCGGGTGCTGCAACCGCCCGGGCTCGTCAACAAGTATGCCGCGATGCCGTCGCTGCACTTCGGGTGGAACCTGCTGGTCGGCGTCGTCATCTACCGTGTCGCCCGCACCCGTTTGTCGGAGGTGTACGCGATCGTCGGCCCGATCCTCATGGCCTTCGCCGTCGTCCTGACGGCGAACCACTTCATCGTCGATGCCATCGTGGGCGGAGCGCTCGCGCTCGGCGGGCTCGTCATCGCGACGCGGCTGCCCGTGAGCTCCGATCGCCTCGAGGCGGCCGACGACGCGACCCCGTCGGGCACGGACGCCGACGCGGTGCCCGGCTGAATCCGCCGGTCAATCGCTGGCCGGGCGCTCACCGAGCGCGGCGCGCGCCGCTTCGATCAGCGCCAGCTCGTCGACGATCACGCCGTCGACGCCGGCGGCGGCGAGCCGTCGAATCGTGTCGAGGTCGTCGACGGCCCATGTGAACAACAGGCCCCGTTGGCGTAGCCGGGCGATGACGGCCGGGGTCAGGAGGCGGCGATGGACGACCGCGCCGTCGGTGCGCACCCTCGTGGGCAGCCACGAGAGGAGGGCGAGCTCGAAGCGGTTGCCTGCGGACCGGAAGGTGCGGGCTCCCGGCACACCGGCGAACCGTCGCAGCAGCCACCACGATTTCGACGACGCGGTCACCCGCTCGCGCCCGGCGACGGCGATGCGGGCGCGGTCGGCCACCGATGGCATGACGCCCTTCAGGTCGAGCCAGAGGTGGGTATCGGCGGCGGCGGCTTCGACGATCGCGCCGAGCGACCCGACCGACGTCTCACGCGGAAGCAAGTACCAGCGTTCCCACAACCGACGGGTCGGCCACAGCACTTTGGCATGGCGGACCTCGATGGCGCCGCCGGGCCCGGCGTGGACGTCGATCTCGATGGTGTCGGCCACGCGCTCGGCACGGGCGAGGATGTCGACGGCGTTGCCGGCCCGGTGGGCGACGAGCTCGATCACATCCCGGAGTCTGCTACGCGGCGCTGACCGCCAGCGAGGACCCGAACTCGAGCCGCAGGCCGGCGCGCCGCAGACGCATCCGGAACCACAACACCGCGATCAGGAGCGTCACGGTCGTGAACACGGGGCCGAGGAACGACTTGATCACGACGAAGGTGGTGACGTCCTGGGTGAACAGCAGCCAGAACGTGAAGCCGGCGTTGACCAGGCTCGTGAACGCCCACAACAGCGACAACCGCAGGAAGAAGAGCCGCAGCATCGGATGCTCGGCGGTGTCGGGGTCGAACGGGCAGAAGTCGTGGGCGAGCCGTTCGGCCAAGGGGCGCCCCATCGGCACCGACACGAGGAACGCCAACCCGACGAGCGCCGTCGCGATCGTCGGCTGCAGGAAGTAGACGACCAAGCTGCCGGTCGCCAGCGCCAGGATCGTCTTGGCGACCAGGCCGATCGTGCTCACCACCACGAGGCCCGGCACCGTCTGACCGGTGGCGACGCGCTGCACGACGACGGCGAGCGACCAGCCGAGGGCGGTCAGGAGCGCGCCGGTGGTGCCCGCCAGATCGAGGAAGATCAGGAACAGGGCGACCGGGATGAGCTTGCCGACGATGACGTTGGGCAGCGCGTGGCGCATCACTGCGCGCGGGCCGGGGATGACGAGGGGGCGATCAGGCACGTGGACCTACTTCTGGGTCTGACACGAAAGCATCAGTCTAGAAGATCGGTACGAGTTCTCCTCCGCCGCGCGTGACATCGGTCACGTACATTTCGTGAAGCTGTCCGACGTCGGGGCGGCGCGGCCGCGATCGGTCATTTCACCTGGTAGACGTCCTGGGGCTCGTCGACGAGGGCGGTGCGGGGCAGGGTTCGCAGGCCACCCTCGCGCAGCTCGCGCACGGCCGTGACCGGGTCGGGGTCGGCGAAGTAGCGCTCGTCGGCGAAGTCGGGTTCGGTGGCGGTCGGGTCGTCGGCCCACCAGCTGGCCTCGAGCGCGATGCCGTTCGGGTCGCTGAAGTAGATCGAGCGCATCAAGCCGTGGTCGACGACGTCGGTGACCTCGCTGCCGTGGTCGAGCAGCCGCCGGCGCAAGCCGAGCAGGGCGTCCTCGTCGGGCAGGTCCATCGAGAGGTGGTCGAACTGGCCGGCGCGAGGGTCGAACACCCCGGCCGGCTTGGCGATCATGTTCGACTCGCGGCCGATGTACTCGAAGAACGCGACCGAGCTCGCCTCGCCGAACCGGAAGAAGTAGTGGCGAAACGTCTCGGTGCCGATCGTGGCGACGAGCGGTGCCCCCATGACCCCGTGCCAGAAGCGAACCGTGGCGTCCATGTCGTTGGTGATCAGCGCCAGGTGGTTGAGCCCTTGCCAAGGCACGGCGCTCGAGCTGGTTTCGTCCATGTCGTGTCTCCTGCGTCGTCGTGCGTGGTGGCCGTGGCGTCGATCGTAGGCTCGGCGGGCCGATCCGGCCAGGCGCGGGCCGCGTCGCGGCGCCGATCGGAGCGGTCCGCGGAAGCGAGCGTAGGGTGCGCCCATGGATCTGTCGACGATGACCTACGAGGTGCGCGACGGCGTCGCCCACGTCCGGTTCACCCGCCCCGACGGGGCCAACGCGGTCAACCCGGCGTTCTCCGCGGACCTGCGCGCCGTGATGGTGGCGATCGAGTTCGACGACGCCGTCAAGGCGGCCTCGTTCACCGCTGAGGGGAAGGTGTTCTGCGCGGGCGGCGACCTCAAGCTGTTCCACGAGGCGGGCGCCGACGTGGCGAGCCTGGCGTCCGACATGCTCGTCGACTATCACGGTGCGATCTACAAGATGAACTCGATTCCCAAGCCGTTCGTGGCGGGTGTTCGCGGCGCGGCCGGTGGCGCCGGCCTGTCGCTGATGAGCGCGTTCGACCTCGTCGTGTCGGGCGAGTCGGCGAAGTACACCATGGCCTACACCCGCGCCGGCGTGACGCCCGACGGCACCTCGTCGTACTTCGTCGCCCGCCACATCGGTCTGCGTCGGATGATGGACCTCACGCTCACCAACCGCGTCCTCGACGCTCCCACCGCCGAGCAGTGGGGCCTGGTCAACCGGGTGGTGGGCGACGACGACGTCGATGCGGCCACCGCCGAGCTGGCCCAGCAACTCGCCGACGGACCGGCGTGGGCGACCGGGCACGCCAAACGGGTGATCTACCACGGCTACGAGGCGTCGCTCCCGGCCGCCGGCGAGTACGAGGGCGTCGTGATCGCCGAGTCGATGGGTCGGCACGACGGCCAGGAGGGGATCGCCGCCTTCGCCCAGAAGCGGGCCCCCAGCTTCACCGGAGGATGAGGCGGTCGGCACCCTCGCGGCGCGCCGCCGGATCCTGCTGGTAGAAGTCGGCGAGGCGCTGGTACACCCGCGGCAGACGCTCGCGCAGGTCGAGCGGGCGGGTGAAGAACAGCTCGCTCGTGACCGCGAAGTACTCGGCCGGGTTCGTGGCGGCGTACCCGCGCACCAGCCCGTCGGGGCCGCGGCGCCGGAGCCGCCGGAAGTTGGTGCCGAGGGTCTGCACCCACGCCGAGCGGGCGTCGTCGTCGGGGAGCGGCGGCATCCCGTCGGCGGCGCCGTCGAGCTGGTCGAGCTTGTGGGCGAACTCGTGGTACACGACGTTGACGCCGCGCTCGGGGTCGCGGATCTGTCGGTCGACCGTGCGCCAGTCGAGCAGCACCGGCCCGCGTCCGTGCCCCGACTGACCTGCCAGGTACTGCGGGCCTGCGGTCATCAGGCCTCGCACCGGTCCCGGCCGCGGGTGACGGGTGACGATGGTCCGGCCGTGGATCACGACGGCCCGGACGTTCAGGAACGGCTCCGTGGTCGTCTCGAAGCCGGCCGCCAGGAGCGCAGCGTGGGCGGCGACCGTCAGGCGCATCTCGTCGGTCACGTCGACGTCGCGCGCCCCTTCCCAACGGGTCCGTCGCAGCAGACGCCGTCCGTGGTGCACGTAGCGCGCCCGCTCGTCGGCGTCGAGCCGGAGCACCTCGGCCGGTGCGTAGGCGAGCAGGCGACCGTCGTCCACGTCTCCAGTGTGCCGGGCCCGGACGTCGGCGCCCTACGGTCTGGCGATGGACTCCGACGATCGTCTCACGGTGGCGGTGTCTGGCGGCGCGATCGACGTTCGGGTCACCGGTACCGGCCCGCTGGTCGTGCTCGTGCCCTCGCTCGGGCGCGGCGCCACCGACTTCGACGACCTCGCCGGCCGCTTGGCGGCGGCCGGATACCGGGCGGCCTCGCCGGAACCCCGCGGCATCGGGGCGACCACCGCGCCCACCGCCGGGGTGACGATGGGCGATCTCGCCGCCGACGTCGCTGCGGTCGTGCGGGCGCTCGGAGCCGAGCCGGCGGTGCTGGTCGGCCACGCGTTCGGCAATCGGGTCGTACGCATGGCGGCGACCGACCACCCCGACGTCGTGCGGGCGGTGGGGTTGCTCGCGTGCGGCGGCGTCGTGCCGCCGTCGCCGGAGATCTCGCGGGCGCTGAACGAGGTGTTCGACGTCACGTTGTCGCCCGAGGAGCACCTCGACCGGGTCGGGGCCGCCTTCTTCGCGCCGGGGAACGACCCGTCGGTGTGGGACGACGGGTGGCATCCCGACGTGGCACTCCGCCAGGGCCTCGCCAACCAGGCGCAGCCTGTCGACCACTGGTGGGCGGCCGGCGGCGAGGTGCCGGTGCTCGTCGTGCAGCCCGAGGACGACGTGGTCGCCCCGCCCGCCAACGCCCACGATCTCGTCGCGCAGCTCGGCGGGCGGGTGACGCTGGTCGAGGTCGCCGACGCCGGACATGCCCTGTTGCCCGAGCAGCCGGCGGCGGTCGCGACCGCACTCGTCTCGTGGCTCGACGGGCTCGACCGACCTGCGAGCGGGTAGAACACGGAACCACCGCCGCGCGCCTCGCCGCGTCGCGCGACGCTCTGTCGGAGCACCATGCCCTCACGTTCCGAACGTTCAAGCCGCCGGGCCTCCCGGGCCTCCCGGGCGGCCCGGCCCGATCCGGCGCTCGCGGCGCGCACCGCCGCGGCGCGCACGTCGGCGCGAGACCGACTGGCGTCACCGATCTCGGTGCCCGACGACCTCCCGATCGCCGCCCATCGCGACGAGCTGATCGCGGCGATCCGCGAGCACCAAGTGGTCATCGTCGCCGGTGAGACCGGGTCGGGCAAGAGCACCCAGCTCCCCAAGCTGTGCCTCGCCGCCGGGCGCGGCGTCGAGGGCGTCATCGGCCACACCCAGCCGCGCCGCGTCGCAGCCCGCACCGTGGCGGAGCGGATCGCCGCGGAGCTGGACACGCCGCTCGGCGATGCCGTCGGCTTCTCGGTGCGCTTCGACGACCGCGTCGGTGACGGCACGCTCGTGCGCGTCATGACCGACGGCATCCTCCTCGCCGAGCTGCCGCGCGACCCAGCGCTCGACGGCTACGACACCCTGATCATCGACGAGGCCCACGAACGCAGCCTCAACATCGACTTCCTGCTCGGTTACGTGAGGGGGTTGCTGCCCGAGCGCCCCGATCTGCGCGTCATCGTCACGTCGGCCACGATCGACACCGAACGGTTCGCCGAGCACTTCGCGCGGCCCGACGGCACGCCCGCGCCGGTGTTCGTGGTGGAGGGGCGCACGTACCCGGTCGAGGTTCGCTATCGGCCCTACGGCGCCGAGGCGAATCCGCCGGATCGACGCGACCAGGTGCAGGCGGTGCTCGACGCGGTGGACGAGCTGGCCCGCGAGGGGCGCGGCGACGTGCTCGTCTTCCTGTCGGGCGAGCGCGAGATCCACGACACCGCCGATGCCCTGCGCGACCTGCGCCGTGACGGACTCGAGGTGCTGCCGCTCTACGCACGGCTGTCGGCAGCCGAGCAGCATCGCATCTTCCAGCCCCACCGTGGCCGACGTGTCGTGCTGGCGACCAACGTCGCCGAGACCTCGATCACGGTGCCCGGAGTGCGCTACGTGGTCGACGCCGGCACGGCTCGGATCTCGCGCTTCAGCAGGCGTCTGAAGGTGCAGCGCCTCCCGATCGAGCCGGTGTCGCAGGCGTCGGCCGACCAGCGAGCGGGTCGGTGCGGTCGGGTCGCGCCCGGCGTGTGCGTTCGGCTGTTCACCGAGGACGACTACCAGTCGCGACCCGAGTTCACCGAGCCGGAGATCCTGCGCACCAACCTGGCGTCGGTCATCCTCCAGATGACGGCGCTCGGGCTCGGCGACGTGGAGCACTTCCCGTTCGTCGAGCCGCCCGACCGGGCCGCGATCCGAGACGGTTACATCCTCCTCGACGAGCTCGGCGCGCTCCGCGCGGGCCGGATCGGGGCCGCACGCGAGCTGACCCGGACGGGCCGCCAGCTCGCCCGGCTGCCCGTCGACCCCCGACTGGGTCGGATGATCGTCGAGGCCGACCGGCTCGGTTGCGTGCGCGAGGTGCTCGTGATCGCGTCCGCGCTGTCGATCCAGGACGTGCGCGAGCGACCCCAGGACGAGCCCGAGCGGGCCGCCGAGCTGCATCGGCGGTTCGACGTCGCCGGCTCCGACCTGCTGTCGATCGTCGCGCTCTGGGACCACTTGCGGGCGAGGCAGCGCGAGCTCTCGGGCAACGCATTCCGCCGGATGTGCCACGACGAGCACCTGCACTACCTGCGGGTGCGCGAGTGGCGCGATCTCTACAGCCAGCTCCGTCAGGTCGCCGGTCAGCTCGACATCCGCCCGGGCGTCGACGCCGCCCACCCCGATCACGTCCACCGCGCCGTGCTCGCCGGGCTGCTCTCCCACATCGGCGTCCGGGAGGGTGACGGCCGCGAGTTCCGAGGTGCCCGAGAGGCTCGATTCGTGATCGCGCCGGGCTCGGTGCTGACGCGGCGTCCGCCGCGCTGGGTGATGGCGGCGGAGCTCGTCGAGACGCATCGGCTCTTCGCGCGCCGGCTGGCCACGATCCAACCCGAGTGGGCCGAACCGCTCGCGCCGCACCTGGTCAAGCGCTCCTACTCGGAACCGTGGTGGGATCGCGGCGCGGCGCGAGCGGTCGTCGCCGAGACGGTCACCCTCTACGGGCTGCCGATCGTGAGCAGCCGCACCGTCGGCCTCGACCGCGTCGACCCGCCGCTCGCTCGCGAACTGTTCATCCGGCACGCGCTCGTCGCGGGCGACTGGGAGTCCCGACACGACTTCACCGCGCGGAACGCGCGGTTCGTGCGACGGGTCGCCCTGCTCGAGGCACGCATTCGGCGGGCCGACCTCCTCGACGACGAGTCGCTGTTCGAGTTCTACGACGAGCGCATCCCGGCCGACGTCACGTCGGCACGCCACTTCGACCGGTGGTGGCGCGACGAGCGCGACGAACGGCCGGAGCTGCTCGACCTGACGCCGGCGGTGCTGGCCGACCGGTCCGGCATCGATCTGGCCGACTACCCCGACACACTCGACGTCGGCGACGCGAGGTATCGGCTCACCTACCGTTTCGAGCCCGGCACGGCGCTCGACGGGGTGTCGGTGCAGGTACCCGTCACTGCGCTCGCCCAGATCGACTCCGAGCGGCTGCAATGGTCGGTGCCCGGGTACCGCCCTGACCTCGTCGCCGCGCTGCTCCGCTCGCTGCCAAAGGAGATCCGGCGCGACCTCATCCCGATGGCCGAGACCGAGGCGGCCGTCGTCGCGCGGCTCGGCGATCCGGACGGACGGCTCGTCGACGCGCTCGCGGCCGCGACCACCGCCGTGACGGGCCGCCAGGTCACGCCGGACGACTTCGACGCAGCCGCGCTGCCGGCGCACTTGCGGACCCACATCGTCGCCGTCGCCCCCGACGGCTCCGTCGTCGACGCCGGCGACGACCTCGAAGCGATCCGCGAGCGGCAGGCCGGAACGGCGCGCGCCGCACTGGCCGAGGTCACGCCGGTCGCCGAGCGCCGCGACATCACGCGTTGGGATCTCGGCACGATCGATCGCGTGGTCGAGCAGCGCACGTCGACCGGTGGTGTGGTGCGGGCCTATCCAACGCTGCTCGACCGCGGCGACAGCGTCGCGCTTCGAGTGGTCGACAACGAGGCGCTGCAGCGGCGGGCGATGCGGGGCGGCGTGCGGCGCCTCCTGCTCATGACGGCCGCTCCGACCCCGACCAAGATCGAGCGCACCCTCGACCGGTCGGCGGCGCTGACGGTCGCCGGATCGGGCGTGTCGATCGGCGAGCTGGCGGCCGAGTGCGTCGAGGCGGCCGTCGACGCCGTCCTCGCCCGCTACGAGCTGCCGTTCGACGAGCGCCACTTCGCGTCGATCGAGCGAGCGGTCCGCGACGACGTATCCCAGCTCGCCGCCGATGCGCTCGCCGCCGCCGCCGACGTGCTCGCCGCCGCTGGGCGCGTGCGACGCCGCCTCGATGTGCTGACGGCCGAGGCGCTGGCCCCGACGGTCGCCGACGCCGACGGCCATCTCGCCCGCCTCATCGTGCCCGGGTTCGTCGCCCGCGCGGGCGTCGATCGGCTGCCGGACGTCCACCGATACGTCCGCGGCATCGAGCACCGGCTCGACCATCTCGCCGGTGACGTCCGGCGCGACCAGCGTCGCATGGCCGAGGTTCGCCCGCTCGAACGCGAGTACGCGGCCGTGGTGGAGCGGGTGGGGCGCACGACGGAGGCGCTGCGCGACATCGCCTGGATGCTCGAGGAGCTTCGGATGAGCGTGTTCGCGCAAGCCCTCGGTGTCGTGGGCCCCGTCAGCCCGAAGCGCATCCGTGCCGCCCTCGCCGAGGCCGGATCGGCGTGAGTGGCGTCGATTCGCGCCGAGCTTGGTTGACCGTCGTGGCGGCATTCCTGTCCTCGGCCGTCACCCTCGGGACCGCGTACAGCTTCGGTGCGTTCTTCGAGTCGATGAGCGACGAGTTCGGTTCGGCCGCCGGCGAGACGGCAGTGATCTTCGGCATCACGACGTTCTCCTTCTTCGGGCTGAGCCTCCTCACGGGACGCCTCGTGGACCGGTCCGGTCCCCGCATCGTGCTCGTGATCGGCGCGGTCGCGATGCTCGTCGGTCTGCTCCTCACCAGTCGCGTCGACTCGTTGGCGGCGGGCTACGTCACCTATGGCGTCGGCGTGGGCATCGCCGCCGCCTGTGGCTACGTCCCGATGGTCGCGATGGTGGGCGGCTGGTTCGTGCAGCACCGCGCGGTCGCCGTCGGGCTCGCCGTGGCCGGCATCGGCGTCGGCACGCTGGTCATGTCGCCGCTGTCGGCGGCCCTGATCGAGCGGTACGGCTGGCGCGACACATACGTCATCTTCGCGGTCGGGGGCGCGGCGCTCCTGCTCGCGTGCATCCCGCTGGCCGCCCGCCCACCCGGCGACGGTTCGCCGCAGCCGTCGCGGTTCAAGGACGCACTCGCGAGCCCCGTCTTCCGCCGGCTCCACCTCTCGTCGTTCGCGCTCGGGACGGCGCTGTTCGTGCCGTTCGTCTTCGTCGGTCAGTACGCCAAGGACCGCGACGTCGGCGCGTTGCGCGCCGCGGTGCTGGTGGGCGTGCTCGGCGGCGCCAGCGTGCTGTCGCGCGTCGGGTTCGGGTCGCTCGTGCGCCGATTCGGTTCGTTCCGGCTCTACCGGTTGTGTCTCGTGATCCACGGAGTCAGCTTCCTGATCTGGTTGCTCGCCGGCTCGTCGTACCCGGTGCTCGTCGGCTTCGTGCTCGTGCTCGGCGTCGGGTATGGCGGGTTCGTGGCGCTCAGCCCGATCGTGGTGTCGGATCGCCTCGGCGTCGCCGGGCTCGGGTCGATCCTCGGGCTGCTGTACACCGGCCCCGGGGTCGGCGGCCTGATCGGCCCTCCGGTGGCCGGATGGCTGATCGATGCGACCGGCTCGTACCGACCGGCGATCGTCGCGTGCCTGGCGGCGTGCGCGACGTCGATCGCGCTCCTCTCCGGTCTGCCGACCACGGCCGACGGCCGCCTCGTCCGTGCCCCCGAGGCCCGCGGCTGATCAGGCGCGACCGGGCTCGTAGTCGCGGATGCGTTCGATCGCCTCGTCCTCGTCGTCGGTGAGCACGATCAGGTCGCGATAGCTGTCGTCTCCGGCGAGCGACTCGAGCAGCGGCCAGACGGGGCGGGTGTCCGTCCAGTACTCGACACCGAGGAGCACCATCGGCGACGGCGGACCGAAGCTCGCATAGTGGTTCTGAGCGGCGTCCTGGAAGATCTCCTGGATCGTGCCGGCGCTCCCCGGCGCGAACACGACGCCGTGCGTGGCGACCGCGAGCAGACCCTCCTCGCGCACGCTGTTCGCGAAGTACTTGGCGATCTTGGTCGCGAATGCGGCCGGCGGTTCGTGGCCGTACATCCAGGTCGGGATGCCGATCGAGTCGTACCGCACGTCGTCGACGGGCCAGCGACTCCGCACGGCGAACGCCCGGTGCAGCCAGTCGGGGTCAGCGTACTCGCGGCCTGGCGCGGCGTCCGGCGGGCGGGGCGTTAGGAGCTCCATCGCGTCCGCCAGCGCGTCGTCGTCGAAGTGCGCCATCCATGCCCCGAGGTGCGTCGCCTCCATCGCGCCGGGGCCGCCCCCCGACAGCATCATGTAGCCGTCGCGGGTGAGCGCTCGGCTGATCCGCGCCACCGCGCCGTAGCGCGCGTCGGCGCGCTCGAGACTGTGGCCACCCATGATCGCGACCGGGCGGCGGCCCCGGAGCTCCTCGGTCAGCGCGTCGGTGATCGAGTGGTCGTGCAGGCGTCGGGCGAGGCTCTCGTCGATGCGGGGCGGGTACTGGCGGCCGGTGTCGACCCAGTGTCGGTACACCTGGGCGTCGTAGGTGGCGTTCCAGCCCTCCGCGTCGGCCGGGTCGAAGCCGGCGAACAGCTCGCCCGGTGTGTAGAGGCGCGACCGGTGGGCCGTGTACGGCCGGTCCGGGCCGTCGCGGATCACCGTGGCACCGGTCGTCGTCAGGTATCCGGCCTGGGCCGGCGTCAGCACGCACGACAAGAAGAGGCAGCCGCCGAACCAGCCCGACTCGAAGCCCTCCTCGTCGCGCAGGTCGAGCGTCTGAAACGCCGCCGGCGGTCGCTGTGAGCCGAGCGCAACCCACTGCCGGCAGGCGTCGATCGTGTCGATCTCGAGCACGCTCGGACCCTAGTGACCTCCCGGGCGGTGCCTAACCTCGCTGCATGCGCGCACGGCCAACGACGAGTCGTCACGGGACGGATCCACCGTGACCGGCGTCCTGGCCGGAGTGCGGGTCGTCGAGTTCGCGCAGAACGCCGCCGTGCCGCACTGCGGTCGGTTGCTCGCCGGCATGGGCGCCGACGTCGTCAAGGTCGAGCCGCCGGGCGGCGATGCGATGCGCGGGCTGGCGGCCCTCGCGCCGCACGAGTCGAAGGCGTTCGCGACGATCAACCCCGGCAAGCGCGGCATCGTGCTCGACCTCACGCGTGAGGGGTCCCGAGCCGTCGTCGACCGCTTGCTGCGATGGGCCGATGTGGTGCTCGTCGGCATGAAGCTCGCCGACGTCGAGCGGTTCGGCCTCGACTGGGAGCGGGTCCGCAGCGTCGACCCGCGGCTCGTGCTGCTCGTGCTCACCGCCTACGGCCCCGAGGGGCCCGACGCCGGTGACGGCGGCTACGACGTGCTCGTGCAGGCTCGCAGCGGCATCGGTTTCACGATGAATCGCGCCGAGGACGGGGTGCCCGCACCGACCCGCCCGGCGATCATCGACTTCTCAACGGGCATCGCCGCCGCGCTCGGCGTCGTCGCCGCGCTCCGGTATCGCGATCTCACCGGCGACGGGCAGCGCGTCGACGCGTCGCTGCTCGGCACTGCGGTGTCGCTCGGCACGCCGATCGTGCAGTCGTTCGAACGCACCGACGCCGAAGCGGTCCCGGCGCTCCTCGCCGACCTGCGGGCTGCTCGTGAGCGCGGCGCCTCGTTCGAGGACCGTCGGGCGATGTACGAGTCGCGAGCGCTCGCCGGAACCGGCGTGTTCCGCGTCTACTTCCGCTGCTACGAGACCGCCGACGGGATGGTGTCGGTCGGTGCGATGAGCCCGGCGCTGTTCGCGAGGTTCCACGCCGCGACCGACCTCCCGCGCGTCGATCCGGGCGATCCGTCGTCGCCCGCCTTCATGGCCGTCGTCGATGCCGCCGAGGCGCTGTTCCGCACTCGCACGACCGCCGACTGGCTCGCGACCCTGCGCACCGCGGGGGTGCCCTGCGCGCCCTACCTGCTGCCCTTCGAGGCGGTCGACGACGTCCAGGTGCGCACGAATCGTTACGTCGAGGACATCGAGCACCCGGCGTTCGGTCGATACAGCGCGAGCGGCGTCCCGCTTCGGTTCGGCGCCGCCGACAACGTCGCGTCGGCGCCTTCGCCGATGCTCGGCCAGCACACCGAGGACGTGCTGGCCGACATCGGGTTCACAGCGACCGAGATGCAGGCACTGCTCGCGTCGGGCGTCGCATTCGCGAACACCCCCGGTTGACGCCCTCGAGACAGCGCCGGAGCGGTCGGCGACGCCGATCAGTGGTGGCGGAGGGCGTCGATCAGCTCGTCCTTGGACATCGTGGACCGACCCTCGATGCCGATCTCCCGGGCACGCCCCAGGAGCTCCTGCTTCGTCCGATCCTCGTAGTCGTCGGCGTTGCCGCCGCGCCGCCCGACGGTCGAGCGGCCCTCTTTGGCTGAGGCGTTCGAGATGCGGGCGGCCTTCTCCTTGCTCATTCCCTCGTCGCGCAGTGCTTCGTACTGTTCGGGATCCTTGATCGACGGTCCCGGGTCCTTCCGTCGCGGCATCGCGGGGCTCCTTTTCGTCATTGACGGCCCGTCGTCGGGCCGGTTGGCTGACGGGGAGTACCCGGCCCGCGCCACGGCCAGTCGGCGAGCATCGCGTTTCACCCGATCGCGGACCGCGTCACGGGTTGTGCCTGACCCCCGGTGCGACGGGTCGGCGGTGCGTCAGAGCCGTCGTTCGTAGCGGTCGCCGCCGACGTGCTCGAAGCCGACCCGCGCCAGGTACGCCCGGTGGGTGTCGGAGCCGCCGTCGCTCGTCACGGCCGCCACACCGGCCGACCGGAGCACGCCGGAGCCCGGGCCGTACAGCCACCGGCCCAGGCGCGAGTCGCGGTACGCCCGCAGCACGTAGTCGAGGGTGATGTGCAATCGGTCGCCGTCGCGGCACCCGAGCAGGACGCCGGCCGGCAGGCCGTCGCGCATCAGCACCATCGCCAGGTCGGGTGTCTGCGCCGGGTCGTGGTCGGGCTGGAACTGCGCCATGTCGGTCCGGTGGCGGGCGAGGAAGTCGGCGAGGAACGGCGAGTCGACGGGCACGATCACGGCCCCGAGGTCGCGTCCGCCTCCGAGCTCGCGGGTCAGGAACCAGACGTTGAGGAACGCGATCGCACCATTGGTGATGACGATCGGGACCGATTCGATCAAGATGCCGTAGGCGACGAACGTGATCGACCCGACGAGCGAGATCGCCCGCAGCCGTACCACCGACGTCATCGCCAGCGACGCGACCACGAGGGCAGACGCGAGATAGCCGACCAGCTCGACCCCGTCGACGCTCACCGCGGTCAGCCCTGGAGCCGGGCCACGGTCTCGCCGAACTCGCGCACCGTGTCGGCGATGATGTCGGCGACGGATCGGACGGCGTCGATGCGCCCGACGACCTGACCGCCGAGCGCGACGGCGGCGTTCATGTCGCCGCCGAAGTAGAGCGCCCTGGCGTTGCCGAACTCGCCCATCACGTTGTGCTCGGCGTCGAGGAGCGCTTCGGTGCGCTCGGTCCGCAGGGCGCGCAGCGCAGGGGAGTGGCGCTGGTTGAGGAACAGGGTGTCGGTCTCGGCCGCGGCGACGATCGCCCGCTTCCAGTTCTCGTGGACGGGCGACTCGGCGGCCGACACCATGCGCGTGCCCATCTGGACGCCCTCGGCGCCGAGCGCGAACGCCGCGGCCATCGTGGCGCCATCGACGATGCCGCCGGCGGCGATGATCGGCACGTCGACCCTCGACCGCACCAGTGGGAGGAGCACCATCGTCGAGACCGGTGTGGGGCTCTTGAACCCGCCGCCCTCCCCGCCCTCGACGACGAGCCCGTCGACTCCGGCGTCGACCGCCTTGAGGGCAGCCTTGAGCGTCGGCACGACGTGGTACACGGTGAGTCCTGCGTCCTTCAGGATCGACGTGTACTTCGTCGGCGAGCCGGCCGAGGTCGTGACGAACTGCACGCCCTGGTCGATGACGAACTCGGCGATCCCAGGGTCGCGTACGAACGCCTGGGCGATGTTGACCCCGAAGGGGCGGTCGGTGAGCTCGCGCATCAGGCGGATCTCGTCCTTGACCTCGTCGAGCTCGCCCGACGAGGTCTCGATGATCCCGCACGCCCCGGCGTTCGAGACCGCCGACGCCAGCTGCGAGCGGGCGATCCACCCCATCGGTGCCTGCACGATCGGGATCGACACCCCGAGATGCCGAGACACGCGGTTGTCGAACGAAGCGGGCAGATCCGTCACGGGAGGCAAGTTAGCCACCCGGAGGGGGAGGCGTGGAGGGGGAGCGTCGCGCTCCACCATCGACCGATCCGGTTTCGCCGGTCGGTCGATCGCGGTCGGGCGCGCCGCAGGCGCTCGAGACCATTCGGACCGAACGGAGCGAGGCGAAGCCGAGCGAGCAGGCCGAGGGTGTCAGCCCTTGACCGAGCCGGCGAGGATGCCACGGACGAAGTAGCGCTGGAGGGCGAAGAACACGACGAGCGGCACGAACGCCTGCACGAAGCCGGCGGCCGGCAGCACGTGCTCGTTCCGCCCGAAGTCACCCGCCAAGTTGGCGATCAGGATCGTCGTCGGGATCGCGTCCGGGTTCGTGCCGACCATGGTGTTGGCGATCAGGAAGTCGTTCCAGGTCCAGAGGAACTGGAAGATCGCGAACGCCGCCAGCACCGGCACCGACAGCGGCAGCACGAGGCGCCAGAAGATCGTGAAGTGGTCCGCGCCGTCGATTCGGGCGGCTTCGAACACGTCCTTGGGGAGGCCCGAGATGTAGTTGTGCAGCAGGAAGATCGCGAACGGCAGCGCGAACCCGGTGTGGGTGAGCCAGACGGCGGCGGCGGTGCCGTTGAGATCCCAGTCGGGGACGATCGTGACGGTCTTGTCGAGCCACGGGATCGTGTAGTGGGCGCCGCCGACGAACAGCTGCAGGAGCGGGATCAGGGCCACCTGGAGCGGGATCGCGAGGAGCGCCACCGTCGCGATGAACAGCGGCTTGCGGCCCTTGAAGTCGATCCAGGCGAACCCGTAGGCGGCGAAGGCGGCGATCGCGATCGGGATGATCGTCGCCGGGATCGCGATCGCCATCGAGTTCAGCAGCGATTCGCCGAGCGTGGTCGCCGCGCTCGCCGAGAAGACCTCGTCGTAGTTGTCGATGGTCAGCTCGTCGGGCCGGATGTCCCACCACCCGGTCGCGCGTTGGGCGTCGCGGGTGCGCCATCCGTTGACGAACAGGCCGACCGTCGGCAGGCTCCAGAAGACCACGATGAGCCAGAGCACCGCCGTGGGGATGCTGCGCAATGCGCCGTAGACGCGGTCGAGGATGCCCTGCCCGCCGGTGTTGTCGCCGAGCGGGTCGCCTGCCACCGCGCCGGGATCGGTCGTGACCGGAGTGATCGTGCTCATGTCAGATCTCCCTCTGCATGCGGCGGATGTTGAAGATCATGACCGGCAGCACCGAGACGAGGATCAGCACGGCGAGCGACGCACCGCGCCCGGTGTTCCCGAACTGGAACGCCTGCTGGAACATGTCGTTGGCGAGCACCTGGGTGCCGAAGTTGCCGTTCGTCATCACCTTCACGATGTCGTAGACCTTCATGACCAGGACGATCAGCGTCGTCACCACGACCCCGATCGTCGTGCCGATCTGCGGCAGCGTGATCCTCCAGAAGACCTGCGAGGCGGTGGCGCCGTCGACCCGGGCGGCCTCGATGAACTCCGTGGGCACCGCCTTGATGGCGGCCGACAGGATCACCATCGCGAAGCCGGTCTGGATCCAGATCAGCACCACCATCAACCAGAAGTTGTTGTATGGGCCGTCCTGGACGAAGTTGATCGCCTGTCCACTGATCACCTCCCCGGTCTCCTCGTCGACGCGGTGACCGCCGACGCCCGTCCCCACGATCGCCCAGTACCGGATGAGGAACCATCCGACCAGGATCGCCAGCACCCCGGGGAAGACCGCCCTACCGTACGCCTGGTTGACGAACGCCCGGGCGACCGGCACGAGGAGTGCGACGAAGCCGATCGTGACGACCACGCCGAACAGGACCCGGACCCCGTCGTCGCTGAGTCCGTTCCACACGACGTTGACGAGGGCGACGGCGATCGGGGTGAGCACGGCCGCGACGAGCGCGTGGATCCAGCGCCGGTCGCTGAGGTAGTGCACGACGGCGCCGAAGCCGGCCAGGAGGATCAGCGCGAGGATCAGGGTGGGCGCGACGTCGATGCCGGTGGACAATCGTCCGAGCCCGACCCAGATCGCGTTCATGAGGCCCGTCTGCTCCTTGCTCGTGTCGCGGGCGACGTACATGAAGCGCCAGATGACCGACGCGCCGACGAGCGAGATCGCCATCGGCATGAAGATGATCGCCTTGGCGACGCGCTCGAACTTGGCGTTGTCGGCGAGCACGGCGACCGCCAGCCCGAGACCGGTCGAGAACGCGGTGACCACGACGACCCACCAGAGGTTGTTGATGATCGTGCCGCGCAGTGCCGTGAAGGCACCGAACGCGACGAACAGGCCCCCGATCACGAGCGGACCCATGCTCGGGCTCCCGAGCTCGACGACCTTGCCCGTCAGCTGCTTGCCCTGCAGGCCGAGCACGACGAAGACCGCGAGCAGCACGATGCCGATCAGGAACGGCCAGCTCGTGAACATGTCGGCCCAGTTCGAGGTGTCCCAGCTGACCGGATCGGTGAACGTCGCCTCGTAGTTGTCGAAGCCCACGTACGCCTCGCCGTCGTCGTCGAGCAGCGACAGGTAGATCGTGCGAATCGCGGGGACGACGAGGGTGGCGAAGATGAAGAGGAGCGCCGGGGCGAGGAAGATCACGGCTCGCGAGCGCTGGTCGATCACGCCGCGCCGTTGGGCGTCGGGGTTGGGGGTCAACGCCATCCGGGCGCCGAGTGCCGCGAGCGGCACGATGGAGGCGACGATCGCCCAACCGGCGTTGCCCGTGCCGAGGTCGGGGGCTCCGAAGGCGCCGACCAACCAGCCGATCGCGGCGCCGATCAGGGCGCCGTGCAGCGGGGGGCGACCACGGACGATCGAGAGACCGGCACCGACGGCGGCGAGCGCGGCCGTCCAGCCGATCAGCGCCACGACCGAGAGCTCGGGGTGGTACTCCGACCGCAGCAGGATGCCGATGAGCAGGCCGACGGCGCCGAACCCGCCCGCGCCGATCGCGAGTCGCGTCGCGAGGTCGTCGCGCATCGACAGGAGCAACCCGACCGCGGCCGCGACGCCCGCGGTCAACAGTGGGAACCAGACCCACGAAGCGAACTGGGTGAGGTTGTTGTCGCCCTCGCCCGACCCGGCGATCGAGCGGTTGCCGCTGATGATCGCCCCGCCGATGAAGCCGGCGACGCCGTACGCGATCGCGTTGAACAGGTTCCAGCGTCGTCGAACCTGGTTGAACAGCAGGTTCGCCCCGATCCAGATGGCGGCGCTGCCGAGCACCGCGATCACCACGGTGATCAAGGTGCTGATGACCTTGCTCGCGATGTCGCCCACGCGAATCCCCCCAGTCGTGTTCGTGTCGTCGGATCTTGGTTGCCCCGAAAACATAGACGGGGTGCTGGCACCGTAGCGCCAGCACCCCGTCGTGTCATCCGTGGGACGCGGTCGCGCCCCTCGAGATCAGCCTGCGGGCCAGGACGCCTCGATGGCGTCGGCAGCCTCCTGGGCCGTCTTGTCACCGTTGACCGCCGAGGTGCCCTCGGTCCAGAACGTCCCGGCGCCGACGTCGGCCGGCATCAGGTCGGAGGCGTCGAAGCGCACGATCGCGGCCGTCGAGAGGATCTCGAGGAACGACTGCTCGAGCGGCTGGAACACCGACGGATCGACGTTCGGGTTGGCCGACAGGAAGCCCGACAGCGCGGTGCCGCCGCCCTTGAGGCCGGCCTGCGCCACCTGACGCTTCTCGGCGAACTCCGCCGACGACATGTAGGCGGCGAGGGCGTGCACCTCCGGACGCTCGTTGAACGCCGCGACGAGGACGCCGGCGCCCAGCACCGGCTTGTCGCCGTTGATGTCGGGGAAGTAGAAGACGTCGACCGCGCCCTCGGAGCCGTCCGCGAACGGCGTGCCCTCCGGGATGAACGCCGAGTAGAACGACGCCTGGCGGTGCATGTAGCAGTCACCGTCGACGAGCGGCTGGCCGTTGTCCTGGAAGGCCGTCGCGGCGATCGTGCCGGAGCTGGCGAAGACGTTGTCCTCGGTCCAGAGGTCGAGCACGGTCTGCATCGACTCCACGATCCGCGGGTCGTTGAACGGGATCTCGTGGGTGACCCACTGGTCGTAGACGTCGGCGCCGTGCTGGCGGAGGACCATGTCCTCGACCCAGTCGGTGTAGGTCCAACCGGTCGCCTGGCCCGACTCGATGCCGACGCACAGGGGCTTCGGGCCACCGTCGGCGGCCATCTGCTCGACCAGTGCGGTGAACTCGTCGAACGTGGTGGGCACGGCGTAGCCGGCTGCCTCGAAGCGGGCCGGCTGGTACCACACGAGCGACTTCAGGTCGGCCTTGGCGGGCACGCCGTACTGGACGCCGTCGACGATGCCGAACTCGTTCCACGAAGCGGGCCAGTTGGCCTGCGCCGCCGCGGCGGCCTCCTCGTTGAGCGGGACCACGTGGCCGGCGCGGGCGAAGTCGGCCAGCTTGCCGGGCTGCGGGAACACCGACAGGTCGGGCGGGTTGCCACCCTCGACCTGGGTGTTGATGTTGGCCTCCCAGTCGGCGTCGCCGATGTAGTTGACCTCGAAGCCGTTGGCCTCGCCCCACTCGCTCAGCACCTGCTGCAACGCGCCGGCTTCGGACTCGTCGCGCTCGGGGCCGGTGACCGTGATGGTGCCCCCGCCGGCGGGTGCCGGCTCGTCGGCCGGCTCCTCGGCGGGCTCGTCGGCGGGCTCGTCGGCCGGCTCCTCAGCGGGCTCGGCGGCGTCGTCGTCGCCGCCACAGGCGGCCGCGACGACCGAGAAAGCCAGCAGCGGCGCCACCAGCTTGATACGACGTGATGTCATGGGTTCTCCCCTCGAGGTTCGGGCGGCACGCAGCATCGCCCGAGTGATAAATGTTCACAAGCGCGGAGCGAGACCGCTCCACCAGCGGCACAGCGTGCCATGAAAACGCTTACATGTCAAGGCAGGGTGGCGGTTCCAGGCCGGTTCTCGCGGCCTGGGACGGGTGCCGATGTCCCGCCTGCCGGTGCCCTACGGTGTGTCGGCATGCCGAGCGTCAGCCTACGGCGGTTCGCCGCCGTCGTCGCGGTCGCGGCGGCGATCGCCGGCTGTGCGACCGACGCGTCGGACGCTTCCACGTCGAGCGCCGTCCCGACACCGCCGACCGAGTCGTCGCCGACGTCGACCGCGGCATCGTCCACCACGTCGACCACCACGGTGTCCACCACGGTGCCGGCGACCTCGACGAGCACGTCGACCTCGACCACCACGTCGACCACCACGTTGACCACCACGTCGACCACCACGTCGACCACCACGACCACCACGTCGACGGTGCCGCCGCGGCCGACCGGGCCGCCGATCGTGCCGATCGATCCGGCGACCGTGCCCTACGAGGTCGCGGTCGAGATCGGACGGTCGGTCGAGGGGCGACCGATCACCGTGGTGCGGCGCGGGTCACCCGGCGGCGCCGTCGTGCTCGCCGTCGGCGTGATCCACGGCAACGAAGCCGCAGGCGTCGCGATCATCGATCGTCTGGCGGTCGAGCCGGTGCCCGAGGGCGTCGAGCTCTGGCTGGTCCGCTCGATGAACCCCGATGGTGAGGCGCGCGCCGATCGCCAGAACGCCAACGCCGTCGACTTGAACCGCAACTTCCCCGAGCGGTGGGACGTCCTCGGGGTACCGGGTGACTGGCAGTACGGCGGGACCGGTCCGGCCAGCGAGCCGGAGACTCGGGCGATGGTGGCGCTCGGCTCCGGCATCCGGCCGGACCTCGTGCTGTGGTACCACCAGGACCTGTTCCGGATCGCTCCGGGCAGCGGTCGCGCCGGCGAGATCCGTACTCGCTACGCCGAGGTGGCCGGGCTCCCGATCGTCGACATCACCGGTGGCACTTACACCGGCACGGCGTCGCAGTGGGCGCGCACCGTCATCCCCGACGGCGGTGTCGGCATCACCGTCGAGCTCGGTCCGACGCTGTCCGAGCACGAGGTCGCCGCCCACGTCGCCGCTGTCCACATCGTCGCCACCGAGTTCTGGTGACCCGCGCCGAGGCGGTCTCCGTTCGTGTCGCGCTGGGCCCCCACATGGCGTGGTGGGCGCGACATGAACGAGCGGCGGGTCGGCGGTCTCCGTTCGTGTCGCGCTGGGCCCCCGCATGGCGTGGTGGGCGCGACATGAACGAGCGGCGGGTCGGCGGTCTCCGTTCGTGTCGCGCTGGGCCCCCACATGGCGTGGTGGGCGCGACATGAACGAGCGGCGGGTCAGCGGGAGAACCAGTCGCCCGAGACGATGGGGGTCAGCTCGAGACCGTCGCCGTACTGGTACGCCCAGGCCCGCACGCCCGCCGAGGTCACGACCTCGACGCGGTGGTACAGACCGAGCACGGTGTCCTCCTCGACATCGAGCACCGCCAGCGCCTCGTCGAGTCGATCGGCGCGCAGGCGATACGTGCGTCCGACGATCGCGGCGCCCCGCCCGAACACGGCCGCCGGGTAGTCGAGGCCGGTGTCGAACAGCTCACCGCGCACCGCGTCGTCGACCCCGTCGTCCATGACGAACGGGGCGAGGAGCGGCCAGCGCACGTCGCCCGGCCGGAGGGTGCCGTAGACGAAGAGGTGCTCGATCACGACGCCGCCACTCCGGGTCACTGGGCGGCCTCGAGCGCCTCGTCGAGCTCCTTCTGGATCGACGGAGCGGCGAGACCGACCACCGTTCCCTGCGTGGGGACGGCGTCGTTGCGGCAGATGAACGACAGCTGCCCCTCGAAGACGCGGGCGATCGGCATGAACAGCCCGCCCTCGGTCGCAGCGGCGATCGACTCGGTCGCCGGCGAGGATCGCACGCGCCACCCCTGACGGCCGCGATCGTCGAGCGTCGCGTAGTCGAGCCCGTCGATCCCGATGATGCGACCCAGCAGCTCCTCGGGGAGCGCCCCGTTGCGGCGCTTCTCACCGGGAGCGAGCTGGAACGTCTCGCGGCGCCCGAACAGGCGCGAGAAGCGGCTCGTCGCGAGCGCGTTCACCTCGTCGTTGGACGTCAGGGCGAGGATCCGCCCGATGCCGCGCAGGTCGAGCTCCTGCGTCGCCTCGTCGGTCAGCACGCTCAGCCGCCGGGCCGGGAGGCCGAGCGCGACCGACCGAGTGACGTTGTACGGGTCGGTGTCGACGAGCATCGTGCGGACCTCGAG
>JBFHJC010000001.1:0-52716 GCA_041596155.1 Ilumatobacter sp. | reverse complement strand
CGAGGTCGAGCACCACCGTGCCGGACAGCACCACGACCACCAGCGTCCCGAAGTCGAGCACCACCGTGCCGGACAGCACCACGACCACCAGCGTCCCGAAGTCGAGCACCACCGTGCCGGACAGCACGACGACCACCAGCGTCCCCGGTACCACCACGACCACCAGCGTCCCGGGCAGCACCACGACCACCAGCAGCCTGCCCGGTACGACCACGACCGAGCCCGGTGGAACGACCACGACCAGCCAACCGGCCACGACCACGACCGAGCCGGGCGGCACCACCACCACGAGCGTGGCGAGTGGTGGCCCGACGACGACCCAGCCGGGCGCGACCACCACGACGAGCGTCGCCGATGGCGGCCCGACGTCGACGTCGTCGAGCACCTCGACGAGCACCTCGTCCAGCACGTCGTCGAGCACGTCGTCGAGCACGTCGACGACGTCGACCACGATCGTGGCGTCATCGCCCCCGACCGGCGCCGAGAGCCGGACCTTGATCGCGATCGGATCGATCCTGTTGACGGTCGGGCTCGCGCTGCTGCTCGTGCGACGGTTCGATCCGGTGTGGTGAGTTCGACGCGGCGGCGCCGATCAGCCGTCGGCCACGACGTCGATGAGGCGTTCGACCGCGCCGATCAGGCGTCGGCCACGACGTCGATGAGGCGCTCGACCGCGCCGATCAGCCGTCGGTCACGACGTCGATGAGGCGTTCGACCGCGCCGATCAGGCGTCGGCCACGAAGTCGATGAGGCGCTCGACGGCGCCGACGAGCTCGGGTTCGAGGTCGGCGTAGGTCGTCACCCGGTTGCGCAGGCGCGGCCAGAAACCTTCGAGATCCACGCCGAGGGCGGCGCAGACGCCCTCCTTCCACGGCTGCCCCATCGCCACGTCGGGCCATGTCGCCAACCCGACGACCTTCGGGCGGATGCCGGCCCAGACGTCGACGAACGGGTGACCGGCCACCAAGACCGCCGGATGGTCGACGGCCGCGGCGATGCGGAACTCTTTCGAGCCCTCGACGAGATGGTCGAGTAGCACGCCGAGGCGCCGCTGTTCGCCCGGCCCGAACTCGCGAACCGCCACCGAGAGGTCGTCCGCGCCGTGCATCGGCTCCACGACGACGCCGAGCTCGCGCAGGTCGTCGCCCCACACGTGCTCGAGCAGCTCGGCGTCGTGCTTGCCCTCGACCCAGATCCGGCTCGCCCTCGCGACCCGCGCCGCGGTCGTCCCGTCGGCGGCGATCGATCCCGACGCGGTCACTCTGGGGATGGCGCTGCGTCGTTGTGCTGGTCGCGCCAATGTGACCGGTACGCCCTCGAGCAGGAACCCGCCCGGCTTCCAGGTGAAGTGGCGCAGGTGCTGTTTGCGATCGCGCAGCGTGATCGCGTCGTAATTCCATCGCACCACGTCGCCGACGAAGCCGCTGGCGCGGTCTTCGACGACGAGGCCCATCTCCACCTCGACGGTCGGGTACGGCACGCGCCGCCGCGCCTCGGCGACGTCGTCGAGGATGTCGCGCTCGTACCTCACGCTCGGGAGCTCCGGAGCCGTAACGCGATCGTCATCGCGGACGAGTGTGGCACGGGAACCGGTACCGACCGCGGCAACGTCGAACCGCCATGGGGAACATCAGCGTGAACACCAACCTGCGACGCTTCGGCGCCCTGACCCTTGCGGGCGTACTCACCGTCGGTGCGTGCGGTGGCGACGACGACATGTCGGCGGCGAGCCCGCCCGACGATGCGGGGGCCGAAGAACCGGCCGCCGAACCCGCCGAGGAACCGGCAGAGAGGCCCGGGTTCTACGAGGTGGGCGACTCCGGCACGTCCGACGCCGGCGAGTTCGATGTCGGCACGATCGGCCGCGACGTGATCGTCGAGATGCGCGTCGTCGTCAGCACCGACGACGTCGGGCGCGCCGTGGCGTCGATCCGCGCCAGCGCCAGCGCACTCGGCGGCGGCGTGGCGTCGGCCGACGTCGACTACGGCAGCGGGCGCGACGGCGACGACGGCTACGCGATCGTGGTCGTCAAGGTGCCGCCGGCCCAGGCAGACCGGCTGCTCGCCGGCCTCGACTCGACCGGCGACATCGTGTCGATCAACCAGTCGGCGCAGGACGTCACCGAGCAACTCGTCGATCTCGACGTCCGGATCCGCAATGCCCGCGAGAGCGTCGCCAACGTGCGCGAGTTCATGGATCGCGCCGGCGATCTGAGCGATCTGGTCACCCTCGAGGCCGAGCTCACCCGCCGTCAGACCGACCTCGAGCGACTGGAAGCCCAGCAGCGGAACCTCTCCGACCGCGTCGCGCTCTCCACGATCACGATCGAAGTCGTGCCGGCCGCGTCGGTGCCGGAGGCCGACGAGCCCAACGGCCTCCGCGACGCCCTGCGATCGGGGTGGGACGCCTTCGCCGCGTTCTTCTTCGTCCTGGCATTCGTGCTCGCGGTCATGTTGCCGTTCCTCGCCGCCGGGCTCGCCGCCGTGGTGGTGGTGCTGGGGGTCCGCCGGGCACTCCGCCGCCGACCGGCACCGACGCCCGACGCCACCCCGGTCACCGATGTGGCACCCGTCACCGATGTGGCACGCGTCAGCGACGAGTTCGAGACGACCAGCCACGAGGACTGAGCACCCAGTCGGCGACCGTGCCGTCGGGGAACGCGAACGGCGCCCGCAGCCCGGTGTGGGCGACCGCCGGGGGCAGCTCGATCGGCGCCAGGCGGCGGCCCGCCCATCGGCGCCAGCGGTGGGCCGGCGCTTCCTCGAAACCGACATCGGGTCGCCCGAGCAGTTCGACGACGCCGTGGACGACGCCGGACTGCTCGTATCCGTCCGGAATGGCCGACGGCTCGCTGGTCGCGTACCACTCGAGATCGGCGGCCATCGGCGTGGGCGTGCCGTACGCGCGGTCGAGGGCCTCGTCGGCGTCGTCGAGCGCGACGAAGTGCGCCTCGTTGCCGATCGACCACTGCTCGAAGGGGGCGACGCAATGGTGCTCGGCCCACATCTCGGGTGCCTTCACCACGAACGGGTCGACGCGCACGGCGACGTCCCACTCCGCGAGGTGGAGCAGCGGTCGACCGGCCGCGGCGAGCGCCGACCAGTACCAGGCCCGGCGGCCGAGCAGCCGGTGCCCCGACACGAATCCAGTCCGACCATCGCCCGACCAGGCAGCGAAGACCCACTCCTCGACGACCGGGGCACCCGCGCCGGCCGCGTGCGGGTACTCGTCGGTGGGCGCCCACACCATGATCGGGCAGACTAGGGCCCACCATGACCGACCAGCCCGCCGCCGACGTCACCGACACCGCAGCCGACACCGTGCGGTACCTGAGCCTGGCCTGGATCCGCGAGCTCACTCGCGAGGTGGCGGAGTCCGAGACGCTGTTCGAGCTGGCGGCCGAGCACGCGATCGGCGTCACCCAGGTCGTCACCGGCGGACCGGAGGGCGACGTGACCTACCACCTCCAGGTCGGCGATGGGACCGCGCGCTTCGGCGCCGGGCCGGCCGATCCGGAGCACGTCCGGATGGAGCAGGACTGGGACACGGCCGTCGCGGTCGCCAACGGCGACCTGAACGCGCAGGAGGCGTTCATCACCGGCAGGATCCTGCTCTTCGGCGACCAGCGCGCGCTGATGGACGCCCAGCCGGTGTTCCGGGCCCTCGACGGCGTGTTCTCGATCGTCCGCGATCGCACCCGCTACGAGTGAGGTCGGGCCGATGCCGGAGATGCCGGAGGTGCAGGCGCACGCCGAGCGGCTCACCGAGCAGTTCGCCGGCCGCGTGCTGACCAATTTCCGACCGCTCACCTTCACCGCCCTCAAGACGGCCGTTCCCGCTCCGGACAACGCGTACGGCGCGCCGCTGCTCGAGGTCGGGCGCCGGGGCAAGTACTTGCTGCTGCGATTCGAACCGGTCGTGTTCGCCGTCCACCTGATGCAGGGCGGTCGGCTGCTCGTGGACGAGAAGCGGTCGGCGAAGCCGCGCGGTGGCCAGGCGCGGTTCGTGTTCGGCGACGGGCCGGCGCTGCTGCTCACCGAAGCGGGCACCGAGCGTCGCGCCGGCGTCTGGTGCCTCCCCGCGTCCGACGTGCTGACGAGCCCGCCGCTCGACCAGCTCGGTCCCGAGGCGTACTCCGTCACGCCCGCCGAGATGGTGACGCTGTTCGAGGCGAAGAACCAGCGGCTGCACGGATTCCTGCGCGATCAACGGTCGATCGCCGGGCTCGGACGCCGGCTGGCGAACGAAGTCTGCCACCGAGCCGAGCTCAGCCCGTTCGCCATGACCGCCAGGCTCGGTCCGGACGGGGCGGCGCGGGTGGTCGAGGCCGTTCGGGCGAGCATCGACGAGGGTCTGGCGCACGAGCGCACCCGCGCCGACATGAGCGCCTCGAAAGATCGTCCCGGTGCGGTCCACCATCGCGCCGGCGAGCCATGCCCCCGGTGCGGCGACGAGGTGCGCGCCGTCGAGTACTCCGGCTACACGGTCAACTACTGCCCGACGTGTCAGACCGGCGGCAAGGTGCTGGCCGACAACACGACGAGCAAGTTCCTGAAGTAGCGCGACGCCGCGGCGTCTACGATCGCCGGGGTGCGCATCGGCATCCTGACCCGCGAGTACCCGCCTCACGTGTACGGCGGAGCCGGCGTCCACGTCGACTTCCTCGTCCGCGAGCTCCGCAAGCTGGCCGACGTCGACGTCCACTGCATGGGCGAGCCACGCCACGGTGCGGTCGCCCACGCGGAGGAGTACGAATTCCTCGCCGGGGCCAACGCGACCCTGCGCACGCTCGCCGCCGACCTCTCGATGGCGCACGCGACGACCGGCTGCGACCTCGTGCACTCCCACACCTGGTACGCCAACATGGGCGGCCACTGGGCGAAGCTGCTCCACGACATCCCCCACGTCGTCACCTCCCACTCGCTCGAACCGCAGCGTCCCTGGAAGGCCGAGCAACTGGGCGGTGGCTACCGGGTTTCGTCGTGGGCCGAGCAGACCGCCTACGAGGCGGCCGACGCCGTGATCGCCGTCAGCCACGGGTCGAGGCGCGACGTCATGGCGTCGTACCCGCAGCTCGACGAGGGCAAGGTGCACGTCGTCCACAACGGGATCGACACCGACTTCTACCGGCCCGACCCGGCGACCGACGTCCTCGATCGACTGGGCGTCGACCCCGACCGTCCGTCGGTCGTGTTCGTCGGCCGCATCACCCGCCAGAAGGGGGTTCCGCACCTCCTTCGGGCCGCCCTGGCCTTCGACCCCGACGCCCAGGTCGTGCTGCTCGCAGGCGCCGCCGACACGCCAGAGCTCAAGGCCGAGACCGACGCTGCGATCGACGATCTGCGGGCCGCGCGCGACGCGGTGCACGTCGTGTCGGAGATGCTGCCGCGCGAGGACGTCCGTCAGGTCCTCACCCACGGCACGGTGTTCGTCTGCCCGTCGGTGTACGAGCCGCTCGGCATCGTGAACCTCGAGGCGATGGCGTGCGAGACGGCCGTCGTGGCGAGCGACGTCGGGGGCATCCCCGAGGTCGTCGACGACGGTACGACCGGCATCCTCGTCCACTACGACGAGACCGACACCGCTGCGTTCGAGGCCGAGCTCGCCGACGCCGTGAACGCGCTGGTCCGCGACGCGGCGCGGGCGAGCGCGATGGGCGTCGCCGGACGCGCCCGGGCGGTCGCGGAGTTCGGCTGGGACACGGCCGCCCGCAGGACGATGGCGATCTACGAGGTGCTCCGCTGACCTGACGGCGCCAACCAACCGCCGAGGACGCAGCGCAGGAGTTCCCGTAGCCTGGCGCCCATGGCGAACATCCCCGACCGGCCGACGCTCGACGGCATCGAGGACCGCTGGGCCACCCAGTGGGAGACCGATGGCATCTACCGCTTCGACGCGTCGGCCGTACGCAGCGAGGTGTTCGCGATCGACACGCCGCCGCCGACCGTGTCGGGTTCGCTCCACATGGGGCACGTCTTCAGCTACACCCACACCGACCTGGTCGCGCGATTCCAGCGGATGCGCGGCAAGCAGGTCTTCTATCCGATGGGCTGGGACGACAACGGCCTGCCGACCGAGCGGCGCGTCCAGAACTACTACGGCGTCCGCTGCGATCCGAGCCAGCCGTATCAGGCCGGCTTCGAGCCGCCGTTCCGCGGCGATCCACCCAAGGACCACGAGCCGGTCCCGATCTCGCGCCCGAACTTCCTCGAGCTGTGCGACGAGCTGGTCGAGATCGACGAGCAGATCTTCGAGGAGCTCTTCCGGCGCCTCGGCCTGAGCGTCGACTGGACGTACCTCTACGCGACCATCGACGAGCGCAGCCGCCGGATCAGCCAGCGGGCATTCCTGCGCAACGTGGCGCGCGGCGAGGCGTACAGCCAGGACGCGCCGACGCTGTGGGACGTCGACTTCCAGACCGCGGTCGCCCAAGCCGAGATGGAAGACCGAGACAAGCCGGGTGCCTACCACAAGCTCGCGTTCCACCGCACCGACGGCGGCGACGACGTCCTCATCGACACGACGCGCCCGGAGCTGCTGGCGGCATGCGTCGCGCTCGTCGCCCACCCAGACGACACCCGTTACCGGGCGATGTTCGGCCACACTGTCCGCACGCCGCTCTACGGCGTCGAGGTGCCGATCGTCGCCCACGAGCTGGCCCAGCCCGACAAGGGCACGGGGATCGCCATGATCTGCACCTTCGGCGACACGACCGACGTCGTCTGGTGGCGCGAGCTCGACCTGCCGACGCGGGCGATCGTCGGCCGCAACGGGCGCATCCTCGCCGACCCGCCAGACGGCGTCGACGTTGACGCGTACGGCGCGATCGCCGGGCTGACCGTCAGGCAAGCGCAACGACAGGTCGTCGAGCAACTGCGCGAGTCGGGTGAGCTGGTCGGCGGACCCGATCCGATCCAGCACCCGGTCAAGTTCTACGAGCGGGGCGAACGGCCGCTCGAGATCGTCGCGAGCCGCCAGTGGTACATCCGCAACGGCGGGCGCGACACCGACCTGCGGGACGCACTCGTCAAGCGCGGCGGTGAGATCACCTGGCACCCGCCCCACATGCAGCACCGATACGACAACTGGGTCGAGGGGCTGAACGGCGACTGGCTGATCAGCAGGCAGCGCTTCTTCGGCGTGCCGATCCCCGTCTGGTACCCACTCGACGATCAGGGCGAGCTCGACCACGACCGGCCCGTCCTCCCGGCCGAGGACGACCTGCCGATCGATCCGTCGACCGACGTTCCGCCCGGCTACACCGCCGACCAGCGCAACCGGCCGGGGGGCTTCGCGGGCGACCCCGACGTCTTCGACACATGGGCGACGTCGTCGCTCAGCCCGCACATCGCGGCCCGCTGGGAAGAAGAGGGCGCCGACCTGTTCGAGCGCGTCTTCCCCATGGACATGCGGCCGCAGGCCCACGACATCATCCGCACGTGGCTGTTCGCCACCGTCGTCCGCAGTCACTTCGAGCACGGCGGCGTCCCGTGGTCGAACGCTGCGCTGTCGGGCTGGATCCTCGACCCCGACCGCAAGAAGATGTCGAAGTCGAAGGGCAACGTCGTCACGCCGATGGACCTGTTCGACCGCCACGGCACCGACGCCGTGCGCTACTGGGCGGCGTGTGCCCGGCCGGGCACCGACGCCGCGTTCAGCGAGGACCAGATGAAAGTGGGCCGCAAGCTCGCCAACAAGCTGCTCAACGTCTCCAAGTTCGTGCTCGGGTTCGGCGACGTCGCCGACGGCGCTACGGTGACCGACGCGGTCGACCGCTCGATGCTCGCGAGGCTCGACGCCGTGATCACGGAGGCGACCAACGCCTTCGAGGGGTTCGACTACGCACGAGCCCTCGAACGGACCGAGTCGTTCTTCTGGTGGTTCTGCGACGACTACGTCGAGCTCGTCAAGGGTCGCGCCTACGCCACCCGCGGCGACGAAGCCGCTGCGAGCGCTCGCGTCGCCCTGCGCACCGCACTGTCGACGATCCAGCGGATGCTCGCTCCGACGCTGCCGTACGCGAGCGAGGAGGCCTGGAGCTGGTGGCACGACACGAGCGTCCACGTCGCCGAGTGGCCGCACCCGACGAGCGGCGACGGCGATCCGAAGCTCCTCGATGCGCCGCTCGAGGTCCTGTCCCGGGTCCGGCGCACGAAGACCGAGCACAAGGTGAGCCAGCGCGCCGAGGTGGCGCGCTGCGTGGTCGGCGCGCCGAGCGATGCGCTGGCGGCCCTCGAGTCGGCACGCGAGGATCTCGTCGAGGCGGCGTCGATCCTCCAGCTCGAGCTCGGTCCTGCCGATGAGTTCCAGTGTGAGATCGAGCTCGCAGCCTCGACCTGAGCGCACCCGCTCGCTAAGGTGGCCCGCCATGCGAGCGGCGTTGGGACGTGTCGCAGCCGTGATGGCGGTTGCCGGCAGCGTCATGTTCGTTGCGCCGGGGGCCGGCGCAACGCCACCTCCGACCTCCGAGTCGTCCACGACCACCACGACGTCCACCACGACGACGACGTCCACCACGACGACGACGTCCACCACGACGACGACGTCCACCACGACCGTGCCGCCGCTCGTGATCGACGTCCCGGCCGGGCCGGTGGTGGCGACGCCGTCACGCGGCACGCAAGCCCAGATCACGCCGACGATCCCGCCGCCGACGACCACGACCACGACGGTGCCGCCGTCGTGGCAGCTGCCACCCGGCAGCGGTGACGGCCGCCGTGTCGTCTACTCGAAGACGCGTCAGCGACTGTGGGCCGTGAACGCCGACGGCACCGTCGCCAAGACGCATCTCGTCTCGGGCCGCCGGACGTGGAACCAGCCGCTGCCCGGGACGTACTCGGTCTTCTCGCGCTCGTCGTACACGTGCAACATCAAGAACCCGGCGATCTGCTGGCGGTACATGGTGCGGTTCGCCAAGGGTCCGGGCGGCGACAACATCGGCTTCCACGAGATCCCGACCGACACCCGCACCGGCTACAAGCTGCAGTCCGTCAGCCAGCTCGGCACCCCGCTGAGCGGCGGGTGCGTCCGCCAGGCCCCCTGGGATGCGGTGTACATGTGGGGATGGGCACCGATCGGCACGAAGGTCGTCGTCCTCCCGTAGCCACCGGCGGGCCGCCCCGCCCTGTCGGCGGGCGACCGGTACGCTGACCCGTCCATGCCGACCACGCTGCGACGCACCTGGCCGCAACGCCTGACGCTCGCGCTGGTCGTTCTCGTCGCCGTCGCCTGCTTCGCGACGGCCGCCGGCCTCGCTGCCAGCCAGTGGGTCCTGTCCGATCGCCAGCTGGTGACCCTGTCCGAGCCGGTGAGCGAGCACGATCCGGGCCGCGGTGCGCCCGCGATCGCCGCACCGGGCCTGACCACGACCCTGCCGGCCGCCCCGACGACCGTCGCCGGCGAGACGCCCGAGCCGATCGAGCTCGCCGAACCGGCGGCAGCCAACTTCCTCGTCGTGGGCGTCGACAACAACGAGTGCGTCCCGACCGGCGATCGCGACGACCTGGGCGAACGGTCCGACACGATCATGATCTGGCGGGCGAACCCCCAGACCAACCAGCTCGCGGTGCTGTCGCTCCCCCGCGATCTCTACGTCGACATCGCGGGCGGCCGGCGCGCCCGGATCAACAGCGCCTACCGCCGCGACGACCCGACCCGTCTGATCGACACGATCCACCTGAACTTCGGCATCCGGGTCGACCACTACGTGCAGGTCGACTTCTGCGCCTTCGAACGCCTCGTCGACGCGGTCGGAGGGGTCGAGGTGCCGTTCGAGTTCCCGGCTCGCGACCGCAACAGCGGGCTGGCCATCCCCGAGGCGGGCTGCGTCGAGCTCGACGGTCAGATGGCGCTCGCCTACGTGCGGTCGCGCAAGTACCAGTACGAGGACCCGCCGGGCAGCGGGGACTGGCGCACCGACGGCACGTCCGACTTCGGCCGCATCGCCCGTCAGCAGGACTTCCTGCGCCGCGTCGTCGCCAAGGTGATCGACGAAGGCCTGTACTCGCCCGACGTCGCCTCGGCGCTCATCACGACGAACCGCGAGTACCTCGTGACCGACGTCGGGCTCACGGCGAGGCGCATGCTCGAGTTCGCCAACACCCTCCGCAACGTCGACCCGGCTGCCATCCGGACGTACCGAGTCGAATCGTCGTCGGTGACGATCGCCGGCGAGCAGGTCGAGCGACCGCGCATCGACGGGGCGAACATGCAGGCGATCCTCCAGGTGTTCCGGGGCGAAGCGGTCCTGGCGGGCGCGCCCGAGCAGGTCCTGACCGAGCCCCGGCCGTCGACGACGGTCGCTCCCGTCGACGGCGCGGGCGGGAGCGACGAGGTCGGCGCTCCGGCCGACGAGGGGGTCCCGGCGACGGCGACCACCCTGCCGGTCGTCGCCGCCGACGAGAACTCGGCCGGCGTCGCGCCGGATCGCACCGCCACCTGCGGCTGAACGCGTTCGTCAGCGAGCCAGGACGCGCATCACTGCGGCCACGATCGTCGACGGCCCCTCGACCGCCGTCCACCGCCCATCACACGCCGTCACCAGTGCTTCGGCCTCCTCGCTGTCACCCTCAGGGGCCAGCACGACGAGCTCGTCGAGCGCCCGAGCGGCCGCCACGACGTCGCCTGGCACGGTCGCCCGGCAGTCCGACAGCAGCACGGTCACACGCCGCGCTGCGCCCGAGACGCGCAGCTGGGCACCTGCGGCGCGCAACGCGCCGGCGACGTCCGTCGTCCCGTGGCCGGTGAGCGCGAGCACACGATCGACCACATCGTCGGCGCGACGCGCCTCCCACATCGCCTTGGCGGCCACGACGTCCTTCGCGAACGACAGCACCGCGTAGTCGCCGTCGGCGCGGGTGGCGACCGCGGCCGCCGCCAGCGCCGACGTGGCCAGCGGCCTGCCGTGCATCGAACCGCTGCGATCGACCAACAGGCACCAGGCGGTCGACGGGCGCGCCCAGGCGTCGACGACGAGGTCCTCGACCCGAACCGCCGCCGCGGACGCCTGGGCTTCGACGATCGCGTCCAGGCTGCCGTCGAGGTCGAGGTCGCCGCGATCGGGCCGGTACGGCATGCGGATCCGCCGGCCGACACCAGCGGCGTCCGGAGGCGTGTCGCGCGCCAGCTCCAGGAACAGCTCCGACGCCAGTCGCCGCGCCTGGGCCCGCAGCGCGGCGTCGGTCGCTCTGGTCATCTGCGACAGCAACGCCAGCGTCTCGTCGGCGTCCTCGGCGAGCGACTCGACCAGCGCCGCCTCGTCGAGCTCGCCGACCTCGGGCGACACCTCGTCGAACCGATCCAATGCGCTCAGCTCACGCCGCGACACCGTTCGACGGCGGTTGGCGTCGATGATCCGGTCGGCGTCGTCGCCGGCCGCGACGTTCGGTGTCAGGTCGGGTGCGTCGCCCCCGTCGGGGCCGGAACTTTTCCCGAGTCGACCGCGGCGTCAGCCGGTTCGAAGACCGACCGCCACAGCTCCGCGACGACCTCCTCGGGTGAGCGGCTGGAGCCCTCCCGGACGCGCACGCGCCCGCTCAGCGCGACGAGGGCGGCGTCGAGCGACACCGCCGAGTCGGACACGTCGCTGCGCCGCAGCCGGGCCAGCGAATCGGCCACCGCGCCCATGTCGATCGCGCCACGCACCGACGACCCGATGCGCAGGTCGGGATGGGTACGCGTCAGGCGGACGAGCTCGACCACCTTGGTCGCCCATGCGGCATCGACGTCGGCGCCCGAGTGGCGGCGCATGATGGCGAGCTCGTCGTCGGCATCCTGGTAGTCGACCGCGAGCCGGCACACGCGGTCGTAGATCGCCGACGAGATGCGCGCCGTCCCGACGGCGTCGAACGGGTTCATCGCGGCGACCAGCCGGAAGCCGGGCGTCGCCACGACGTGACCGAACCGGGGAACGTGGAGCTCGCGCTCGCTCATCACCGTGACCAGCACGTTGAGCGTCTCCTCGGGGACGCGGTTGAGCTCCTCGATGTACAGCAGCGAGCCGTCGGTCATCGCCGTCACCAGCGGACCGTCGACGAACACGTCGGGGTCATATCCCTCGGCGAGCACGCGAGCCGGGTCGAAGTGGCCGACGAGGCGCGCCGGTGTGAGCTCCGCGTTGCCCTCCACGAACTCGAAACCGATGCCGAGCTCGCGCGCGACGGCCCGCAGCAGCGTCGACTTGCCGGTGCCGGGCGGGCCCTCGAGCAGGACGTGGCGGTCGGCGGCGAGCGCCGCGACGACGAGCTCGAGCTCACGCCGACGCCCGACGACGGCCCCGTCGAGTCGCTCCAGGAGGTCGGCATCCATACGCCTCGGGACCGTAACGGAAGGGCGTTCCGACGGGAGGGTCGGGACCGCCCGGAGGTGGGCACCGGCCCAAGGTGGGCGAGCGGCAGAGCGAAGCGGTGCCGGCGAGCACGGAGGCGCAGCCGACCGGGCTCGCCGGTCGGCTGCGCCCGAGAACGTCAGAACACGATCACGCCGCGGATGTTCTCGCCGCTGCGCATCGCCTCGTATCCCTCGTTGATCTGGTCGAGGGTGTACGTCTTGGTCACGAGGTCGTCGAGGTTGAGCTGACCCTGCAGGTACAGCTCGAACAACCGCGGGATGTCCTTGCGGATGTTGGCCGATCCGAACAGCGAACCGCGGAGCTGCTTCTCGAACATCGTGAGCATGATCGCCGGTACCGAGATGCTGCCCTCGCTGGTCGAGTGCAGGTTGGTGACGACGATCTTGGCTCGCTTGCCGCCCAGGTTGAAGCCCTCGCCCAGCGAGTCTGCGTCGCCGGTACCCATCGTCATGATGACCTTGTCGTATCCGCGATCCCAGGTGACGTCGCCGAGGGCTGCTTGCGCCTCGGCCATCGACGCGAAGGTGTGGGTGGCGCCGAACTCCATCGCCTTCTCGCGCTTGAACTCGACCGGGTCGATCGCGGCGATGACGCGCGCCCCGGCCATCCTGGCGCCCTGGATGGCATTGGACCCGATGCCACCGCATCCGACGACGGCGACATAGTCGCCGGGCTCGACCTCGGCGGTGTAGACCGCAGAGCCCCACCCGGTCACGACGCCACAGCCGAGCAGGCAGCCCTTGTCGAGTGGCCAGTCCTTGTCGACCTTGATGCAGCTCGCCTCGTTCACGACCGTGTGCTCGGCGAACGTGCCGATCAGGCACATCAGCCCGAGGTCGTGGCCGTCGAGCGTGTGATGGCGGTGGGTCCCGTCGAGGGCCTGGGTGCCCTCTGCGAACGTGGCGAGCAGGTCGCACAGGTTCGAGTGGCCCTCGGCGCAGGAGGGGCAGCGGCCACAGGCGGGAATGAAGCCGAACACGACATGGTCGCCCGGTTCGAGCCAGTCGACGCCCTCGCCGACCTCCTGGACGATGCCGGCGCCTTCGTGGCCGCCGATCATCGGCGGGGCCGGGACGAGACCGGCGATGTGACCGTCCATGGCGTGCTCGTCGGAGTGGCACATGCCCGAGGCGACCATCTTCACCAGCACCTCGTTGTGCTTCGGCGGATCGAGCTCGATCTCCTCGACGCTCCAGGGCGTGTTCAGCTCGCGCAAGACGGCGGCTCGTGTCCTCATGGCAGACCCCCCACGGATCAGGCAGTTCGGCGAATAGGTTGCGTTCGGGACTGTAGCCACCATCCTGATGGGGTGACGGACGGAGCGACGGACACAGCGACGGACGCAGCGCGCCTGATCGCGTCGCTGCGCGACATGTCGGCGGACGACCTGCACGGCGTCGCGGAGGCGGTGCGCCAGGTGCAGATCGAGCGGGCGATCGGGCAGGGCGACGAGGACGCGATCATCGCCCGCGCCTTCGAGATCGGCTTCGGGCGCGACGGGCTCGGCGTGCTGCCGTGGGTCGAAGGGGACGTCATCGTGTGCCCCGGCGCGATCGTGACGAAGTCACGCACGAGCCACCGCTGCCGGTTCGTCAGCGTCGACGACGTCTGGGTGTGGGACTCCGGCCTGCTGCTCCGCGAGGACAAGCGGTCGAGCCCCGGCGTCGAGGACGGCTTCCGAGCCGTAGCCCTGCTGCCCTTGGTCGACGGCACCGCGCTCGACGTGGTGTCGGGACGAGCCCGGTCGGGAGGCCACGCCGTCGAGCACGTCGTCTCGTTCGAGGTGCGCGCCGGCGACCTCGTCGAGGTGAGCCAGCGCACGGTCACCGCCGCCAACATGAAGTGACAACCGGCTCGCGGCCGGGCAGGATGCGGTCATGCTGCGCCGACTCCGCCTGGTCGACGTGTTCACGGCCGTCCCGTACCGCGGCAACCCGTTGGCCGTCGTCGTCGACGGCGACGATCTCTCGGACGCCGACATGCAGCGCTTCGCGAACTGGATGAACCTGTCCGAGACGACGTTCCTGCTGCCGCCGACCGACCCGACGGCCGACTACCGGGTGCGGATCTTCACCCCGACCGCCGAGCTGCCCTTCGCCGGACACCCGACCCTCGGGACGTGCCGGGCCTGGCTCGACGAGGGCGGCAAGCCCGGCGAGCCAGACGTCGTCGTCCAGCAGTGCGGCGTCGGCAAGGTGCGCATCCGGGCCACCGGTGACCGACTCGCGTTCGCGGCGCCGCCGCTGGTGCGTTCCGGCCCGGTCGACGACGCGCTCCGCGCCCGGATCGAGTCGATCCTCGATCTCGAGATCGTCGATGCGGCGTGGGTCGACAACGGACCGGGCTGGGTCGCGGCGCTGCTGCCGAGCGCCGCAGACGTCCTGCGTGCGGCGCCACGGTTCGGCCCCGATCGCGACCTGTTCCTCGGACTCGTCGCCCCGGCCGAGCCGTCGGACGACCACGCGTTCGAGCTGCGGGCGTTCTTCCCCGGACCCGGAGCGATGCTCGAGGACCCGGTCACCGGGAGCCTCAACGCGTCGGTCGCGATGTGGCTGATGCAGCGTGACCCGACGCTGCGCACCTACGTCGCCCGCCAGGGCACCGTGCTCGGCCGTGCCGGTCAGGTCTTTCTCGAGCGCGACGGGGACGGCACGATCTGGGTCGGCGGCGACGTCTCGACGTGCGTCGTCGGCGAGGTCGAGCTCTGAGGCCGGTCAGCGCGGGAGCACGGTCACCTGGATGTACGCGCCGGCTGGAACGTGCGTCGCCACGTACTTGCGGACGGTCGCCTCGGTGACGCTCGAGAGCTCGCCGGGCTCCAGCAGGTAATCGTCGAGCTCGAGCGCCGGATGGGTCGCGTCGTCGAGCAGCTCGGCGAGGAACGATCCGTTGTCGACGAACCGGTAGCTCTCTTCGACCTGTGCAGCGGCGTTGAAGAACTCTGAGGGCGTCGGCCCGGCCGCCGCGAGATCGGCGAGCTCGGCGATCACCAGCGCGCCGATGGTCTCGACACGGTCGGGAGCACCGGTGACGGACACGACGGTCTCGACGACCGGGTCGGGGTCGACGGTCACGTGCGTCAGTGCGAACGGCGAGTAGGTGTCTCCGAGCCGCTCGCGCACCACGTCGGTGAGCCGCGCCGAGATGATCTCGCCGGCGACGGCCGCGTTGGCGCGGAGCCGGGCGTCGACGTCGTCGATCGGGCTGGTGAACAGCAGCGTCACCGAGGCGGTGTCGCCCGTTCCCGCCCGCCGGATCTCGGTGACCGGCGCCGTCGGTGGCGGGTCCTCGACGTCGATCCACGTCTCCGAACCGCCGTCTGGCAGGCCGCCGAGGTATGAGCCGGCGAGCTCGGTCAGCTCGTCGATGTCGAGGTCGCCGCTGAACACGAACACCCACTCGGACGCATTGCCGAATCGGTCGCGCCAGACTCGCTCGACCCCGGCGACATCGAGCGTGTCGAACTGCGCCGGCTCGGGGAGCACCGCGTATCTGAGCTCTCCCGGGTATCGGAGGTCGGCGATCGCGTCCTCGCTGGTCGCAACGGCATCGGAGGCAGGGTCGGCGACGACCGGGCCGACCCGGCTCCGCACCTGGTTCAGCGCGACGGGGTCGAATCGCGGGCGCGTCATGTAGAGGTGGACCAGCTGGAACAGGACCTCGACGTCGGCGGACGACGCGACGCCGGCGAAGTTCTCGTCGTAGGGGGTGAGCCACGCGTCGAGCTGGACGTCCTCGCCGGCGATGATCCGGTCGAGCTCGCTGCGGTTGAAGTCGGCGACGCCGCTCGAGAGCACCACCTCCGTCGCGTAGAGCGCGTCGACGACGTCGCCGTCCTCGACGAGCGACGTGCCGCCGGGGCTGCGGGCCTGCATGAACACTCGCCCGGCGACGATGTCGTTGCTGTTGAGGATCACCCGGACCGTGTTGGGGAACGTGAGCTCGACCGGGTCGAGGAGCGGGTCGTCGAACGGGAGCAGCAGCTCGACCGACCCCGGTTCGACACCGGCCGGGCGTTCCATGAGGGCATCGGGGAGATCGCCTCGCTCGTCGCGTCGGCTGAGCTCGGCGTCGGTGGCCGCGCCGATCATCGTGAGCACCTCGTCACGGCTGGGCATGCGGGTCGAGTCGGCCTCCGGCGTGGAGATGATCACGTGCGGTGCACTGTTGGTCCAGCGGGCGCGGAACCGCCGGTCGAGCGCGGCGGCGGTGACGGCGTCGAGCAGTTCGACGACGGCGTCGTACTCGTCGTCGATCGACGGGAAGCCGGCACCGGTCAGGAAGTCAGCAACGTACTCGTCGGCGAAGACCGCGTCCTGGGTGCTGTCGCGACCGTCGTGCCGACTGTCGAGCGCAGCCCGGATCGTCCGGCGTGCCACGTCGACCTCCTCCTCGGTGAACCCGAACCGGTTGGCGCGCTCGTACTCGTCGAGCAGCGCGCGCAGCGTGTCGTCGACCCGATCCGCGTCGGTGAATGCGTAGAGGGCAGGAGCATCGAGCGTTGCGACGAAGCTGTTCGTGCCCTGGGTGACGTCGTCGAAGGGCGCGGTGCCGTCGGCGACGTCGAACCGCAGCCGCTCGATCAGCGCCCGGTAGATCATGGCGTCGATCAGCGCGGCCCGCGCCGCGAGCGTGCCGCCGGCCGGCATCGCGGGGAGCGGCAGCGTCACCTCGACGTCGACCGTGCTCTGGTCGGGATCCGCGTGAAGGGCGAAGTCGGGCGTCGTGTCGACGTCGAACGAGGCGTCGGACCGCGGCGGCAGTTCCGCGTCGGGGGCCGGTCGATCGCCGAATATCCGCTCGAGGTCGGCTTCGACGCCCTCGACGTCGATGTCACCCACGACGACGACCGCGGCGTTGTCGGGGCGGTACCAGCTCTCGTAGAACTCGCGCAGCACGGACCGCTCCATGACCGTGATCGAGCCGGGTGTCCCGATCGGCGAGCGCCCGGCGTAGGGCGAGCCGGTGAGATAGAGGTCTTCGGCGACGTCGAACAGCCGGCCGTCGGTGCTCTGGGTCCGGACGCGCCACTCGTCGAGCACGACGCCCCGCTCGGCCACCACCTGCTCCTCGTCGATCGTCGCGTGCGACAGCCACTGGTCGAGGATGGTGAGCCCGAGCTCGACCGTCTGGTCGGCGCTCGGCACCGTCAGGGAGTACACGGTCTCGTCGAAGCTCGTGAACGCGTTGATGTCGGCTCCGAACGAGGCGCCGAACGAACGCAGGACGTCGATCAATTCGTTCTCGGGGAACGCCTCGGTGCCGTTGAAGAGCATGTGTTCGACGAAGTGGGCGACCCCCGTGGTCGGGCCGAGCTCGTCGACGCTCCCTGCGTCGACGGCCAGCCGCAGCTCCGCCTTGCCCCCGGGGTTGTCGTTGTTGCGCACGTAGTAGCGCAGCCCGTTGCCGAGGGTGCCGGTGCGGACCGCGGGGTCGTCGGGCAGCCGCTCGTCCGTCATGTCGAGCAACCCCGGCAGCGGCACCCTGCCCGGGACCGGCGCGTCAGCGGCCTCGAACGCGGCCGACGTCGGCGGTTCCTCGGCATCGCCCGCGGTGGTCGAGGTGGTCGCGTTGTCGCGGTCGCCGTCGGACGTGCACGCCACGAGGACCGTCGCCGCGATCACGGCGATGGCCGTCGCCCGGAGCATCCCCGGAATCTAGATCGACGGCACCGTCCGCTTGATCCAACCTGCGCTCCGATGCTGCGGCAGCCGCCTCGACCGGGGCCGTCCAGATACCTGCCACGAACCCACGGCCTCAACCGGTTCGCTGTGGTCGGGCGTCAGGTGGCGCACTCGCTCGCGCCGACCTCGGCGACGTACGGGCCGGTCTCTCCGTAGTCGACGTAGAAGTCGGGGCGCTCCTCGAACGCCGGGAACGCGTCGAGGTCGGCCAGCTCCCCGGCCAGACCGACCGCGCCGCCGGCGCGCTCGAGCCACGCTCGGAACGTCTCCCCCGCGGCGCGCTCATCGGCGAAGCGCCGGATGACCCGCACGGCTCCCTCGGCGGCGTGCTTCGCCGGCAGCCGCAACGCCTTGTCACCGAAATGGATCCTCTCCTGGCCCACGTAGCCGCCGAGCAGCATCTGGTACCCGGGCGCCGAACGACCGCCGACGCGCCGCTCGGCGCCGAAGAATCCGATGTCGGCGGCGTGATGCTGACCGCAGCTGTTGCTGCACCCGGAGATGTTGATGCGCACCCCGCCGACGTCGGCGAGACCCTCCTCCTCGAGCCGCTCGCCGATCGCCTTGGCGAGACCGCGGCTCTGGGTGACCGCCAGGTTGCAGGTGTCGGCGCCCGGGCACGCGACGACGTCCCGCGACAGCTCGGCGCCGGGTTGTGCCATGCCGATCGTCTCGAGCCGGGCGAACAGGACGGGCAGCTGGTCGTCGGCGAGGTCGCGGAACACGACGTTCTGGCGATTCGTGAGCCGCACGCTCGCGCCGAGCTCGCGCTGCACCGCGGCGAGCGCACGGAACTGCTCGGCGGTGATGTCGCCGAGCGCCGCGTGGGCGTAGGCGCTGACGGTTCCCCGTGCGACACCGCGCACGACGTTGGCGTGGTGCCAGCGCACGTACGGCGACAACCCGCCGACGCTGACCGGCGTGGCGTCGACGCCCTGCCCGATCGGCGTCACCTCGCCGTCGGCGGTCACGCCGGCCGGGTCGTCGCCGTGGCGGCGCACCTCGTCGGGGATCCCGCCCGGCCAGGTCGCCGAGGCCAGCAGGAACCTCCGTGTCGCCAGCACGCGCCGCTGCACCTCCTCGAAACCGAGGGTGTCGATCAGCCACTTCATCCGGGCCCGCAGCTTGTTGTCGCGATTGCCGGCCTGATCGAAGACCCGCAGGATCGACTCGATCGTCGGAAGCAACTCCTCTCGTGGTGTGAACTCCTCGAGCGCCAGCGCCGGATGCGGTGTCGCCCCGAGCCCGCCGGCGAGGTACACCCGGAAGCCGCGCTCCACCTGCCCGTCCGCGTTCGTGCGCGTGACGGCCACGACGCCCGCGTCGTTGAACATCGCCTGCCCGCAGTCGGTGGAGCAGCCCGAAAAGTTGATCTTGAACTTCCGCGGTAGTCGCTGACCGAGCGGGTTACGCACGAAGTGGCGATACGTCGCCTCGGCCCACTGGGTGATGTCGAGCACCTCCTGCGGGCACGCGCCGGCGAGGTGGCAGCCCTGGACGTTGCGGATCGTGTCGCCGCACGCCTCGCGGCTCGTCAACCCGACCGACGCCAGGTGCTCCATGACCTCGGGGATCTCGGTCAGCTCGATGAAGTGGAACTGGAGGTTCTGACGGGTCGTGATGTGTCCCCAGCCGCGGCTGTAGCGCTCGGCGACGAACGCCATCATCTCCAGCTGCTCCGGCGTCATCGAGCCGTACGGCACCTTGACGCGCACCATCTGGTTGGTGCCGCCCTGGCGTTGGCCGTAGACGCCGTTGGTGAGGCGGAACACTCGGAACACGTCGTCGGACAGCTCGCCCGAGAGGTACCGGCCGAGCTGCTCGCGGAACTTCTCGATGTCGGCCACCTGGGCCGGCTCCCAACGCTCGCGCGGCAGCACGCCGATGCCGTGCCCGTCGGTCCGGGATCGTTCGACGATGGTCATGACGTCTCCTCGTGGGACGCGGTGAGCACGGCGAGCTCGGGCACGTCACGCAGCACGTCGCGGGCTGCGATCTCGCCGATGACGATGGTGGACGGGTTGCGGACGGCACGCTCGCCGAGCTGCGCGAGCGTGGTGCGCTCGACGCACTCGTCGGTGCAGGTCGCCGCGGTGACGATCGCCACCGGCGTCGCGGGCGACATGCCGCCGGCGATCAGGCGGCTGCCGATCGACCTGGCGCGCGCTGCGCCCATCAGCACGACGAGCGTCGTCCCGCAGCGTGCGAGGGCCCCCCAGTCGATCGACCGGTCGGTGCCGGACTCCTGATGCGCGGTGACGATCGTGACCCCGCTGGCGACGCCGCGCATCGTGACCGGGATGCCGGCGGCTGCGGGCGCGGCGATCGCCGAGCTGATGCCGGGCACGACCTCGACGTCGAGACCGGCGGCGCGCAGCGCCTCGGCCTCCTCGCCACCGCGACCGAAGACGAACGGGTCGCCACCCTTGAGTCGCACGACGGTGTCGAATCGCCTGCCGCGGTCGACGAGGATCGCGTTGATCTCGGCTTGGCTGTTGCGGCGCGACCCCGGCGTCTTGCCGACGTCGATCACCTCCGCCCAGGGCGCGCCGGACGCCAGCAGTCGCCCGTCGACCAACCGGTCGTGGACGATGACGTCGGCGCGCGCCAGCAGCGAAGCGGCGCGGAGGGTGAGCAGGTCGGGATCGCCGGGGCCGGCGCCGACGAGGTGAACGGTCATGAGCTGACTCCTTCGAGACCGAGGGCGGAACGGAGGTGGCGGCGCGCCTCGTCGGCGCGGCCGCTCGCGACGAGGGTGACGATCCCGTCGTGCAGTGCGGTGTCCCAGCCGTCGACCTCCGTCGTGCCGCGACGGTCGCGCAGCTCGGCGCGCACGTCGCTGACGACGTCGAGGACCGCGACGTGGACGTCGGTGTACTGACGCTCGAGCTGCCGGCGCACCCACGCCGCGAACGCCGGGCTGCGCCCGCCGGTCGAGACCGTGAGCTGGAGATCGCCGCGACGTACGACGGCCGGCAGGGTGAACGAGCAGTTGGCCGGGTCGTCGGCCGAGTTCACGAAGACGTTGGCGGCGTCGCCGTCCCGGGCGACCTGGGCGTTGACGTCCGCGTCGTCGGTCGCGGTGATCGCGAGCCGGTAGGAGGCGACCTCGCCGCGCCGATACGGCCGCCGATGCCAGCGCACGTCCGGGTCGCCGGCGATCTCGGGGACCGCCTCGAGGGCGACGACGGTCACGATCGCACCCGCCCGCAGCAGGCCGGCGACCTTGCGGGCCGCGACCGGACCGCCACCGACGACGAGCGCCCGCCGCCCGCGCAGATCGAGGTTGACCGGGTAGGGGTGTGGCGCCGCATTCACAGGTGCAACCCACACTCGGTCTTGCCGCTCCCGGCCCAGCGCCCGGACCGGCCGTCGGACGGCTCGGTGCACGGCCAGCAGCCGATCGACGCGTACCCGTCGAACGTGAGCGGGTTGACGATCACGCCGTGCTCCGATGCGTAGGTCTCGTGCTCGGCGTCGGTCATCGCGGCAATCGGGTTCACCTTCACGAGCCCGCGCCGGTCGATCGACACGATCGGCGCGTCGGCCCGGCCCGGGTCGTCGGCCCGTCGCAGCCCGCTGAGCCATGCGTCGGCCCGACCGCCGAGGTAGCGATCGAGCGGGTCGACCTTGCGCGACGCGCAGCACGCCTCGACACCGTCGGCCCAGACGTCGGCCGCGTCGGCCGCAGGCCGCAGCACGGTCAGGTTCAGGCGATAGCGCTCCATCGCCCGTCTGACGGTCGCCATCGTCTCGGCGAAGTGGAAGCCGGTGTCGAGGAACACGACCTCGACATCGGGCGCCACGGCGGTCGCGATGTCGATCAGCGTCGTGTCGGCGAACGAGGCGGTGAGCACGAGCCGGTCACCGAACCGCTCGCGCGCCCACCCCACGATGGCGGCCGGGCCGGCGGTCGCGAGCCGTTCATTGGCGGCGCGAACGCCGTCCTCGTCGAGGGCGGGTCGGCGCCGCAGCGCCACGTTCGTCGCAGGTGTCGGGAGGGGGGCCATCGAGTGAAATCCGATCTGATCGGTCAGGTTTCGCCGCGACGATACCGACCGGCGAGCAGTGATTCAAGACAATTCCGATCAAATTCATCGGATTTATCTCCACCGCTCACGCTGTCGGCGGACCGTCGTGCTTGAATCGCGCCGGTGATCGATTCCGTCGAGGCCGCCGAGCGCATGGTCGTCCGCTGGTCGGACGGCGCCGAGACGCAGTACTCCTGGCTGTGGGTGCGGGACCACTCCCACGACCCGGCGACGCTGCACCCGGTCACCCTGCAGCGTCTCGTCGATCCGCTCGACCGCGACCCGACCGATCGTCCGCTCGCGGCGCGGCTCGTGGGCGACCGGATCGAGGTCGACTGGCCCGGCGTGACCGAGCCGTCGGTGTTGCCCGCGTCGTTCCTGGCCGCGCTCCGCGGGGCCGATGACGGAGGCGAGCTGCGCGACGTCGCCGAGCCGTGGGATGCCGGCTCGGTCGAGGTGCGGCCCCACCCCCACGCCAGCATCGTCGGATCGTCCGATGGAGTCCGGCCGCTGCTCGACGACCTCGCCCGGACCGGGTTCGGGCTGATCACGGCGGCACCGACCACGGTCGAGGCCGCCGAGCTCGTGTTGCGCCGGATCGGCTACGTCCGCGAGACGATCTTCGGCGGGATGTGGGACTTCACCGCCGACCTCGCCAGGGCGGACACCGCGTACACGGCGCTGGCGCTGCGGCCCCACACCGACGGCACCTACTCGCTCGACGCGCCCGGCCTCCAGCTGCTGCTGTGCCTCGACTTCGACGGCGACGGCGGCGAGACGGTGCTCGTCGACGGCTTCCGGATCGCCGACGAGCTGCGGTCCCGGGAGCCGGATCTGTTCGACGTGCTGGCGACGACCCCCGTCACGGGCCGCTATCTCGGCGACGACGCATGGCTCGAGGCGACGCGGCCGCCACTGCGACTCGACCCTCGAGGGCGCGTCGTCCAGGTCTCGTACAACACCGCCGATCGGGCGCCGTTCGCGCCGGCGGCGGACGGCGCGGACCGGCTCTACGCGGCCGTGCGCGCGTTCGGCCGTCTGGCGGACGATCCGGCGTTCCAGTGGCGCCACGCGCTGGCGCCGGGCGAAGCGGTGTTGTTCGACAACTGGCGGCTGCTGCACGGCCGCACCGCGTTCACCGGGCGGCGCCACATGTGCGGCGGATACGTGAACCGTGAGGACTTCGAGAGCCGGCGTCGGGTGCTGGGGGGCGTCGCTCAGCCGGCCGGGAACGCGACCGGCACGTAGCGCGGCCCGCGCACCTGCCCCCCGGCCCACGTCACCTCGTCGGGCGCCGAGACCTCGAACTCCGGGATGCGGCGCATCCATGTCGAGAGGGCGACGTCCATCTCGAGGCGCGCCAGGTTGCTGCCGGCGCACCGGTGGATGCCGGCGCCGAAGGCGACGTGGCGGTTCCGCTCACGGTCGATGACGAACTCGTCGGGTCGGTCGAAGATCTCCGGGTCGTGGTTGGCGCCCGGGAAGTTCATCAGCACCTTGTCGCCGGGCTGCAGGGTGACGCCGCCGTACTCGACCGCCGCGACGACCTCGCGGGCCATGGTGACGGGCGAGTAGTACCGCAGGAACTCCTCGATCGCGAGCGGCATCAGCTCGGGCTCGGCCGCGAGCCGCCGGCGGTCGTCGGCGTGGGTGCCGAGGTGCCAGAGGGCGGAGCCGATCGAGCTCCAGGTCGTGTCGATGCCGGCGACGAGCTGCAGGTTGCACATGCCGACGACGATCTCGGGGTCGATCCGCTCGCCGTCACCGTCGAGGCCGCGCAGGAGCGCCGAGACCAGGTCGTCGCCGGACGGGTCCTGGGCCCGCTCCGCGACGAGCTCGCGGAAGAAGTTGCGGATGACGTCGCGGTACTGGATGCGCAGCTCGGGCTTGGTGAGGCCGAACTCGAGCACGCAGCGCACCCAGTACACGAACTCGTCGACGCGCTCCTCGTCGATGCCGAGCTTGTGGGCGATCACGCGAGGTGGGATCTGCTGGGCGTAGTCGCCGGCGGCGTCGGCCGTCCCCGCGTCGATGAACCCGTCGATCAGGCGGTCACACAGCTCCTCGGTGTAGGTGCGGTGATCCTCGACCGCCTTCGGGGAGAAGTGGGGCAGGAGCAGGCGCCGCGTCCACGTGTGGTCGGGCGGATCGGCGCTGATCGGCGGGCTGTTGGCGCCGTACTTCTGGAAGTTCGGGTCGCTGCGGACGGCTTCGGGCAGCGGCACGACCAGCACATCTCGCGACGACAGCTCCGGCACCATCTTGGCCATCGCCTGCACGTCCTCGTAGCGGGTCGGCAGCCACGAGCCGCCCCAGCGATCGCTGTGGGCGATCGGGCAACGACCGCGCAGGTCGGCCCAGATCGGCACCGGATCGGTCACGTACTCGCGATCGAAGATGTCGTAGTCGGTGCCCCAGTCGTCGACCGGTGCGGTGTCGCTCATCGCGCCTCCCGTGTGGTGTCGGCGCTCCGGACGCTAGGGGCCCGCTGGCCGCCGCGGCGAGGCGGCGGTACGACGTCGTCAGTTGTGCGGCAGCTCGCGGAACGGGGTGTCGCGTGCCGGCCCCGGTTCGCGCGGCAGCCCGAGCACCCGTTCGCCGAGCGTGTTCCGCTGGATCTCGTCGGTGCCGCCACCGAGCGACATGCCGCGGCAGTTGAGCACGTGGTACGCCCAGTAGTCGGCGTCGACGTCGCCGAGCTCCCACGCCGCGCCGTTCGCGCCGCCGAGCGCGTGGGCGAGCTGCGCCGCCCGCCGCCCCTGGATCGTGCGCCACAGCTTGCCGATCGACGGGTGCACGCCCCGCTGCGCCGACCACGGGATGAGCCGCTCGCCCGTGTACACCGCGGCCATCTCCTGGCGGACGACCGGATCGTCGAGACGACCCGCCCGACGGGCGCGTTCGACGAGCCCGCTGTACGGCAGCGGCTGACGGCCGGCCTTCGAGTGCCCCTCGGCCGCAGTGGTCGTGCCGCGGCCGAGGGTCGCTCGCTCGTGGGCCAGCAGGGCGACCGCCAGTGGCCAGCCGCCGTTGACGTCGCCGACCACCCAGTCGACGGGGATGCGGGCCTCGTCGAGGAACACCTCGTTGAACTCGGCGACGCCGGTCATCTGGACGAGCGGCCTGACGGTGACGCCCCGTTGACGCATGTCGAGCACGAACATCGTGATGCCGCGGTGCTTGGGTAGGTCGGGGTCCGTGCGGGCGATCAGGACGGCGAGATCGGCATGCTGCGCCCCGGACGTCCACACCTTCTGGCCGGTGACGACCCATTCGTCGCCGTCGCGGACCGCCCTGCAGGTCAGGCCGGCGAGATCGGACCCGGCGCCGGGCTCGGAGAACAACTGGCACCAGATCTCGTCGCCGCGCAGCGCCGGCGCGACGAACCGCCGCTGGAGCTCGTGGGACCCGTACTCGCAGATGGTCGGGATCGCCATCCCGAGCCCGATGGCGAACATCGCGTCCTCGGGCGGCAGGAGCGGCCGGCTCGCGTCCGCGAACGCGGCCTCGTGGCCCTCGCTCAGCCCTTGGCCGCCGACGGCGGTCGGATAGGACAGACCGGCGAGTCCGGCGTCGGCGAGCAGACGCCGATATGTTCGGCCGCGCTCGACGCGCCCGTCGACCCCGGCGAGCCGCTCGTCGAGGCCGAGATAGAACTCGCGAGCCCGGTCGGCGATCTCCGCGGTGGTGACCATGCCGGCGATTGTCGCCGATCGGAGGGTCGGATCCGGCGTCGGCGACGTCACGGTCCACGCTCAGGTGGACCGTCGTAGAAGGGGACGGCTAGTTTGCGGCGCTCGGGCCGGTCGCGCACGCGTCCGCCGGCCGTCTGGGGATACCATCGGGCGAAGGGGACATGTGACGCACGTCACTCGACTGCAGACAGGGGGAGTCACCGCATGACGCTGACGTCAGACGCCGAAGGGGTGGCCGGTCCTGCGACCGACGACCTGCTCGTCGTCGACGACCTGCGGACCCACTTCCACGTCCCCGCCGGCGCGGTGAAAGCGGTCGACGGCGTGTCGTTCACCCTCGCCCGCGGACAGACCCTCGGCGTCGTCGGTGAATCCGGCTCGGGCAAGACGGTGCTGTCGCGCTCGATCATGGGCCTCACCACGGCTCGCAACGCGGTCACCACCGGCTCGGTCTCCTACGACGGCGTCGAGCTCGTCGGCAAGCGCCCCAAGGACATGAAGCGACTCTGGGGCGCCGAGATGGCGATGGTGTTCCAGGACCCGATGACGTCGCTCAACCCGGTGGTCAAGGTGGGCCGCCAGCTCACCGAGCACATCCGTCACCACTACGGCACCTCCAAGAACGACGCCAAGGCCACCGCGATCGAGCTGTTGCGGTCGGTGCGCATCCCCGAGCCCGAGCAGCGCTTCGACAACTATCCGCACCAGATGTCGGGCGGCATGCGCCAACGGGTGTGCATCGCGATCGCATTGGCGTGCGGCCCGAAGATGCTGTTCGCCGATGAGCCGACGACCGCGCTCGACGTCACCGTCCAGCACCAGATCCTCAATCTGCTCGCCCAGCAGCAGGCCGACCGTGCGATGGCGATGATCCTCGTGACCCACGACCTCGGCGTCGTGGCCACCCGCGCCGACGAGATCGCGGTCATGTACGCCGGCCGCATCGTCGAGAAGGCGCCGACGCGGGTCCTGTTCGCCGAGATGCGCCATCCGTACACCCAGTCGCTGCTGTGGTCCATCCCGAAGACGTCGCAGCCGAAGCACACCCGCCTGAGCGCGATCGCCGGCCGACCACCCGACCTGATCAACCCGCCGAAGGGCTGCAAGTTCGCCCCGCGCTGCCCGTACGCCCAGCAGGTGTGCCACGAGGAGGAGCCGGTGCTGCGACCCGGCCCCGGTGCCCGCCACGACTTCGCCTGCCACATCCCGGTCGGCACGCCCGAGAACCAGGAGGCGTACGAGCGCAACCTCGCCGCCGGCGTGCCTGCCACGCTCACGGCCGCCGGCCGCATCTCGGCCACCGAGGATCTCTCGGAGCTGCGCAAGCACGCCGCTGCGGTCGTCGACGGCCGCGGCGGCCCGGTGGGCACCGAGGTCGCGAGCGCCCTCGGCGACGCGTCGGCCCGTGGCACGGGGAGCATGCAGTAATGGCCGGTTCGGGCAAGGCGCACCTTCGCAGCGGCGACACCCTGCTGCGCGTCGAGGATCTGGTGGTCGAGTTTCCGGCCGGGCCGGGCAAGGTGGTGCACGCGGTCAGCGGCATCAGCTTCGACATCGCCAAGGGCGAGACGCTCGGCCTCGTCGGCGAGTCGGGGTGCGGCAAGTCGACGACCGGGCGGGCCGTGCTGCAGCTCCCACGCCCGACCAGCGGCAAGGTCGAGCTGCTGGGCGACGACCTCACGAAGCTCGACGGCCAGGCGGTGCGCGCCAAGCGCACCGACATCCAGATGATCTTCCAGGACCCGATCTCGTCGCTCAACCCGCGCCGCACGATCGGTGAGGTGGTCGCCGAGCCGCTGCAGGTGTGGGGTCCGAAGGACAAGGACGAGCAGTGGAAGATCGTGTCGGAGATGCTCGACGCCGTCGGCATCGACCCCGACGTGGCGCGCTACAAGTACCCGCACGAGTTCTCGGGCGGACAGTGTCAGCGCATCTCGATCGCGCGAGCTCTCGTCATGGAACCCGACCTGATCATCTGCGACGAGCCGGTGTCGGCGCTCGACGTCAGCGTGCAGGCCCAGATCCTCAACCTGCTCGAGGACCTCAAGGCCAAGTACGGCCTGACACTGGTCTTCATCGCCCACGACTTGGCTGTCGTCAAGAACATCAGCGATCGCGTCGCCGTCATGTATCTCGGCAAGATGTGCGAGCTGTCCGAGAGCGACGAGCTGTACGCGCATCCGGCGCATCCGTACACGAAGCTGCTCATGGAATCGCATCCCGAGCCGAATCCCGACGCCGAGATCGACGAGACCGTCGTTGCCGGCGGTGAGCTGCCGTCGCCGATCGCCCCACCGTCGGGTTGCCGGTTCCGCACCCGCTGCGACCGCGCCACCGAGCGCTGCTCGACCGAGGAGCCGCAGATGCGCCGGGTCAACGACGCTCACTACGTCGCATGCCACCATCCGCTCGCCGACGTCGAGGAGGTGGCAATCACCTGAGGTCGCAGGTCGATTCCAGGTTCGCATCCGCCCGGCGCTCACGAGTGCCGCTCACCAACCAATCCACGGGAGCCCAGCTCCCATCCACATGAGGGGGAGATCCACCGCATGAAGAAGCGACGCTTGCAGAGGTCGTTTGCTCTCATCGCAGCCGTCGGCATGTTCGTCGCCGCCTGCGGTGGCGACGACGACACCGCCGAGGAACCGGCCGAAGAGCCGGCCGAGGAACCGGCGGAGGAACCCGCCGAGGAACCGGCCGACGAACCCGCCGAGGAACCCGCCGACGAGCCGGCCCAGGCCGAGGGCGACGTCGACACCGAGGTCGAAGAGGTCGACGACACGATCGAGAAGACCTACGGCGGCTCGATCGCCGTCGGCCTCGAGGCGGAGGCCACCGGCCTGCGCCCCTGGGAGGACACCTGCTCGTCCCCCTGTTACAACATGATGGTCACGCTCTACGACAAGCTCGTCGAGCAGGACGTGAACGGCGAGTACGCCCCGTACCTCGCCGAGTCGTTCACCCCCAACGAGGACTTCACCGTCTGGACGGTGACGCTCCGACCGGGTGTGACCTTCCACAACGGTGTCGAGCTGACCGCACAGACGATCGCCGACATGTTCCCGATCCAGCAGGAAGGCGCCACGGCGTCGGGCCAGATCGCTTCGGCGAACCTGGCGGGCGTGGAGGCCACGGGTGACCTCGAGGTCACCTACACCCTGAGCCAGTCGAACTCGGCGTTCCCGGCGTACCTCGCCCGGGCCCCGCTCGGCATGCCGTTCGACCCGGCGGCGGCCGCCGCCGACCTCGACGGCTACACCAACAACCCGATCGGTACCGGCCCGTTCATGATCGAGTCGCGCGACCTCGACAACGAGACCGTCGTCGTCCGCAACCCGAACTACTGGTACACCGACGCCGACGGGAACCAGCTGCCGTTCCTCGACTCGATCGCCTTCCGGCCGATCCCCGACGAGGGCACGCGGCTCGACGCCCTCTTGTCGGGGACCGTCGACGCCATCCAGTCGTTGCGTCAGGGCACCATCCGCGATGCTCGTGCGGCGCGCGACGGCGGCGACGACATCGTCCTGCTCGAGTTCCAGGGCAACAACGTCGGCGGCGGCATGTTCAACGTGCTCGTCGCCCCGTTCGACGACGTCCGCGTCCGCCGCGGTCTGATCGAGATGGCCAGCCAGGAGCAGACCATCGAAGCGCTCGGCGGCACGGGCATCTCGCTGCCGGGCACTCAGTGGTTCAGCCCCGACTCGCCGTGGTACTCGCAGGCGGTCGCCGACGCGTGGCCGACGTTCGACTTCGAGAAGGGCGTCGCGACCCTCTCGGAGTACATCAACGACCCGGCCCGCTCCGACGGCAAGGCCGCTGGTGAGCCAATCGACGTCGAGCTGTCGTGCCCGCCCGACCCGACCCTGATCGCCGCCATGCAGGTGGCCGAGCAGACGTGGACGGCGAGCGGCCTGGTCAACGTCACGTTGACGAACTTCGACCAGCAGACCCACATCGGCATCGCGCTCGGCGGCGACAACGGCTTCGTCGGCACCCATCAGGCGCACTGCTGGCGCTGGAGCGGCGAGGACGATCCGTCGATCGCCATCAACCCGTTCCTCGCTCCGCCGACCGCGGAGGTCGCCGAGGCCGCCGGCCTGCCCGGTGTCGTCTCGCCGCTCAACTTCCCCAACTGGTGGAGCCCCGAGTCGTTCGAGGCCGCCCAGGCGGCGATCCGCACGGACGACTTCGAGGAGCGCAAGGCCCTCTACGAGCAGATCATGCTGACCATCGCCGAGGAGATCCCGATCTGGTACTCGGGACACACCGCGACGATGATCGCCACGAAGCCCAACGTGCAGGGCATCAACGGATGGCGCGTGCCGAGCGGTGAGCTCGGCATCGGCTTCCCGGCCGCCGAGGGCCGCTGGGCCGAGGTCTTCCTCGCCGGCTGATCCGCTGATCCGAGTACGACGATGACCGACCCCGGGAAGGAGGTGTGAGATGGCGAAGGTGATCGCGTCGCGGCTGGCGCGTCTCGTGTTGACGCTGCTGGCCGTGACGTTCCTGACCTTCAGCCTGACCGCCCTCCTTCCCGGGGATCCGGCCGTCGCCGTGCTCGGCGGCGACGTCCAGAACGAGGAGCTGCTCCAGCAGGTCCGCCAGGACCTCGGCCTCGACCGGCCGTTCCTCGTCCGCTACGCCGACTGGCTGGGCGACGCCGCGCGCGGCGACCTCGGCGAGTCGTACATCAACCGTGGCCAATCGGTCATGGGCACGATCAAGGACCGCGTGCCGGTCACCGCCCAGCTCGCCATCATGGCCATCATCATCGCCGTCATCCTGGCGGTGCCGATCGGCGTGGTCGGCGCCTACAAGCAGGGCCGTTGGCCCGACAGCGTCAGCTCGGCCGGGGTCCAGGTCGCGCTCTCCGTACCCAACTTCATCACCGGCATCTTCCTCATCTGGCTGTTCGCGGTGCAGCTGCAGTGGCTGCCGGCGTCCAACTGGAACCGCATCGGCGACGGCCTCGTCGACAACCTCAAGACCGCGATCATGCCGGCGACCGCCCTGGCGATGACGCAGATGGCCATCTTCTCCCGGCTCGTGCGCTCCGACATGATCGCCACCCTGCAGGAGAACTACATCCTCGCGGCGCGGGCCAAGGGTCTCAACGACCGCTTCATCCTCCTCCGCCACGCACTGCGTCCCTCGTCGCTCTCGCTGATGACGATCATCGGCATCAACTTCGGCGCACTGCTCGGCGGCACGGTCGTCATCGAGACCCTGTTCGCCGTCCCCGGTCTCGGATTCCGCCTCATCAACGCGATCAACCAGCGCGACATCCTCGTGATCCAGGGCATCACCGTCTTCATCGCCACGGTCTACGTCGTCATCAACACCGTCGTCGACCTCCTGTACGCCGTCATCGACCCGCGGATCCGGAAGGGGTGACCGATGTCGACCACCGACGCCGAACCGCACACACCTGACTTCCCACGCGATCGGCTGAGCCCGGTCTCGACGGCGATCCAGCCGGACGCGCCGGCCAAGGCCGGCAAGCCCCGCCGCGCGACACCCTGGGAGGTGTTCCGCGAGATGCCGATCCTCGTGAAGATCTCGGCGATCTGGCTGGTCCTCGTCGTGTTCGGAGCGATCTACGCCAAGCTCGACGTCACCGTGTTCGACGGTGCGCTCCCGCTGCAGGACCCGAACCTCCAGACCAACAACTTCAACGCCAGGACCGGTGAGTTCGGTACCGGGGTTCCGCTCGAGAGCCCGTCGGCCGACCATTGGCTCGGCACCGAGGCGCTCGCCCGCGACACGTTCGCCCGCATCGTCCACGGTGGCTGGGTCAGCCTGATCGTGGCCCTCGTCTCGGCGGCTTGCGGCGTCGTCATCGGCGGCCTGCTCGGCTCGCTCGTCGGGTTCGTCCGCGGCAAGACCGAGACGGTCGTGATGTCGCTGATCGACGTCATCCTCGCCTTCCCGGCGCTCATCCTGCTGCTGGCGCTGGTGTCGATCTTCGAGGTCCGCGACCTCTTCGTCATCAGCCTCGTGATCGGGGTGCTCTCGATCCCGGCATATACCCGCGTCGCCCGCGCCAACAGCCTCGCGATCTCGAACCGCGAGTTCGTGACCGCGGCGCGAGCGATCGGCACCAAACCGCACCGGATCCTGTTGCGCGAGATCATCCCCAACGTCATGCCGACGCTGCTGTCGTACGCGATGGTCGCGGCGGCCTTCGTCATCGTGGTCGAGGGGTCGCTGTCGTTCCTCGGACTGAGCGTCCAGCTGCCGACGCCGACCTGGGGCAACATGATCAACCAGGCGCGACGCGACATCAAGGTCAACTCCGCCCAGGTGTTCTGGCCGTCGATCGCGCTGACCCTGACCGTGCTGGCGCTCAACCAGGTCGGCGACTTCCTGCAGAAGCGTGGCGCCGTCCGCGCCAGCGCCCTCTGACCCGCCCCGCGAACGCACGACATGCTCGAGCGGTTCCCGCGCGTCCGCCGGGATCTCGCGTTGCATCTTGCGCCGTAATGGTGTAATTGATATTACATGGAAGCGACACCGGCCGAGATCAGCGCCTACGTGACCGCCCGTCTCCCCGCCGCCTGGACGGCCGCCGGTGAGCCGCACGTCGCCGTCGACCGCGACGAGATCACGATCACGCTCTCGATCGAACCACCGGCGGCCGACGACGACGTGCGCGACGAAGCGATCGCCGGCCGGATCGCCGGCTTCCGGGACGAGACGAAGCAGCAGCGGATCGCGATCGCACGCGAGATCGAACACCGCTTCGACCGCAAGGTCGCATGGGGCGTCGCGATCGGTGATCGGCGGGCGCTGTTCACCCACCTGGCCGTCCCGACGATGACACGGCTGCGCCAACCGGAGCGGCAGGTGCTCGACACCCTGATCGGCGCCGGCGTCGCCCGCTCGCGCGCCGAGGCGCTCGCATGGTGCGTGAAGCTGGTGGGCGAACACACCGCCGAGTGGCTCGACGAGCTCCGCGAGGCGCTCGGCGCGGTCGAGCGAGTGCGCTCGGAGGGCCCGGGCATCTGACGCCCTCGCGACCGGGGTGCGGCCGAGCCTCGGTGTGCGGCAGACTCAGGCCATGGCCGACGCCTTCATCTGCGACTACGTCCGCACCCCGATCGGCCGCTTCGGCGGCGCGTTGGCGACCGTGCGGCCCGACGATCTGATGGCGACGACGTTGCGCGCCCTCGTCCACCGCAACCCGGGTGTCGACTGGGAGGCGGTCGACGACGTGTTCGTCGGCTGCGCCAACCAAGCGGGCGAGGACAACCGCAACGTCGCCCGCATGGCCGTGCTCCTGGCCGGCCTGCCCGAGTCGGTGCCCGGTGCGACGATCAACCGGCTGTGCGGTTCGGGGATGGACGCGGTGCTCACCGCCGCGCGGATGATCCGGGCAGGTGACGCCGAGCTGGTCGTCGCCGGCGGCACCGAGTCGATGAGCCGGGCGCCGTTCGTGATGCCCAAGGCCGACACGGCGTTCTCGCGCAACGCCGAGATCTACGACACGACGATCGGCTGGCGGTTCGTCAACCCGATCCTGCGCGACCAGTACGGCATCGACTCGATGCCCGAGACCGCCGAGAACGTCGCCGACGAGTTCGGGGTCGCCCGCGCCGACCAGGACCTGTTCGCACTCGCGTCGCAGCAGCGGGCCGCCAAGGCCCAGGCGAACGGGCGCCTCGCCAAGGAGATCGTGCCGGTCACCGTTCCCCGGCGCAGGGGCGATCCGGTGGTGGTCGACACCGACGAGCACCCGCGCGACACCTCGCTCGACCAGCTCGCCGCGCTGCCGACGCCGTTCCGTGCCGGCGGCACCGTCACCGCCGGCAACGCGTCGGGCGTGAACGACGGCGCGGCGGCCCTGATCATCGCCGGCGAACAGGCGGCTGCACGCCACGGCCTGACGCCGATCGCCCGCATCGTCGCCGGTGCCACGGCGGGTGTGTCGCCGCGGATCATGGGGATCGGGCCCGCGCCCGCGACCCGGAGGTTGTGCACCCGGCTCGGCATGGAGCCCGGCGACTTCGACGTCGTCGAGCTCAACGAGGCATTCGCCGCCCAGGGACTCGCCGTCCTCCGCGAGCTCGGCATCGCCGACGACGCGGAGCACGTCAATCCGAACGGTGGGGCCATCGCGCTCGGTCACCCCCTCGGGATGTCGGGTGCCCGCATCACGGGCACCGCCGCCCTCGAGCTGCACGAGCGGGATGCTCGTCGGGCGCTCGCGACGATGTGCATCGGCGTCGGCCAGGGCATCGCCGTCGCACTCGAGCGGACGTGACGCGTCGGCGCGACGCCCGGTTGAGAAGGTGGACAGTTGACTTTTTCAACCCTACGTTGGTAATCGCCCATGGCCGCGACACGCACGCCCGCATCGCTCGCTGAGCCGCTCGGCAAGAGCTACCAGCAGCTCTGTCCGCTCGCGATCGCCCTCGACCACGTCGGCGACCGCTGGTCGATGCTGATCGTGCGCGAGCTGCTCGGTGGCCCGGCTCGGTTCAGCGAGCTGAAGGATGCGTTGCCCGGCATCGCGAGCAACCTGCTCACGATCCGGCTCCGCAAGCTGGAGGCGAGCGGCGTCGTGGAGCGCCGCCACGAACGGGGCGGCGCGACGTACGCGCTCACGCCGCTCGGCCACGGACTCCGCCGACCGCTCGAGCTGCTCGGCCTGTGGGGGGCTGCCGCCGGCCCGGTGCCGGGCAGCGATCCACGACCCCTGCGCGCCGCCCGGAGCATGGCCATGGCGTTTCAAGCGATGCTCGGCCGCGGCGAGATGCCCGCGACGCGACGGCGCGTCGGGCTCCGCCTCGACGAGGACTCGCTGACGATCGAGTTCGGGGGCGCGGGCGGCGTGGAGGTCCGCGCCGGGGTCGTCGAGCCACCCGACGCCCTCGTCTCGAGCACGATGATCAAGCTGCGCGTCGTCCCGGTCCCCGGGCCGGGCCCGGACACGTTCGAGTTCGAGTCGGGCGATCGGGCGATCGCCGAGGAGTTCCTGCACGCGCTGCGAATTTCGCTGGGCGAGATCGTCCGCTAGGTGGACGCGCCCCTCGCGGTGCGGGCCGCGCGGGTCACTTGGGCGGCATGCGGATGCCGCCGTCGACGCGCACCACCTCGGCGTTCATGTACGGGTTCGTGATGAGCTCGATCACCATGAACGCCAGCTCCTCGGCGGAGCCGAGCCGCTTCGGGAAGAGGACCGACTGTCCGAGGTGCGCCTTGAACTGCTCGGATGCCTCGCCCTCGCCGTAGATCGGCGTGTCGATGAGGCCGGGGGCGATCGTGTTGACGCGGACACCCACCGCGGACAGGTCGCGGGCGATCGGGAGCGTCATCCCGACGACGCCGCCCTTCGACGCCGAGTAGGCGGCCTGTCCGATCTGGCCGTCGAACGCCGCCGCCGACGCCATGTTGACGATCGCGCCACGGCTGCCGTCGGCGTCGACCGGGTCGGTCTTGGCCATCGCCGCCGCCGACAGCCGGAGCATGTTGAACGACCCGAGCAGGTTGACCTTGATCACGAAGTCGAAGACGTCCTGCGGCATCGGCTCGTTGTTGCGGTCGACCGTGCGAGCAGCCCGGCCGAGACCAGCAGAGTTCACCAGCGCCCGCAGTGGCCCCATCTCCGACGCCGCCGCGACGGCTGCCTTCCCGTCGTCCTCGCTGGAGACGTCGCACTTCACGAACAGCCCGCCGACCTCGCTGGCGACCTGCTGCCCACGCTCCTCCTGGAGGTCGGCGATCACGACGCGGCTGCCGAGCGCGGCGAGCTGGCGGGCCGACGCCTCACCGATGCCCGACGCACCACCGGTGACGATGGAGGACGAGCCCTCGAGGTTCATGCGCGGCATCAGGAACCCATCCTCTCGATGATGGTGGCGTTCGCGAGGCCGCCGCCCTCGCACATCGTCTGCAGACCGTAGCGGCCGCCGGTTCGATCGAGTTCGTGCACGAGCGTGGCCATCAGCTTGGTGCCCGAGCAGCCGAGCGGGTGACCGAGTGCGATCGCCCCGCCGTTGACGTTCGTGCGGGCGAGCAGCTTCTCCATGTCCGCCCCGGCGAAGGTCCTCGCCCACGCGAGCGGCACCGAGGCGAACGCCTCGTTGACCTCGAACAGGTCGATGTCGTCGATCGACAAGCCCGACCGGGCCAGGATCTTCTCGGTGGCCGGGATCGGCCCCTTGAGCATCGTGACCGGGTCGGTGCCGGCGACGGCGAAGCTGTGGAACCGAGCCAGCGGTGTGAGACCGAGCGCGGCCGCCTTCTCCTCGCTCATCACGAGCACGGCCGACGCCCCGTCGGAGATCTGCGAGGAGTTGCCGGCGGTGATCTTGCCGTCCTCCTTGAAGGCCGGCTTGAGGTTCGCGAGCGTCTCGGCGGTCGTCCCCTCTCGGATGCCCTCGTCGCGGATCATCGTCTCGGCCCGGCCGTCGAGCTCGACCGGCACCGGCACGATCTCGCGCTCGAAGCGGCCCTCGGCCGTGGCTTGGGCGGCGCGGCGCTGGCTCTCGGCGCCGAACGCGTCGAGGTCGGCGCGACTGAAGCCGAACTCGTCGGCGATCATCTCGGCGCCGATGCCCTGCGGCGGCAGCCCGGTGTCGGCGTAGCGGTCCTGCATGACCTGCGGGAACGGGAAGCCGAGGCCCTGGACGATCGACGCGCCCATCGGCGTGCGCGTCATCACCTCGACGCCGGCGGCGACCGCGACGTCGTAGGCGCCGGCGATGACCCCTTGGGCCGCGAAGTGCAGGGCCTGCTGGCTGGAACCGCACTGGCGGTCGACCGTGGTGGCGGGCACCGACTCGGGCCAACCGGCGGCGAGCACGGCGTTGCGGCCGATGTTGAGCGACTGCTCACCCACCTGCATGACGCAGCCCATGATGACGTCGTCGACGACGGCCGGGTCGAGACCGGTGCGCGCCTGGAGCGCCTTGAGGACGTGGGCGGCGAGCTCGGCGGGGTGCCAGTCCTTGAGCATGCCGTTGCGTCGCCCGCCCGGCGTGCGGACGGCGTCGACGATCACTGCGTTGGTCATGAGGTGTCTCCCTGCGGGTCGTTGGGCTGGGGTTCGATGGTGGATCGGCGGAGGTTGCGTTGGAGGCGGACGAGGAGGGCGGCGAGCGCTTGGCGGTCGTCACGGGAGATGCCGGCTCGCAGCTCGGCCCGCAGGATGCGGTCACAGTCGGCGATCGCGTCGCCGATCTCGCGTCCGCGATGGGTCGCGGCCACCAGCCACACCCGTCGGTCGTCCGGGTCGGGCCGGCGCTCGACGAGACCGAGCGCTTCGAGCCGGTCGACGTGGGTGCCCGTGACGGCGCGACCCTGACCGAGGTGCTCGGCGGCCCGCGTCTGTGATACCGGGCCGAATTCGTTGATGTAGGCGAGCAGGCTGGCGTTGCTCAGGTTGAGCCCGAGCGAGGCGAGACGCTCGTCGTACGCGGCACGGATCGCATTGGCCGTCGCCATGAGCGTGCTCTCGACGCGGCGCCACGGCGGTGCGTCGAGCTCGTGGGCCGGCTGGCCTCCCCGGGTCGTCGTGTCGGTCGCTCGCATGATTGTATGTCACCATACAGTTCTGCTCCGTACGATGACCAATCGCACGGTTGACCAACCCGGGTGACCGCCCGCGGCCCGAGGAGGCCTGATGACCGACACCGCGACCGCCGGACCGATGACGGCCGAGGAGGCCGCCGCGTTCCGTGAGCGCTGCCACGAGTTCCTCCGAGAGCACGCCAAGCCCGGCGCCCGGCGCAACCTGGCTGCGGCGCGGGAGTTCCAGGGGGCGCTGGCTGCCGCCGGTCTGGCCGGCCTCCCCTACCCGACGGAGTACGGCGGGGCCGGCCTCACGCTCGAGCACGAACGCATCTGGCGCCAGGCGTCGCAGCAGTACCCAGCGATGACCGGCGAGCTCGTGATCAGCCACGGCATGTGCCTGCCGGTTCTCCACGAGTTCGGCACCGACGAGCAGAAGCGCTCGTTCATGCCCGACAACATCGCCGCCCGCACCGTGTGGTGCCAGATGTTCTCCGAGCCCGGCGCCGGATCCGACGTCGCCAGCCTCCAGACTCGCGCCGAACGCGACGGCGACGAGTGGATCCTCAACGGTCAGAAGGTGTGGACGACGCTCGCCCACGAGTCGGACTACGGCGTGATCATCGCCCGCACCGATCCCGACCAGCCCAAGCACGCCGGCATCTCGATGTTCATCGTCGATCTGGGCGCGCCGGGGGTCGACATCCGCCCGATCCACCAGATCGACGGTGGCCGCCACTTCAACGAGGTGTTCTTCACCGACGTCCGGATCCCTGCCGACAACCTCCTCGGGGAGTACAACAACGGCTGGCGCCAGGCGACAGCGATGCTGATGTACGAGCGGGTGGCGATCGGATCGATGGGTTCGGGGTCGATCAGCCAGCCGATGTACGACACCTTGCTCGCCGCCGCCCGGGCGGGTGGCGTGGTCGGCGATCCGGTCGTGCGCGACCAGCTGATGCAGATCTACTGCATGGAGACGACGAAGTCGCTCGTCGCGATGCGGACCCGCGCCGAGCTGAAGGCCGGCAAGGCGCCCGGGCCCGGCGGCTCGCTCGGCAAGCTCGCCGGATCGGTGATCGCCTGGCGGTTCCGCGAGATCGCGCTCGAGATGGCGGGCGCGGGCTCGCAGGCATGGGAGACCGGCGACCGGCAGGGTGCCGACCTGGCCACCCAGGTGGTCGGCTCGTTCGCGTCGAGCATCGCCGGTGGCACCGACGAGATCCAGCGCAACATCATCGGCGACCGCGTGCTCGGCCTCCCCCGCGAACCGGCCGTCGACCGCGACGTGCCGTTCAAGGACCTGAAGGTCGGCACGACCCGCGCGTAACGAAAGGTGCCTGGCACCTTTCGTTACGTCAGGGGTTCGGGGGCGGTGCTGAAACGCGAGCTGAGATGGCTGGTGTCGTTGTAGCAGCGCACGATCCAGCGATGCGGGTCGACCACGAGATGTGAGATCGACGCATTGTCGGCTCCGTTGAACGCGAACCCGTCCGTGCGCGCCGCCAGGTTCATGACCTGGCCGATGACGCCCCCGTGCACGACCGCAACGACCAGCTCGCCGGGATGGGCCTTTGCGATGCGCTCGATGCCGCGCCGCACCCGCGCTGCGAACTCGTCGGCGGACTCGCCGTCGGGGATGACGTCCCAGCGCTGTTCCTCGTAGAGCCGCTGCGCGATCGGGTCGCCGTCGGCGACCTTCTTGCGCAGGAGGCCACCCTCCCACTGGCCGAGGTAGACCTCGCGCAGCTCCGGTTCGACCTTCGGCTCGAGCCCGAGCCGGCGAGCGAGCGGTGCCGCGGTCTGCGCCGTGCGCTGCAGGGTGGTCACGTAGATCGCCGCGATGCGCTCGCCGGTGGCGACCAGGCGGGCGGCGACCTGTTCGGCCTGGCGATGGCCGTCGGGATGGAGCGGCGGATCGGCGTGACCGCCGACCAGCGGGAACGACTCGCCGTCGACGAACGGTGCCGATTCGCCGTGGCGAACGAGCAGGATCTCGCATGCATCCCCCGCCGGCACGAAGCGGTGTTGGCGGAACTGCCGTGGCTCGCTCACGGCGGCGAACCTAGCTCCCGGAGCCGCCCGCCGACGTCGGTTCCGGTGGTGGACCGGCGAACCGCGTTCCATCCGGGTCGGACGCCCAGTCCGCCGGCGCCTCCCACCGGCCGTCGAAGACGACCTCGTGGAGCGGTCGCCGCCGCACGGGGCCGTGGGCACCGAGCGGGCGGCCGAGCGGAATCGTCGCCGAGATCGCCACGCCGTCGGGGATGCGGAGCAGATCGCGCAGCTCGTCCTCGACCGGTGCGTGCCAACCGGTCATGACACCGCCGTAGCCGAGCGCTCGCGCCGCGAGCAGCAGGTTCTGGCAAGCGGGGTACACCGAGCCGCCCTCGTACGGATTCGCCGGCCGGTACCGAACCAGACAGGCGAGCACCACGACCGGCACGTCCTCGAAGTGGTCGACGAGGTGCTGCATCGCCGCCCGCTGCCGGCCCTTGCGCGACGCCGGATCGAGCGCGGAGCCCGACTCGTAACCGTCCGACCGGGCCTTCGCGGCCCATCCCTCTCGGAAGCCACGGGCGAGCAACGACTTCGCCGCCGCGGCCTCCGGTCCGGCGCGCAGCACCACGAAGCGGGCGGGCTGGCGGTTCGTGCCCGAGGGCGCCCGCGTCGCGTGCCAGAGGATCGCGGTGAGGTCGTCGTCGGGGATCGGGTCGGGCGCGAGGCGCCGGATCGCCCGCGTCGTCGCGATGCCGGTCAGGAGGTCGGGGACGTCACGACGCTCGTCGGCCATCCGGCGAGTGTCGCGCGCACGAACGGGTGCCGACCGATCGGTCGGCACCCGTTAGCGGGAGGGATCGGGGAGGAGATCCTCAGCTGGCGGTGAGGTGGAACGTCTCGGGACCGTCCGGGAGCTCGACCGTGACCGTCGTGACCCGGTAGCCGTCGCCGTCGTCATCGAGCTCGACCGTCATGCGACCGAGCTGGTAGTCCGCGGTGAGCGCGAGCCACTCGGTGCCCTTGCGAGCGACGCGGACGTCGGCCGGCAGGTCGGTCTCGTACCGGCCGAGCAGGCCGTGCGCCTCGTCCCGGGCGGCGTCGGAGGGGAACAGGTCGGTCGGCGTGTCACCGATCCCACCGTCGGGCTCGACCGGGATCGGGGTGTCACCGATCCCACCGTCGGGCTCGACCGGGATCGGGGTGTCACCGATCCCACCGTCGGGCTCGACCGGGATCGGGGTCTCTGCGCCGTCGTCGTCGGCGGCGATCACAGCGGCGCCGATCCCCGCCGAGGCGAGCGCCAGACCGGCGGCGACGGCGACGAGGCGGAGGCGGGGGGTGAGGCGGGGGGTGAGGTTCATCGTGGGCTCCTGGTGCGGTTGATGGTGGAGGACGCCTCTTCAGACGCCGGCGCCGACCGCTCGGTTCCCGGTGCCACCTGTGACCGTCGTCGCACCGACCGCTGCGACGACCGCAGGTCAGCGGGGCGGGCGACGGCCGGCCCACGGAGACGCTGATTCGAGCTGACTCGCGACCCGCAGCAGCACGTCCTCCCTCCCGTAGGCCGCCACCAGCTGCACGCCGATGGGAAGCCCGTCTTCGTTCCAGTGCAGCGGCACGTTGATCGCCGGCTGTCCGGTGACGTTGAACGGCGGCGTGAACGGAACCCACCTCGCCGCGCGGCGCATCCCAGCCATCGGGTCATCGAGCCGCGGGTCGTGCTCTCCGATCCGGACGGGCGGTTCGGCCAGCGTCGGCGTCAGCAAGAGGTCGAAGCCGTCGGCCCACCACTGGTGCACCGCGCGTCGGAACTCCGCCGTGGCGGCGAGGCCGCGGGCGTACTCGACCGACGTGACCTGCTCGGCGTGGCGGGCCTGCGCCCAGTTCACCGGCTCGACCTCGTCCTCGGTGAGGTCGCGACCGAGCAGCGCTGCGTAGCCCTCGATGCCGAGCGCCATGTTGGCGCCCCAGATCGCCATGAACCGCGCCGTGAACGACGCATCGGCGAGCGGCGCCGGGAAGCCGTGCGTGACGTCGTGGCCGAGCGACTCGAGCAGCCGCGCCGCATCGCGGACCGCGGTCGCACAATCGTCGTGAAGGTACTCGCCACGCGGGTGGGCGTCGAGCAGACCGATGCGGAGCCGCCCTGGTTCGGCACCCACCTCGTCGACGTAGGACCGCGCGGGCGGGGCGGCGATCACGGTGTCGCCGACGCCCGGGCCGTGTACCGCGTCGAGGAGCGCGGCGGTGTCGCGCACCGTGCGACTCACGCAGAGCTCGACGCCGAGCCCCGACTCGGCGCGGAGCGGACCGACGGTGATGCGACCCTGCGACGGCTTCAGGCCGACCAGGCCGCAACATGACGCCGGGATGCGGATCGACCCGCCGCCGTCGGAGGCGTGGGCGATCGGCACCATGCCGGCGGCGACCGCCGCGGCTGCGCCGCCGCTCGACCCGCCCGGCGAGCGCTCGTGGCCCCACGGGTTCCGGGTCGGTCCGTACGCGACCGGTTCGGTGGTGGGCAGGCTGCCGAGCTCGGGGCTGTTCGTTCGACCGAGCGTCACCAAGCCGGCCGTGCGGAACCGCGCGACCAGCGTCGTGTCGGCATCGGGCACCGGCATCGCCGCGCGCAGCGCGACGTTGCCGTTGGTGATCGGCTGGCCCGCGTAGTTGGCCCACAGGTCCTTGAGGAGGAAGGGCACGCCCCGGAACGGACCATCGGGGAGCTCACCGACCGCCAGCTCGCGGGCGTGCTCGAACCACCGCACGACGACGGCGTTGATCGGATCGTCCAGCTCCTCGATCCGCTCGATCGCGGCGTCCACCAGCTCCGCCGCCGTCGCCTCCCCCGACCGCACCAGCGCGGCCTGCTCCGTCGCGTCCATCCACCGTGTCTCGTCGGCGATCCCCATTTGCCGGGTTCTAGCAGTCGGCGCCATGGCGCCCCGCAACGGAGGGTCTTTCGGCCCTCACAATCATGTAGTGCATGAGTACAGGATGAGTGTCAGAGGTCCTGCCGCCAGAACGTGGCGACTCGTCCGAAGGAGGTCGAGATGGCATCGAAGTTCCGGTTGAGCGCCGCGATGGCGCTCATCATCTCTCTCGGGGCGGCGTGCGCCGACGACGGCGCCCCTGGACGCCCGGGCTCCGCCTTCGGCGGATCCGGCGACGCTGCGGCCGCCGCCGCGTACCAGCCCGGCGACACGATCGAGTTCGTCGGCGACGAGTTCGGCTTCGCGCCGATGGCGCTGGTCGTCGAACCCGGCACCTACCGGGGCGTCCTCGTCAACCAGGGGAACATCGAACACGACATCGCCATCGGCGACGGGACACCCGTCGTGGCCGCCGCCGGCGAGACGGTCGAGTTCGAATTCGAGGTGCCCGAAGGCGGGGTCGACTTCCACTGCACGATCCCTGGCCACGCCGACGCCGGTATGGTCGGCCGGCTCGACACGCCGGGCTCGGTCGCGGCCGTCGCGCCGGCCCACGCGGCCACTCCGGCGGCCGGGGCCGTCGAGGCGAACCCCGACGCCGCGCCGTACGACCTGCGCGACCCCCGAGCGCCGGCTCGCGGCGAGGGCGAGGGGTTCACGTTGATTCCCGGGGGCGCGCCCGGGGGTGGCGACCTGATCGAGGTCGAGATGGTGGTCGAGGAGCGCATCATGACGGTCGCCGAGGGCTTCGAGCAGATGGTGTGGACCTACAACGGTCAACTGCCAGGGCCGGTGATCAGGACGCAGGTGGGTGACACCGTCCGCGTGCACCTCGTCAACCCACCCGACGCCGCCGTGTCGCACTCGGTCGACTTCCACGCCTCGCAGGTCGCGTGGAACGACGAGATGCGGTCGATCGCCCCCGGTGAGGAGCTGATCTACGAGTTCACGACCGACTACGCCGGCGTCTGGATGTACCACTGCGGCACCGACCCGGTGCTGCACCACATCGCCAACGGCATGTTCGGGATGATGATCGTCGAACCGATCGGCGGGCTCCCGCCCGTCGATCACGAGTTCTTCGTCGTGCAGAACGAGTGGTACCTCGGCCCACAGGGCGAGGTGTCGTCGTTCGAGAAGGCGAACCAGGGCGCACCATCGCCCGACCTCGTGATGTTCAACGGGGTCGCCGCGCAGTACAAGGACCACCCGATCGAGGTGCCCACCGGCGACACGGTGCGGTTCTTCGTGCTCGACGTCGGCCCGTCGATCGACTCGTCGTTCCACATCGTCGGCACGATCTTCCACCAGGTGTGGAAGGAAGGGGTGCACCTCGCCGAGGGCAACGAGGGCACCTGGGGCTCCCAGGCGGTCGACCTCGCGCCGGCCCAGGGCGCCGTCGTCGACCTGCGCACCGCCGAAGACGGCCTCTACCCGATCGTCACCCACGCCTTCAACTTTCCCGGGCGCGGGGCGGTGGGTCTGCTCCAGGCCGGCGACGGCCAGCCGTGACCGGGTCCGTCACGGGGCCCGTCAACGGGCATCGAGTCGGACGTCGGACAGCGGCGTCCGGCTCAGCTCGCGCAGGAGGCGGTCGCGCGCCGCGCTCCACGGCGCGTGCAGGGCGCAGCGTTCGCTCGGGTCGCAGGGCCGGTCGACCAGGACGCACTGCCCGGTATCGGTCGGGCCTTCGATCAGCTCGATGACGTCGAGGACCGACACGTCATCGAGCTCGACCGCGATCCGGTAACCGCCGGTCGGACCCGGGTCGGACGCGACCCATCCCGCCCGGACCAGCGGCGTCATCACCTGGGCGACGAAGCCCGGGGTCGTGTCGATCAGCTCGGCGAGGTCCGACCCCTTCACGCGAACGGTGCGCTGCCCGAGCGCCCGCATCGCTCGCACCGCGAGGTCGCTCTTGCGCGTGACTTCGAGTCGCACACTCGGAGAGTAGGGGATCGAGGGTGGTCTGGTCCTGCCCACGACCCACCAGCGGACCTCCGGCAGGACGACGCACGCGCACGGGATGGTCGGTACCGTCGACCGTCATGACACAGGTCGACACCGCGCCGGCGGAGGCGTCGCCCGAGATCGGGCCGGATCGCGGCGACGACGACACCGTACGAGCCCGGTCGCCGATCACCCGACTGGCCGCAGCGGCGACCCGACACTGGCGCGCGACCCTCGCGCTCTGGGCCGTCGTCGTGCTGGTCGGGCTGCTCGCCTACGGCGGGGGGCTGGCTCGCGAAGGGTTCCCCCCTGTGAACCTGCCGATCGTCGTGGTCGACGGGACCTACTTCGTCGACGATCCATCGGCGGTCGACGCCGACGTCGCGGTGCCGCTCGCCGACGCCTTCGCCGCGATCGCCGGGGTGGAGGAGGTCCAGTCGTTCTCGCGAGGCAACGCGTTCGCGGTCGTGGTCGAGTTCGACGACGCGTTCTCGTCCCCGGAGGGGGCGGCGCTGCTCGAACAGGCGACGCCGACCATCGGTCTGCCGCCCGAGGCCGACGTGACCATCCGCCCGATCGACGCGACCAAGTTCCTCGAGGTCTACGACCTGCTGGTGACGATCAGCGGTCCGGCGGACTCGTCGGCGGCAGAGCTCGAGGCGGAGGCCGCGAAGCTGGAGACGTATCTCGAGACGGGTGACGGTGTCGAGCGAGCCGACGTGCGCAACCTGCTGACCGAGGGCGTGAACGCCGCGACGGGCGAGGAGGAGGTCCGCCGCACACGTTTCATCCGCGTCGCGTTCGCCGACACCGGACGGTACGACGAGGCCATCGCGATCGGGCTCGTCCGGTCGGACGGCAGCGACCTCGACCTGCTCGGCTTCAGCGACGAGATCAACGGGTTGCTCGACGAGCAGACGGTCCTGTCCGACGGCTACCGGGCGGCGGTCACGGCCGACTTCGCCAACGACATCCGCACCCAGATCAGCTCGTTGACGCGCAGCCTGCTGCAGGGCCTGATCGCCGTGGCGATCGTCAGCTTCCTCCTGATCGGTTGGCGGGTGTCGATCGTCACGGCCCTGTTCATGGCGACGGTGGTCATGGCGGCGCTCGGTGGCCTCTGGGCGCTCGGATACTCCTTGAACACGATCACGCTGTTCGGCCTGATCCTCACGCTCGGACTGCTCGTCGACGACGCGATCGTCATCTCCGAATCGATCGACGCCAACCGGGACGAGGCCGATGACGCGATCGGCGTGGTTCGGACGGCGATCAACCGTGTCGGCACCGCATCGCTCTCGGGCACGCTCACGACGGTGCTCGTGTTCGCGCCCATGCTGTTCGTCACCGGTGTGCTCGGCGAGTTCATCCGAGCCATCCCGGCGACGGTCATCCTCACGCTGCTGCTCTCGTTCCTGTTCTCGGTGTTGTTCATCCCCGCCATCGCCAAGCCGTTCCTGCTCCGCGGCGTCGCTCCGCACAACCCGGTCACGCGCGCCGAGCGCCGCACCGCCCGCGGCCTCGGACGGCTGGCCGAGTACCCGTCGAGCCACGGCGGCAAGGGCGTCGCCGTGGGCCTCGCGGTGCTCGCGGGCGCGATCGGTGTCGTGTTCGGTTCGTTCCAGGTCGCGGCGACGCTCGGGTTCAACATCTTCCCGCCGACCGACGACGCCAACTCCCTGTTCGTGACCGCCGACTTCGACGCCGGCACGACGATCGAACAGGCCCAGGAGCTGAGCGACGAGGTCGACGAGATCGTGCTGGCGACGGTCGGTGGCGACCTGGTGCGCTCCCAGTACATCAACGCCAACGAGCGCCAGTTGTTCGCGATCGTCGATCTGACCCCGTTCGACGAGCGCGACACCAAGTCGCCGGTGTACGTCGAACGACTCGAGCAGGCGCTGGGCGCGGTACCCGGCATGAGGGCCTCGGTGATCCAGCTCGAGAACGGCCCGCCGGTCGAGGAGTACCCGTTCGCCGCTCAGATCACCGTCGACGACGACAGCGTCGAGGCCGGCCGTCGGGTCGCCGCCGAGCTCCGCACCGCGCTGATCGGCGCCGAGCTCGACAAGGCGTCCGGCGAGGCGACCGTCGTCGAGGACGCGATCGTGTCGACCGAGGGCATCGTCTATCGGATCGACGGGCAGCGCCAGATCGAGGTGCGCGCCAAGTTCACCACGGACGACCTCACGAACAACCTCGACGCCGCCGAGGAACTCGTGGCCGAGCTGTTCGGCCCCGACGAGCTGGCCGCCGCCGGGCTCCGCCCGGACGCCATCAGCTTCGACTACGGCCAGGAGTCGGACAACCAGGACGACTTCGCAGCCCTCGGACGGGCGCTCGTCGTCGCCTTGCTCCTGATGCTGGTGCTGCTCGTCGTGCAGTTCCGGTCACTCGTGCAGCCGCTGCTCATCTTCCTGGCCATCCCGTTCAGCTTCATGGGCGTGTTCACGGCGCTGAACCTCAGCGGCAACCCGCTCAGCTTCTTCGTGATGGTCGGGTTCATCGCGCTGATCGGCGTCGTCGTCAACAACACGATCCTGCTGGTGGACGCGGCGAACCAGGCGCGTCGACGCGGCCTGCGCCCGGGCCTGGCCATCGCCGACGCGGTCGAGCGCCGCTTCCGGCCGCTGGTCGCCACCACCTTCACCACGGTGGTCGGGCTGCTGCCCCTGGCGCTCAGCGATCCGTTCTGGGAGTCGTTGAGCTTCACGCTGATCGGCGGGCTGATCAGCTCGACGATCCTGGTCCTGGTCGCGTTCCCCGTCTTCTACCTGGCGGTCGAGAAGCTGCGCACACGAGTCCGGAACACGGTCCGACGCCGCCTCGGCAAGCCGCTGGTGTAGCGAGCGCTCAGGCGCGACGAGCATCGGGGGGTGTGATGCGGTCGGCGTGGGCCGACAGCTCGGCGAGCACGTCCAGATCGATGTCGGCGACACGGCGGAAACCCAGGCTCGCCGACCCGACCTTGACCTTGCCGAGCCGGTCGGCGTAGCGACCGCCCAGGTAGGCGCCGTCCTCGACCGCGTTCACGTACACGCTGAAGCCGGACTTCTGGCGTGCCAGGCCGACCAGGAACCACTCCGCGTGGGCACCGCGCGGGCGCGGTTGCACGATGTCGCCATACCCGATGATCGACTGATGGGTGCCGCCCCAGAACACGCCTTGCCACAAGGTCCGCGAGCGTCCGGGCATCGCCGCCGCGATCACGTGGTCGAGCGCGACCATCGCCTCGCGAACCTCCGCGTCGTCGATGGCGGCCAGGAAGTCGTCCGGTGTCGTCGTGCTGCGGTCCATCCGTCCACGGTAGGACGGCGAGCGCGATCAGGCTCGGGCGAGCACGACGGCGAAGTCGCCGCGACGGTCGGTCCACACGTTGCGGACAGCGAAGCCCGCTCGTTCGAGGTCGGCGGCGATGCGCGAGATCCGGAACTTGGTCGACACCTCGACGTGGATCTCGGCGCCGTCGTACAGGTCGACCTCGAGGTCGGCGCCAGGGATGCGGACGTGGTGATCGCCGATCGCCCGCAGCCGGATGTCGATCCGTTCGAGCGACGGGTCCCAGATCGCGACGTGGTCGAACGATTCGATGTCGAAGTCGGCTGCGAGCTCCCGGTTGATCACCCGCAGCACGTTGCGGGTGAACTGGGCGGTGACACCGCGGCTGTCGTCGTACGCAGGCGTGAGCCGTTCGACCGGCTTGACGAGGTCGACGCCGACGAGGAACCACCCGCCGCCGGCGAGCCGGTCGCCGAGCATCGCCAGGAACGCCTGGCGTTCCTCCTCGTACAGATTGCCGATCGTCGAGCCCAAGAAGGCGACCAGCGGCGTCCCGTCGGTGGGGATGTGCGCCAGGTGCGTCGTGAAGTCACCGACGATGCCGTGCACGTGGACGCCCGGGTAGCGCTCTGCGACGCGCCGCGCGGCGTCGCGCAACGTCTCCTCGCTGACGTCGAACGGCACGAACCGCCGGAGCTGGTCGCCCGCAGTGAACGCCCGCAGGAGGGTGTGCGTCTTGTCGGAGGTACCCGAGCCCAGCTCGACGAGGGTGTCGGCGCCGGTCAGCTCGGCGATGTGGTCGGCCTCCCGCCGCAGGACCTCGCGTTCGGCCTCGGTGAGGTAGTACTCCGGGAGCCGGGTGATGCGGTCGAACAGCTCACTCCCGCGCTCGTCGTACAACCACCTCGGCGTCAGGCGGAACGGGGGACGGGCGAGGCCGTGGCGGACGTCTTCGACGAGGGCGCGGCGCGCCCACCCTTCCTCGAGATGGTTCTCGAACGTCGGCTCCAGCACGACGCCGCTCATCGGTCGTCGTTCCTCGCCATGCGCACCCCGGTCATCGGCCAACGCGCCGCGGGTGGGAAGAAGTTCCGATAGGTGGGCCGGGTGTGCCCGGGGGGCGTGAGTGCGCTCGATCCGCGCAGCACCATCTGGCCCGACATGAACTTGCCGTTGTACTCGCCGACGGCCCCGGCCGCCGGCACGAAACCCGGATACGGCAGGTAGGCGGAGGCGGTCCACTGCCAGCACTCCCCCGCCGCCTGGCGGACGACGCCTCGATCGGTGGGCCGGGGAGCGGCGACGGGGTGCAGGCCGTCGAGCGCGAACCACCGGTCCTGGGAGCCGGCGGTGCTCACGGCGTGCTCCCACTCGAATTCGGTCGGAAGCCGCGCGCCTGCCCAACGCGCGAACGCGTCCGCCTCGTAGTGGCTGACGTGGCACACCGGTTCGGCCGGAGCGACCGGTCGGGTGCCGCCGAGGGTGTGGACGTTCCACTCGCCGTCGATGTGCTGCCAGTAGAGCGGAGCGACCCAGCCGTGCTGTTGCACCGCATACCAGCCGTCGGAGAGCCACAGGTCGGGCCGTTCGTATCCGCCGTCGTCGATGAACTCGATCCATTCGCCCGACGTGACGAGCCGGTCGGCCAGCTCGTACGGATCGAGGTGGACGCGATGCTGGGGGCATTCGTTGTCGTACGCGAAGCCGTCCCCACCGTGACCGACGTCGACCAGACCGCCGTCGATGGCCACCCAGCGCGCCGGATCGGGGCCAGCGTCGATCGGATCGCACTGTGGGGCGTACACCGGCCTGGTCGGATTGCGCGACAGGACGTGCTTGATGTCCATCAGGAGCAGCTCCTGATGCTGCTGTTCGTGGTGGAGCCCGAGCTCGACGAGGTCGCAGGCGTCTCCGTCGAGCTCGTCGACGATTGCGGCGATGCGCTCGTCGACGGCGCGCCGGTACCCCAGGACCTCGGCCACCCCGGGACGCGTGATCGCCCCTCGCTCGGCCCGCGGATACTGATCCCCGACACCCTGGTAGTAGCTGTTGAACAAGACGCGGAACGCCGGATCGTGGGGTCGGAACCCCGGCTCGTGACGCTCGAGCACGAACGTCTCGAAGAACCACGTGGTGTGGGCGAGGTGCCACTTCGTGGGGCTCACGTCGGGCATCGTCTGGGCGGTCTGGTCTTCTGGCGACAGCGGCTCGGCGAGGCGCTCGCTCAAGGCGCGCACCTCTGCATACGTCCTGGCCTGGTCGGTCGCGCGCGCGAGCCGCATGGTTGGTCGCGTTCCCATCTGCACGTCCCATGAAACCCCCTCCGGTGCCCGACTGGTCCGCGGGACGTCCGCGAGAGCGGCCGCGGGCCGCCTTCCCGGACCGGCGGGCCGGCTGCTTGACTGGCGACATGGCCGAGCTCTCCGAATCCGTCCGCCTCGAACGCGACGGCGACGTCGCCGTCATCGTCGTGAACAACCCGCCGGTGAATGCCCTGAGCTGGCACGTCCGCCTGGGGCTGCACGACGGGTTCGACCGGGCGGTCGCGGACGGTGCATCGGCCGTCGTGCTGATCTGCGACGGGCGCACGTTCATCGCCGGTGCCGACATCAGCGAGTTCGGCGGCGAGCAGCGCGGGCCGAGCCTGCCGGCCACGCAGGCAAAGATGGAGGACTCGCCGATACCGGTCGTCGCCGCGATCCATGGCACCGCACTCGGCGGCGGCCTCGAGGTCGCGCTGTGCGCCCACTACCGGGTCGCGCTGTCGTCGGCGAAGTTCGGACTGCCCGAGGTCAACCTCGGCTTGCTCCCGGGCGCCGGTGGCACCCAGCGGCTGCCGCGCCTGGTCGGGGTGCCCAAGGCGTTGGAGATGGTCACCTCCGGCCGCCACATCGGCACCGACGAAGCGCTCGACGGCGGTCTGGTCGACGAGGTGGTCGACGGCGACCTGGCCGCGCTGCGTACGGCCGCGATCGAGTTCGCGAGGCGCGCCGTCGCGCAGGACCTGCCGCTGGCGAAGGTGCGCGATCGCGACGACAAGGTCGCCGCCGCTCGGGGCGACGGCGAGCTGTTCGATCGGTTCCGGGCGTCGATCGCGCGGAAGACCCGCGGCTTCCTCGCCCCGGAGTACAACATCCAGTGCATCGAGGCGGCGGCGAACCTGCCCTTCGACGAGGGCCTGCAGGTCGAGCGCCGGCTCTTCATGGAGCTGATGACCGGCCCCCAGTCGGCGGCCCAGCGCTACTACTTCTTCGCCGAACGGGCGGCGAAGAAGATCCCCGACATCCCCAAGGACACCCCGGTCCTCGAGATCCGGCACGCCGGGGTGCTCGGTGCGGGCACGATGGGTGGTGGCATCGCGATGAACTTCGCCAACGCCGGCATCCCGGTGACCATCGTCGAGCGCGACCAGGAGTCGCTCGATCGGGGTCTCGGCGTGGTGCGCAAGAACTACGAACGATCGCGCTCGACCACCCCCGAACAGGTCGAGCAGCGCATGGCGCTGATCACCGGCTCGACCGACAAGGCCGACTTCGCCGCCTGCGACATGGTCGTCGAGGCCGTGTTCGAGGACATGGAGCTGAAGAGGTCGGTGTTCGCCGAGCTGGACGGCATCTGCAAGCCCGAGGCCGTGATGGCCTCGAACACCTCGTACCTGAACATCGACGAGATGGCCGCCGCCACGTCGCGGCCCGGACACGTGATCGGCATGCACTTCTTCTCGCCGGCCAACGTCATGAAGCTGCTCGAGGTCGTGCGGGGCACGGCGTCGTCGCCGACCACGATCGCGACCGCAATGGCGGTCGGTAAGCGGATCGGCAAGATCGCCGTGCTCGTCGGCAACTGCGACGGCTTCGTCGGCAACCGGATGCTCGCCCGGCGCCGGGTCGAAGCCGACCGGCTCATCCTCGAGGGCGCGACGCCTGCTCAGGTCGACCAGGTGCTCTACGACTTCGGGTTCCCGATGGGTCCGTACGCGATGAGCGACCTCGCCGGACTCGACATCGGCTGGAAGGCGGAGACGTCGACGTCGTCGACGGTGCGCGAGATCATGTGCGAGAGCGGTCGTCGCGGCCAGAAGAACGGACGCGGCTACTACATCTACGACCCGGAGACGCGGGCCGCCACCCCCGACCCCGAGGTCGTCGAGATGATCCGCGAGTTCGCGACCGGCCGGGGCATCGAGCAGCGCGACGTGTCCGACCAGGAGATCCTGGAGCGCCTCCTCTACCCGATGGTGAACGAGGGCGTGAAGATTCTCGACGAGGGCATCGCGATCCGCGGCAGCGACATCGACGTCGTGTGGGTGAACGGCTACGGCTGGCCCGTGTACCGCGGCGGGCCGATGTACTGGGCCGACACGGTCGGCCTCGGCGAGGTCGCGGATCGCATCGAGCACTATGCCGAACGACTCGGTGGCGGCCACTGGGAGCCGTCGAAGCTGCTCCGGCGGCTCGCCGACGAGGGCGGCGCGCTCCACCAGTTCACGCAATGATCCCCGGGCTGCCCGGGGGCCGCCTCCCTGCATGTCGCGCTCAGCCCGGGATGCGGTGGGTGAGCGCGACATGAACGTGTGACTGGTTTGGCGGCACAGGCGGTGGGGTATCGCCCTGCTGTCTGCGAAACCGCGCAGCCCACCCCCGCCAAGGAGACAACCATGAGCTCGACCCTTCTGTGGATCCTCGCCGTGATCATCGGGATCATCGGCGTCGTACAGCTCGTGCAGGGTCAGATCCTGCTCGGCATCCTGCTGATCGTCGCCGCGTTCCTCGTCGGACCCGGCGGCTACAGCATCTTCAAGTCGCGAACGGCCTGACGCCCGTTCGACGTCTGCACACCGTCGGCTCCGCCCGTGGAGCCGGCGAGTGTCCGCCGCCCACCGGCCGACTCCCTTCCGCCCAGTCGCCGGTGGGCGGCTTCGCGTTCCGGAAGCCCCGCTCGGGTCAGCGGAACTCGACGCCGTCGAACCCGCCCGACTCCCGCCACTCGCGCAGGTACTGGAAGTAGGCCATCGCGCCCTGCGGGTAGCCCCGCATGTACCGCGCCGTGGTCGCGTTCGGCTGGCCCTCGTTGTTGTAGTAGCCGGGCGTGCAGTCGGGGTTGTTGAACATCGTCGGCGGGCCGCTCAGCAGGAGGTCGACCCACTCGGTCTGCGCCTGCTCGGTGACCTCGATCTCGCCGGCGCCGGTGTCGAGAGCATGGCGGACCATCATCGCGATCGTGACGCCCGCCTCGGTGAGGTTGTGCGGCACGTTCGAGATCAGGTTGGCGCCCTG